>JAFSYB010000080.1 GCA_017443765.1 Muribaculaceae bacterium | reverse complement strand
GTAGAATCTGCACACGCTCGGCATCGCCCAAGCAAGCTTGGCGTTGCACTCACTTAATTGCAGATTTCGCGCAGCTTGAGACAAAATCTACTCAGCAATCAATCCCAATACGACTCAAGCAATTTATAGAACCCACCTTAAGATTTTTTTCTTTACCAGTGCAAGATTTTGGCACTCACCCTTTGCTCCTTTGCAGCGTGAATGAAAAGGCAGGTCACAAAAAGTTTTTCACAATTCTTGTCCGAAATGCGCATCGTTACAAGAAAAATGACTACCTTTGCATTTCGTAGTAAGCGTATTTATACGCTTATGCCAGATAAATGACCGCTACATCAGTAGAAACGATACAACAAACTCCTTCGTAGTGAAACAAGCTTTGGTCGGCTTTCTGGCGCTACTTGGGAGTTTTGTTTTTTAAATATATGTTTGACGAGTTCAGTACCATACACGACTTGCGAGCGTTTGAGAATAAAATCTACAACGCTCTGTATGACTACTGCAACGACCGCGATGGTTTTGACGAGGACGTAATCCTTGCCATAAACCCTGTCACCCTTGAAGTCAAGGTTGACAATCGCTATCTGCTCCCTCTTGATTACGAGATGTACGAAATCGACACCCTAATCACTCGTAACGAGCCGGACGATGATGCAGTCTACGACCTCGCCAACAAATACATTTTTGTGAGATGAAAATTTTATAAGCAATTGATTATGGCACATCTATTTAATTCCGCGGAACAAAAACTAAATGAGTATAAAAGCTTCATCATTAATTGTACGAGTTCTCCAAACAGTGCGAACAATTACACTGATTTTAGTAGATTAGAGGTCTTAACAAAAAACAGATTTCCTGATTTTCCTGGTTTTCTGCATTGTGACGATCCTGTTATCCTTCAAAGTATTTATGACGAATTATCGAAAGTACCGTCATTTTCAGAGTTTGATGACAACAAAAGCAATAAGGGAAAAAGTTTCAAACAAGTTGGTGGTGGTCAATATCATAACACTTTACTCACATATATAAGATTTCTGAAAGCTGCATTGCTTTTCAGAGGCACCACTGAATATCATTCTGAATCCGATATTTCAAAAGCTCTGCAAATCATCTACTTTGGTGCGCCAGGGACGGGCAAATCGCACGCAATTGAGGTCGCAACCGAGGGACAAGATGTGATACGCACAACATTCCACCCCGATACCGATTATTCTTCATTTGTCGGCTGCTATAAGCCTATGCAAGACGAAGACGACCCCAAGAAAATCATCTACAAGTTTGAGGGGCAATGTTTTGCCAAAGCATACGTTGAGGCGTGGAAGCGTTTTGCTGCTCGCAAAGAAGGGCAAAACATCAACTACACGTTGATTATCGAAGAAATCAACCGTGGCAACTGCGCCCAAATCTTCGGTGATATATTCCAACTTCTCGACCGCGATGAGAATGGTTTCTCACAATATGGCATTGTGCCTGACGAAGACCTTGCAAAATATCTTTTGGATGAGTTTAACAACATTCAAGAAAATCTGATTGAGCAAGGCTTTGAGAAGATAGCATTGGGTGAAGAAATGAAATTACCGCCCAATTTCAGTATCATCGCAACGATGAACACCAGTGACCAATCGCTATTCCCAATTGACAGCGCTTTCAAGCGTCGCTGGGATTGGGAGTACATTCCAATTCAGTATGAGCCGTTAGATAAAGACGGCAATCCAATCGCCAACAAGATTGACATCGACGGCACAACATACGATTGGGGCGAGTTTATCAAAGAAGACAATGAGCGTATATTGAAACTCACCCATAGCGAAGATAAACAACTCGGTTACTTCTTTGTTCGCCCTGATAATGGCAAGAACATAACTATGCAGCGTTTCGTTTCAAAGGTGATATTCTACCTTTGGAGTGACATCTATAAAGATTACGCTGGACGTAATGATTCCATCTTCAAGATAGATGGGAAAGATGTATCATTCAACCAATTCTTTGAAAACGGAAAGATTGATGATAAACTTGTTAACAAGTTTATTCAGCAATTAGGTGTTCACCCCATAGAAATAATTGATGAAGCCCAAGATGACTTGAAAGCAGTCCAAGAAGAAAGCAAGCAAGGTAAAAAACTCATTGTGAAATTCCCTGATGGAACTACATTTGAGTCAGACAGCAACTTCGATACATACAAGGACGCAATAATAAAGATTGGCGTTGAAAAGGTTGAACCGATAGCTGCGGCAAAACCATATCAACGCCGCAA
This sequence comes from Muribaculaceae bacterium, assembly GCA_017443765.1. Taxonomy (GTDB): domain Bacteria; phylum Bacteroidota; class Bacteroidia; order Bacteroidales; family Muribaculaceae; genus Sodaliphilus. Next base: position 6,246 of record JAFSYB010000080.1, on the reverse strand, counting down.
TTGCCCATTAATTTCGAAAGAACAAATGCAGCCTATAATCGACGATCCTACTTATAACTATATTGAAATACAAGGCTATCAAGTAGTAAGAGGCGCGAAGACTCAAACACTTGCTGCATTCCTTAAACACATTTCAAGTGTTCTTTCACTTAATCTCGAAGTGATTTATCAGTGAGAATCGTCATTGAACAATATCCTTACGATGAACACGCAATATTGAGCGCTTTGCGTGGTTTCACTCGATTGCAGCCTGCCAACGACAACGGACAGGTGCGAGTGGACTATGTGGGTTATTGTTTCTTGCCCGAAGTCAACGACTGTGTTTTCTTCTTGCCAAAGGTGGTGCTGCAACGTCGCATTGACGCTCCAAACGAAGAAAACAAAGACGAGGTTACAACCTGCGACTGGGTGTTTGGCAAGTATGAGCCGGAGAAACTGCTGGTTGTCGAGGACGGCTTGCTCACCGACACCGAGCATGATTTCCTCTACGAGTTGTCGGTGTGGATTTACCGGGCAATCCGTGAGTTCAAGCGTCTCAATCCCGACAGTGAGATTGTGACGCGCCAATGCGTCTCGCAGCTCGACAACACGCAAAACAAGGTGGAGAACACCTTTATCGACATCCTGCTCTCGCTTGTCAAGTTCAACGAGGAGAACCAAGACTTTTTCATGTTCATTGTGAAGAACATTCACAGCGGTTTCAACAAGATAAACTGGCGCAAAACCATCGCCATGCAGCAGCCTGTGATGCAGGACGACGCGCCCATCTACATGAACCCGGTGAACAAGAAAAAGCAAATCAATTTTGACGAGGAACTGCTCATTATCTTCTTTTCGATACTCAACTACATCAGTGAGCATTATGGTTTTCCCGTCAAAATCAATTTCAACTACGAGTTGATAACAGGTGAATTGTTTGAGCAGTACCGCGACTTTTACGGCACTATCAGGCTCAAACAAATCAAGTACAAGTATTTCAGCGACAAGGCACTGAAACTGTGGAATCTATGCTACGCTTTCTTTGAGCAGTCATCGCAAATCGCCTCGTCGAGCAACACGCTCGACTATCTGCTTGCCTATAAGTTCGAGAACATATTTGAGGCAATCATTGACGAACTCATCGGGCAGCACAACTTGCCCAAAAGGCTCAAAGACCAAAAAGACGGCAAGATTATCGACCACTTGTTCCTCTATAGCGACCTCGTTCACCGCCCATTTGACGGCGAGAACGAAATCTACTACATCGGAGACTCGAAGTATTACAAAATCGGCTCATCGGTGGGAGAAAACTCCATCTACAAGCAGTACACCTACGCCAAGAACATCATTCAGTACGATTTCGACATCCTGCATAGCGGCGACCGCACTGAGGAAGAAGCGATGTATCTTGACCCGCTCACCGAGGGTTACAACATCACGCCTAATTTCTTCATCAGTGCGGAGATTGACAATGAGAATTTCTCGTTCGACGATGACGGACTAAAACCGCATCTCGACAACAACGACAAGCCGGTGCTGCACCTGAATTGGCAGTTCAACAACCGCTTGTTCGACCGCGACACGCTATGGATCTCGCACTACGACATTAATTTCCTTTTCATTCTCGCACTCTATGGGCGTGGAAACGAGTTTGCCAAAACATCGTTCCGCGACAAGGCGAGAAATATATTTCGCACCGCCATTATCGACGTGTTGAAACATACATACGACTTTGCCATTCTTGAACCACGCGAGGCGTTTAGTTTGAAACGAGCCGTTGAAATCAATTTCAAACGGCTGCATGGCAAAGTCTATTGCCCTTATCCCGACTGCGGCTTTGTGCTGATGGCTTTGGAGAAAAAAGCTGCTCAAGAAAACGCTCGCCTCATTGCCGAAATAGCACCATACTTCTACGTTCATGAGGACTTCAAGCTCGATAACGATGTGGCGGAACTGCTTGATACAAAACGCTATGCACGACAAAAGATTGTCGCCTACAACATCAACGAGAACTTTGTTGATATGCTTATTGCCGCCGAACCCTCACAAGAATATGGACTGCCGAGTGTTGAACGAGTTTTCAACGACAGCGCAATAAACCAAACATCTCTCATGCAGGAGCAACACCTCACCGACAACGAAGTGCCGGAGAGCAAGCCGATGGAAGAAGAAAAGGTGCTTGTGGGCTATTTCAACGGCGAGGAACAAATGAAACAAATCCTTGCAAACAAGTTATACTACATTCGCACTGGGCCACGTCCCGGCTCAATTCGTGTCGAGCAAGGCTTTGACACCTGCAAATATTTGTTCTTGCATTACAAGCAACAGTATTTGATGTTCAAGCTCACGGGCAATGCGCCACGCATATTCACCGGCAAGCAACTTGCCAGCAAAGGTTTCAACGTGCGCAAGCCCGAGGAAACATACCTTGCTTACGACCTCGCCTCGACCGAGCCAATCCCGTTTGAGGACATCGAGATACAAAACGCTATCATTCGCGGAATCGCTAACCGCACCGCAGATAGCTATTTTACCACGCTTAAAGAACTTTTCGGACTATGAAAAAATTGTTTACTCTTTTCTTTCTATGCAATGCTCTTTTTGTTTCATGGGTGGGTTGGATATTGATGATAGTGTTTGAGCAGATATGATAACGATAGAGCGATATACCCCTGACTGCTGTGCCGAGTGGGACGACTTGGTGCGGCGCAGCCGCAACGGCACGCTGCTGCACGAGCGCGGCTATATGGACTACCACAGCGACCGGTTTGACGACTGCTCGCTGCTGGCCCGCGACGACGCCGGGCGCCTGCTTGCCGCCTTGCCGGCCAACCGCGCCGGCGACACCCTGCACTCGCACCAGGGGCTGAGCTACGGCGGGTGGCTCATGCCCAGCAAGCGCGTGGACGCCGCCGTGATGCTCGCCGTGATGGAAGCCGCCCTGCAATGGTTGCGCGGCGAGGGCTTCACGCGACTGCTCTACAAGCCCGTGCCGCACATCTACCACCGCTACCCCGCCGAGGAAGACCTTTACGCACTGTGGCGATGCGGTGCCACAGTGGCTGAAACCGGCATTTCCACCACTATCGACCTGCACGACCCGCTCCCCCTCGACCGCGGCAACCGCAGCGGCCTGCGCGTGGCGCAACGTGCCGCCTTGGACGTGGGCGAGAGCGAGCACTGGCCGGCCTACTGGCGGCTGCTTGAGGAAGTGCTGGCTCGGCGGCACAACACCCGGCCGGTGCACTCGCTCGACGAGATTGCCTTGCTGCACAGCCGCTTCCATGACCGCATCGCGCTCCACACGGCCGAGCTTGACGGCAACTTGCTTGCCGGCGTAGTGACGTATTACACGCACACCGTGGCGCATTGCCAGTACATTGCCTCGTCGACTGCCGGCCGCGAGTTGCACGCATTAACGGCATTGTTTGAACACCTCAAGGACGTTGCGCGCAACCGGGGGTGCCGCTATCTGGATTTCGGCATCTCCACCGAGGAGCATGGACGCGTGCTGAACACTGGCTTGCTGCAACAGAAAGCCCGACTTGGCGGCCGGGGTACCGTCACGCAAGTTTGGGAGCTGGGGGTTTAGTGTTTTGATGTTGTGGTTCCTCGTCTTATCATGTTTCACTTTATCGCACATTAATTCCATCAGCGCAATGACTGGCAAGAAAACGAGCATATCGCAAATGGCCGTGAAGGCCATGGGCATCTTTGGCGGCGTGCAGATGCTGGGCATTTTGTGCTCGGTGGTGCGCACCAAGCTGGTCGCCCTGTGGATAGGCTCGGTGGGTGTGGGGCTTTTCGGCTTGTTCAACAACGCCCTGGAGATGCTCAACATTGCCACCAACCTGGGAGTGCGCAGCAGCAGTGTGCGCGACATCTCGCAGGCCGGCGAGTCGGGCAACGTGTCGCTGCTGGCGCGCATTGTGGCCGTGGTGCGCCGCTGGTCGCTGTGGCTGGGCTTGGGCGGTGCCACGCTCACCCTGGCTCTGTCGCCGGCACTGAGCCGGTTCACGTTTGGCGACCAAGACCACATCTGGGGCTTTGTGGCCTTGAGCGTGGCCGTGTTGCTCATGGCCCTCACCAATGGCGAGCAGGCCATTTTGCAGGGCACGGGCAAGTTGCGGCGGCTGGCCACCAGCACCCTGTGGGGCACCCTGGGAGGCCTGCTGATTTCCATCCCCATGTTCTACTGGCTGCGCGAGCGCAGCGTGGTGCCCTCGATTGTGGCTTATGCCGGTTGCAACGCCCTCGCGGCATGGCTGCTGCGCAACCGTGACTTCTCGCCCACGAGGCTCTCCGCACGCGAGACCGCCAAGATGGGAACCGGGTTTGTGCGGCTGGGCATCTATATGACCATTGGCAATTTTGCCAGCCTGCTTGCCGCCTATGTGTTCAATGCCTGGCTCAACCATCGCGGCGGCACCAGTGAGGTGGGCTTTTACCAGGCCGGATACACGTTAATAAACAAGTACACGGGACTGCTGTTCACAGCCCTGGGCATGGAGTATTATCCCCGCCTGGCCGCTGTGTCGCAAAGCGCCACGCGCCTGCGCGTGTTTGTGAGTCAGGAGGTGAACGTGGCCATGATGGTGCTGGCTCCGGTGGCGGTGTTGTTCATCTTGTTGCGCGAACCCATTGTGTGGCTGCTCTACAGTAGCGAGTTCAACGTGATTCTCCCCTACGTGGCGTGGGGCATGGTGGGCATGGTGTTCCGGGCGTTGTCGTGGTGCATGGCCTTTGTGATTCTCGCGCGTGGCGACGGGCGCACCTATGTGGTCACCGAAACCATCAGCGCGGTGGCTTCGGTAATCCTCAGCATGGTGTGCTATACCTGGTGGGGAATCACCGGCCTGGGCGTGGCTTTTGTGCTGTGGTATGCCTTCTATACGGTTTTGGTGGCTGTGGTGTATGTGCGCCGTTACCGGCTCACGCTCAGCATCGGTTCGCTGGCCTCCACCGCCTGGACACTGACAGTGGCTTTGGCGGCGCTCACGGCTATGGAGTGCCAGGTATGGTGGGCCGCTCTGGCTGTGGCGGTGGTGGCGGTGGTGACGGCATGGCGGCTGTTCAGAATGAATTGGCGACGATAGGTTAAAGATTTTAAAAAAACACCAATTTAGCTTGCACATTGTTGCCCATGCGCCAAATTGTAAGTAATTTTGCAGCGTAAAAAACGACCTTTCGTGGCACAGAGGAGTCTCAACGCAGTTGAGATTCTTCCATTTTTTAACTTTTAAAAAAACGAATAAAAGATGGCAATATGCTATATGACCCAAGAGGGTTATGATAAGAAGATGGCCGAACTGACCCATCTGGAAACTGTGGAGCGTCCGGCGGTGGTGCAGGCGATTTCCGAGGCCCGCGACAAGGGCGACCTCTCGGAGAATGCCGAGTATGACGCTGCCAAGGAGCGCCAGGGTATGTTGGAAACCAAGATTGCCGAGTTGAGGGCGATGATGGCCAGTGCGCGAATCATCGACGAAAGCAATGTCTCGACCGACGAGGTGCAGCTGCTCACCAAGGTGACCATCAAGAACACCAAAACCCGCGCCAAAATGACCTACACCATTGTCACCGAGACCGAATCGAACCTGCGCGAGGGCAAAATAGCCATTTCCACACCCATTGCCAAAGGTCTGCTGGGGCATAAAGTGGGCGATGTGGTTGAGGTCACCGTGCCGGCAGGGACGATGAAGTTTGAAATTCTCGAAATCTCGCTCTGATTCACAAACGCTATACGACAATGACAATATTCAGCAAAATCGTGGCCGGCGAGATACCGAGCTACAAGGTGGCCGAGGACGAGCACTACTACGCTTTTCTCGACATCAATCCCGTGGCCAAGGGACACACGCTGGTGATTCCCAAGCGCGAGGTCAACTATCTGTTTGAGCTTACCGAGGAGGAATACCTCGGGCTGTGGGCGTTTGCGCGCCGCGTGGCCCAGGCACTGGAGCAGGCTGTGCCTTGCAAGCGCATCGGCGTGGCCGTGCTGGGCATGGAAGTGCCGCATTGCCACATCCACCTGGTGCCCCTCAACACCGAGGGCGACCTGAACTTCCAGAAACCCAAGCTCACCCTGCCCGCCGAGCAGATGGCAGCCATTGCCGCCGCCATTGCCGGCAAGATGTGACATCACTCCATTATTCACTATTTACTCCCCGACTGCCATTTGCAAACAAGCAAGTTCGCCAGTCGGGTTTTTTGTTTGGTGCTGTAACGAAATGTGTGGCGCAAGTTGGTCCTAATCAAGATGATTAG
>JAFSYB010000079.1 GCA_017443765.1 Muribaculaceae bacterium | reverse complement strand
GAATTAGGCGGATTTAAGTGACGTCTGTGTGTAGCGGCGCCCTGCGGGCGGAACCACGAAGTGCTCGCGACCGAACGGGAGCCCGAAGGGCAAGCGCAGCGCAGCAAATTTATCAGAATTGATTTCAAAATTTTCACAGCGGGAAAGTTATGTTGGCGCTGTAACGTTTTGTGAGGGTGATTCTTAATGCGAATTACACGAATTAGGCGGATTTAAGTAACGTCTGTGTGTCGCTGCGGCCTGCGGGGGCGGTACGGTCGCGAGTACTTTGTGATTCCACGCGGCAGCGTGATTATTCGTTTTGATACTTTCTTCCCCCCCATGGTGATTTTGATTGCTGCAGATGCGCTTTTCGTTGCCCGATATTTCGCTGTTACGCCAAAAATAGCTATTTTTGCAGCCTAAAAGTGAAAACCTATGAGCAACCCCACACCTACCGTGAGCGATGTCAGCATCCAGCACCCCGAGCGTTGGGCGCTTGACGTGGCGGTGAGCCGCCGCAGGGTGCAGTTCATGCTCTACGCCCCGGAGCAGGACGGCTCGCTGGTGTCGCGTGAGATTCGTGTTGACCCCGCATTGCCCGCGTTGCAGGCCATCGAGAATGCCGTGTACGACAATCCCGTGCTGCTCGATGACTATGGCCGCGTGCGCGTGGTGGTGCGCACGCCGCATTTCGTGGTTGTCCCCCCCGAGGTGGCTGCCGATGCCGAGGTGGCAGCCAGCGTGCTGGCAGCCGCTTTCCCCGGCGACGACAGCGACGCGGCAACTTGCCTGCTGCCGCAGTGTGGCGTGGGCATTGTGTGCGGCTTGCCACGAGGCATGATGGCCTTCCTGCAACGCACGTTCAACACCCCGCCGGTGGTGCATCACCTCTACCCGCTGTGCGAGCATTTCATGAGGCTGAACACCGGCACCACGATTGCGCGGATGTTTGTCAACTTGCACGACGACGCGATGGACATGGCCGTTTACCGCCACGGGCAGCTTGTGCTGGCCAACAGTTTGCCGCTGCGCAATGCCGGCGATGCCGCCTACTTGGTGCTGCACACCTGGCAGAGCCTGCGCCTGGACGCACTCACCGACGAAATTCAGCTCACGGGCGACAAGGCGTTGCGCGACGCCCTTGCGCCGCAGCTGCGACAATATGTTAAATATGTGATGCCCGCCATCTTCCCCGCTGCGGCGATGCGCCTCGGACCCGATGCGATGAGGGCACCACTTGACTTAATTCTGTTTGCCATATGCGAATCATAAGAGGAAAATACGGCCGCCGGCGCTTCGATGTGCCCGGCAACATCACGGCGCGTCCCACCACCGACATGGCGCGTGAGAACATTTTCAACGTGCTGGAGAACCTGGTGGACTTTGACGGGCTTCACGCCCTCGACCTTTTCGCCGGCACCGGGGCCATCAGTTTCGAGTTTGCCTCGCGGGGCTGCGCCACCGTCACCTGTGTGGAAAAGGCCGCCACGCAGTTCAACTTCATTCGCCGCGTGCAGCAGCAGCTCAACATCGAGGGCATGACGGTGGTCAAGGGCGATGTGTTCCGCTTTTTGAGCAGTTGCCGGCAGCAGTTCGACATCGTGTTTGCCGACCCGCCCTACGACCTGCCTCAGCTCGCCGACCTGCCCGCGCTTGTGCTGGGCTCGGCAGTGGTCAAGCCCGGCACGCTGTTTGTCATGGAGCACTCGCGCCGCAACGACTTCAGCGCCCTGCCGCAGTTTATCCAGCACCGCACCTATGGCAAGGTGAATTTCTCGCTGTTTCGCGTGGAATGAATTCTACGTTTTTTTTCAACCATCTCTTTTCAGCACCATCAGCAATGAACAAGAAAGTTATCCTTTGGGCCGACGATGAGATTGACCTGCTCAAGCCGCACATCCTGTTCCTGCACAGCAAGGGCTACGATGTGGTGACGGTCACCAATGGCCGCGACGCCCTCGACGCACTCCAGCAGCAGCACTTCGACCTGGTGATTCTCGACGAGAATATGCCGGGCATCAGCGGTCTGGAGGCCCTGCAGCAAATCAAAATCCTCCAACCCACCGTGCCGGTGATCATGATTACCAAGAGCGAGGAGGAGAATATCATGAACCAGGCCATCGGCAGCAAGATTGCCGACTATCTCATCAAGCCGGTGACCCCGATGCAGATATTGCTGTCCATCAAGAAGAACTTGCACAGCGAGGCTCTGGTGACCGAGAAAGTCGAGGGCGACTACCGCCAGGAGTTCATGGCCATCAGCGACAAGATTGGCCGTGCGCAAGGCATCGACGACTGGTATGACCTCTACCGCACGCTCGTTCGCTGGGAGCTCACGCTGTCGAGTGCCGACACGGGCATGACCGAAATGCTCAAGATGCAGAAAGACGAGGCCAACGCCGCTTTCTGCAAGATGGTGCGTCGCAACTACGAGAGTTGGCTCACCGGCGACGCGCACCCGCTGCGCAGCGACGAGGTGTTCCGCACCAGCGTGCTGCCGCTGCTCGACCAGGGGCACAAGGTGTGCTTCGTGCTCATCGACAATTTCCGTTACGACCAGTGGCGCACCATTGCCCCGCTGCTGAGCGACTATTTCAACATTGAGCACGACGACCTGTACACCGCTATCCTGCCCACCACCACGCAGTATGCCCGCAACGCCATCTTCTCGGGGCTGATGCCCATCGACATCGAGCGAATGTTTCCCGACTTGTGGGTTGACGAAGACGAGGAGGGAAAGAACGTGAACGAGGCCCCGCTTATCCAAACGTTCCTCGACCGCTTCCGGCGCAAGTTCCGCTTCTCCTACCACAAGGTGAGCGACGCGCCCACCGGCGAGCGGCTTGTGCAGACCTTTGCCGACCTCGACAACTTTGACTTGAACGTGCTGGTGTTTAATTTCGTGGACATCCTCTCGCACGCGCGCACCGAGAGCAAGATGATTCGCGAACTCGCCAACAGCGACGAGGCCTACCGGTCGCTCACCGAATCGTGGTTCCGCAACTCATACGCCCTCGAGGCGTTCAAGCTCATGGCCGAGCGGGGCTACAAGGTGGTGCTCACCACCGACCACGGCACCATACGCGTCGACAACGCCGTGAAGGTGATTGGCGACAAGAGCGTGAACACCAACCTGCGCTACAAGGTGGGCCGGAACTTGAGCTACAATGCCAAGCAGGTGTTCGACATCCGCCAGCCCAAGCGGTTTGGCCTCCCGGCACCCAACGTGTCGTCGGCCTACATCTTCGCCCTCAACCGCGACTTTATGGCCTACCCGAACAACTACAACTACTACGTGCAGTATTTCACCGACACGTTCCAGCACGGCGGCATCTCGATGGAGGAGATGCTTGTACCCTTAGTGACGCTCACGCGGAAATGACCGCCCGTGTGGCGGCCCTCGGCTGGCGGCACCGCCGGGAACGGGCATCGTAGATGGCCAATCACCGCACAACCCCCACGGCACACACATCAGCTTGTGCCGTGGGGGTTGTCTGCCTTGTTTTGCGGGGTCAAGGCTGGTGCTTGCCGAGCATGACGTTGATGATGAGGTTGAGGTCGTCGATGTCGATGTTTCCGCTGCCGTTGACGTCGGCTGCGTCGGTAGCCGGTGTGCGGCCGAGCATGATGTTGATGACCAGGTTCACATCGTCGATGTCGGTGATGCCGTTGCCGTCGGCGTCGCCGGGCACGGCGGGCGTGTCGGGCACGCGGGCGTAGACGGTTTCCAGCCCATTGATTTCCAAGTGGTAAGGCTCGTCGCTGGTCATCGCGTTCAGGTCCAACTGGATGGCCGAGAGCGTGATGGGGTAGGAGCCCATGTCGTCGGCGGGTGTCCACTGCGCGGTGGGCAGGTCGAGCGTTATCGGCTGGTCGGCAATCACGGTGTCGGGCACGGCGGTGACCGAGTTGAGCTTGCCGTCGCCGGCGTAGAGGCTAAAGACGACCTGCTTGACGGGCGCGTTTCCGGGGTTGATGCGCAGCCGCAGGGTGTCGGGCAGGCTCCACAGGCGCAGTTCCTTCTCGAGCAGCAGTCGCGGCAGTCGTCCGGTGGCTCCGGTGTAGTCCCACCGGAATCCG
>JAFSYB010000078.1 GCA_017443765.1 Muribaculaceae bacterium | reverse complement strand
TCCACCTCAACCACCAGGTTGAGTGTTTCGGGAGTGACAGTGATGCTCTTCAGCTGGTAGCTGCGGTCGATGGGGGTGGCGGTCACCGTGACGGTTTCGCCTTCCTCGGCCTCGGCCTTGTCGACCTCGACGGTGCCGTTCTCAATGCCGTCGGCCACAGTGATGGTGTAGGTGGTGGGAGCGGGAGCAGCCCAGAACTTGCCCCAGTTGACATCAGCCTTGTAAGCCTCGAGTGCCTCGGCGGGTACAGTAATGTGGCCATTCGCGAGAATGGCGGCATAGACAGCGTCTTCAAACACGCAGCCGGCGGGCGGCGTGGTGGCGTTGCAGGTGATGGAGAAGATGGCAGTTGCACCCTCGAAAGCGGTGGGGTCCACAGTGGTCAGGGTTGCCGGCAACGTGAGCTGCTGCACTGCGCTGTTCTTGAAGGCATACTCCTGAATCTCCACCACACTGCCCAGATCGAGTTGCGTGTAACCCTGGTTGCCGTGGAAGGCGTGAGCTCCCACAATGGTGAAGTCGCTGGCAAGGGTGAGCTTGTTGGCGTTTGCATATCCGCCACCGCCGTCGCCGAGCACTTTTCCCTTGCCGCCAATGGCAACCAAGGTGTTGCCATTTTTGCAAGGTGCATAGCAGTTGTTGGAGTTGTACTGAATCCTGGATGCGGTGCAAGCCACTTGTTTGAAACGCTCGGAGGTACCGCTCACATTGATGGTGCCATTGATTTCGTTATCGATAAAAGCAAGCGGCGACACCGTTTCAATGGTGGCATAAAAACGGATGTTGGAATCAGTATCTGACTTGCCCGATTTCACCCCCTGGAACGCATAGTCGCTGATGTAGCGCAGGCTGGAGGGCAGGTTGGTGATGTTTTGTGTCGGGAACTGCGCATTGCGGAACGCGCCCTCACCGATGCCCACCACATTGTAGGTGACACCACCGATGGTGACGGTGTTGTAGTTGCCGAAGATGGTGCGGTCGTTGACGGTGTAGGTGCCGCTGGGCTTGGGAGCGAACTCCACCTCGTTGACATCGCCCTCGGCAACGACGTTGAAATAGAACGTGCCGTCGGTAATCAAGTCACCCACAGCAGCACTGGCACTGAACCCGATCCCGGTCAATGCCGCAAGAAGTAAAAGTTTCTTCATAGCTTGAAATGAATTGGTTATTAATTAGGGTTATTTTTAGACACCTATAAAATCGCAGCAAATTTAGCGCAAAAAATTGGAATAAGCAAGCATTGTGGGCGGAAAAAATTTCAGATGCAATTATCGAGGATTAGGCGGCACAGGTGTTGCACAAGTGAACGGAATGTTGTAATTTTGTCCGCAATAAAACATGACAGCGATGAAAGTAGCGATTGTAGGCGCCAGTGGCGCTGTGGGACAGGAATTTATGCGTGTACTCGACGAGCAGAATTTCCCGGTAGATGAGTTGGTGCTCTTTGGCTCAAAACGTAGCGCGGGCCGCATCTTCACTTTCCGGGGCGAGGATTATGTGGTGCAGCTGCTGCAACACAACGACGACTTCAAGGACATCGACATTGCGTTTGTGTCGGCCGGCGCCAAGACTGCGGTGGAGTTCGCCCCCACCATCACCAAGTATGGCTGCACAATGATTGACAACTCCAGCGCGTTCCGCCTCGACGACGACGTGCCGCTGGTGGTGCCCGAGGTAAACGGCGAGGACGCCCTGAACGCACCCAAGCACATCATCGCCAATCCCAACTGCACCACCATCTTGATGGTGGTGGCGCTGAAGCCGCTCGACAACTTGTCGCACATCAAGAATGTGCAGGTGGCGAGCTACCAGGCCGCCAGCGGCGCGGGCCTGGAAGCTATGGACGAGCTGGCCCTGCAGCAAAGCGAAATCGCGCACGGCAAACTCGAAACCACCGTGAAGCACTTCCAGCACCAGCTGGCCTACAATGTGATTCCGCACATCGAAGTGTTTCTCGACAACAACTACACACGCGAGGAGGCGAAGATGTACTACGAGACACGCAAAATCATGCACAGCGACATCCGCGTGAGCGCCACGTGCGTGCGTGTGCCCGTGATGCGCGCCCACAGTGAGGCCATCTGGATAGAGTGCGAAGACCCCATCACGCCCGACCAGGCACGTGCTGCCCTGCAGCTCGCCCCCGGCGTGGTGGTGATGGACGAGCCACGCGAGAATGTCTATCCCATGCCCAAGGACTGCACCAGCAAGGACCCGGTGTATGTGGGCCGCATACGCGAGGATCTGAGCAGCGACTACGGCCTCACGTTCTGGGTCGTGGGCGACCAAATCAAAAAAGGCGCCGCCCTCAACGCCGTCCAAATCGGCCAGTACCTGCTGGCCCACAAGCGGCGGTGAGCGAGACGCGCTTCTTGCTCACTTCTTTCGGATTTGCTCAAAAGCGGGGTCGACGTAGGCTGCGCCCGAATCGCCGCTGTAGGCAGGGGTCACATCTGCCGCGGTGCCGCGTTTGAACGTGCCGGTGAAGCCTTCGAGCTTGATGGTGTTGGCATCGATGAGCGACATGGTGGCGAACTCATCGCCGTCCTCGTCATAGATACACACAAGTTTACCGCCCTGGAGGGTGCCGTGGAAGGCGCGTTCCACACCGCTCTCGTTGGTGTGCATTCCGGTGCAAGTGCCGGCGGCCTCGTCAAAGGCCACGGTGAGCAGATGGGTGCACACCCCGCCGATGCCGTCGCTGTAACTGTTGGTGAACGTACCCGAGAAATTGGCCGGTGCGACAGCGGTGCGGGCAACCGGAGCCTTGGCGCGGGTTTTCTTCTTCTGCGGCGCGGCGCTGGCCGTGCCAATGCCCAGCAGCAGTGCTGCAATGAGCAGGTAGAGAATCTTTTTCATAGTCTGGTTATTTAAACAACTGATGGATTGTGCGGCAAAATTAGGGATTATTTTTGAAACGAGGGGCATTTTGTTGCGAAAAAGCGCTTTGGGGGCACTCCGAGGCAGAGCCTCGGACTACATGACTGCACCCAGAGCTTGTGCGGGGGTGCACAGGGCTTGTGCGGGGGAGCGCAGAGCTTGTGCGAGACCGCACCCAGGGCTTGTGCGGGGGAGCACAGGGCTTGAACGGGGGCTTTAGGGGCGTTTCACTTTTCTTTGGGATATGGCTTGGGCAAGGGCGTTGAGGGCGAGGCACTGCGTGCGGGTGATGGGGCGGCGGTCGTTGTGGTGTGGCCAGGGGGCCACGAGGAGCAAGCGCCCCTCGGCACATGCCTGGAATTGTCTGCCTGCGGGTTTCTGCCGCGGCGCGAAGCCGTTCTCAAGCAAGAGGATTACCGGGTAGCCCATCTCGAAGGCGGCCTGCATGATGAATTTCTCGCCCGGGCTTATACACGCCGAGATGAGGACGGCCCCGCGGCCGCCGCAGCACAGTGCTTGCGCGCACTGCCGCTGGATTTCGTCGGTGGTTAGCCGGCGCGAGCATTGCACAAAAACGAACTCAGGGGCATCGAGAAGAAACAGGTTGCCCATCACGCTCACCGGGTGGCCATCCACCTCGATGCCCGAAATGACATGGAAACGCTCGGGCTGCTGTTGCTTGACCCACAGTCGCAGGGGGTTGTCGCGCACGTAGCGCATCATGGTCTCGAATTGCCCTGGGCCGCGCAGGATGCGGTCGTGGTATCCATCTTCCCACAATCTTGCCCCAGCTGCTCCATCACAGAGGGCTGCACCGTGGCGGCGGACATGGGTGTGGTTGGTGTAGTGCGAGGCTCAGCCTCGCAAGTGCTCGCAGCCAGCACCCTCAATGCCTTGCGGCAGCCCGTTTTGAAACCGGCGATGATGGTGCCCAGATGGCAGGGCAGCGACGCGGTCACTTGCAGCACGCCGTGCAGGTGGTCGGGCATGATTTGAAGCCTCAATGGTTTCACTTGCGGGTAGATGGTCGGAATCTCGTGCCAGCACTGCTCCACGGCCGCCCCCACTGGCGAGTGCCTCACAAAGGGGAACTGATGCCGCTCATCGGCCGGGCACAACTTGCCCAGCACCGGCTGCTTTCCCTCAACAGCCAGCGTAATCATATAGATGCACGGTGCGGTGTAGTCATGCTCCTCGCAGCGGCGCTTCATGGTGCGCTGCAAGGTGAACTCGGGATGCGAATCGAGCCAGCGGCGTTCAGCCTCGGATAGTGGCATGGCGGCTCATTTCTTGGTTACCAGTCGCTCGTAGTCGCGGTTGCCCTCGCGCAGGAGCAGGTCGAAGCGCTGGTCGTCGTTCAGCACGTCGAGGGCGGCTTTCACCTCGTGGTTGCGATGGTTCACCACCACGCTATAGGCGCCTGGGTCGGCAAAGACGTCGCGAGCAATCATTCCCTTGATCATTGTGCGGAACACGCGCTCGCTGGTGCGGTACTTCGCCTCGTCGTAGTGCACACTGTCCTTCTCGCCCAGGGCAATGAACTCGGCCATATCGGCTTCGGTGACCTCGAAGCGGTTGTCGAAATCGCGCACGTCGGCATATTGCCGCTTGAGCGCATCGCGGTGGCGGTCAACGTAGTTCACCACAAATTGGTTGATGATTCCCTTGGCCATCAGATCGCGGTAGTAGGTGCTGTACTCGCTGGTGTCGATGGGTACATAGATGTCGGGCATCACCCCACCGCCACCGTACACCGGGCGGTGCTGGAGCAGCGTTTGGTAGCGCAGCGAGTCGGGCAAGTGGATGCTGTCGAGATGGAAATATTCACCCTTGCGCTCGCGGTCGAGCAGGTCGTCGCTGTAGGCCTTGCGGTTGCCTTTCTCGTAGGGTTTCTGAATGCATCGCCCGCTGGGGGTGTAGTAGTGCGCCACGGTGAGGCGAATCATCGAGCCGTCGGAATAGGTGAGCGGCCGCTGCACCAGTCCCTTGCCAAAAGTGCGCCGGCCAACGAGCACGGCGCGGTCCCAGTCCTGCATGGCCCCGCTGAAGATTTCGGCGGCGCTGGCCGAGAACTGGTTGACGACGACGGCAAGTTTCAAGTCCCTGTAGCGTCCGTTTCCTTGCGCGTAGGCTTCGCTGCGCGGCGTGGCCCGCCCCTCGGTGTAGACAATAAGCTGGCCGGCATCGAGGAACTCGTTGCACAGGTCGACAGCCGCTTGCAAGTAGCCACCGCCGTTGTCGCTCAAGTCAATCACCAACTGCTTCATTCCCTGCCGGGTGAGCTTGTCGAGGGCCTCCATCACCTCGTCGTGCGTCTTGGCGCCGAACGAGGAGATGCGCACATAGCCCGTGCGGTCGTCAAGCATATAGCTGGCATCAACGGTGTGCAGGGGGATTTTGTCGCGGGTGATGCGGAAAGTGATTAACTCCTTCGCACCGCGGCGCTTGACCTGCACGGTGACCGAGGTGCCCTTCTTGCCGCGCAGGCGTTTCATGATGTCGCGCCGCGCCATCTTCACACCGGCGATGGTGGTGTCGTTGACGGTGACGATGCGGTCGCCGGCCATGATGCCCACGCGCTCGCTGGGGCCGTTGGGAATCGTTTGAATCACATAGAGGGTGTCCTCCTTCATGTTGAACTGGATGCCGATACCCTCAAACTCGCCCTGGAGCGGCTCGGTGGCCTCTTTGGTTTCCTTGGGGTCGGTGTAGGTGCTGTGGGGGTCGAGCTTCTCGAGCATCCCCTTGATGGCATCCTCGACAAGCTTTTCCTCGTCAACCGAATCAACATATAAGGTGGAAACACCGTAAACGGCATTCATGATTTTCTCGATGTGGTGCGGCAGGCGCTGACCGGTAAGGCTGAAAGATGCCACAACCAGGGTGGCAATAATCGTGAGTAGTTTTTTCATGATTTCCTTGTAACGTAAATTCTTTTGACACAAGCCTGATTTCTCGTCTGAAGAAAAAAGACGGTTGTATACTTGTCTACTTGTTTGCTTGATGGATAATGGTCATGTCGGCATTGGCGGGCAGCAGGTGGTGCACGTCCTGGCCGTAGCGCAGCAGTTCGCGCACGATGGAGCTGCTCACATGGCTGTCGCCTGGCAGGGTGTAGAGTAGCACGGTTTCGATGCCCGCCAGCTCGCGGTTCACCTCGGCCAGATGCATCTCGGATTCAAAGTCCTGTACGGTGCGCACACCGCGCAGCAGGAACCTCGCCCCACACTCGCGAGCCGCGTCCACCGTGAGGCCATTGTAGCTCACCACACGCACGCGGGGCTCGTCGCGGAACACGCTTTCAATCCACGCTTTTCGCTGCTCCACGGCGAGGAAGCCACGCTTGTCCACGTTCACACCAATGGCAATCACCAACTCGTCGAAAAGCGGCAACGCCCGGCGCACGATGCTTTCATGGCCGCGTGTGAACGGGTCGAACGAGCCCGGGAACAAGGCCACGCGAGGCCCGGGGTCAGTGCACGGTGATGTCTTCATCGTCTTCAATCACTAAGTTGTCGATGATAAACAGCTGGCGCTCCATGGTGTTCTTGCCCATGAAAAAGGCGAGCATGTCGCCCAGGGCGTCTTCCTTGCGCAGCGACACGCGGTCGAGGCGCATCTCGGGACCGATGAAGTCTTTGAACTCCTCGGGCGAAATCTCGCCCAAGCCTTTGAATCGGGTGATTTCGGCGTTCTCGCCCAGCTTGTTGATGGCTGCCACACGCTCCTCGTCGCTGTAGCAGTAGTAGGTTTCGGGAGCTTTTTGCTTCTCCTCGCTCTTGGTCGGGCGGCTTTTGCGCTTGGCCTCCTTCTTGTTCAGCACGCGGAACAGCGGGGTCTGCAAGATGTAGAGGTGTCCCGTTTTCACCAGTTCGGGATAGAACTGGAGGAAATAGGTGAGCATGAGCAGGCGAATGTGCATGCCATCAACATCGGCATCGGTGGCGATGATCACCTTGTTGTAGCGCAGCCCCTCAATGCCGTCGTCGATGTTGAGTGCCGCCTGCAGCAGGGCGAACTCTTCGTTGGTATACACCTTCTTGGGTTCCAGGCCATAGGTGTTCAGCGGCTTGCCTCGCAGCGAGAACACGGCCTGGGTTTCGACGTCGCGAATTTTGGTGATGGAGCCGCTTGCACTCAGTCCCTCGGTGATGAAAATCATCGACTCGTCGCGGCGGTCGTTGTCCTTGGGTGCGCGAGTGTCGTTGAAGTGCACGCGGCAGTCGCGCAGCTTGTCGTTGTGCAAGGCGGCCTTCTTCGCACGCTCGCGTACCTGCTTGGCAACACCGGCAATGGCCTTGCGGTCGCGCTCGCTGTCCTGGATTTTCTTCAGCAGTACTTCGGCGGTGGCCGGTGTCTTGTGCAGGTAGTCGTCGAGCTCTTTTTTGATGAAATCGTTGATGAATTTATAGATGGTGGGGCCGTCCTTCCACATGACCGAGCTGCCGAGCTTGATTTTGGTCTGCGACTCGAACACCGGCTCCTCGACCTTGAGGCTGATGGCGGCCACAATGCCGTTGCGAATGTCGCTGTACTCGAAGTTCTTGCCATAGAACTCCTTGATGGTGCGCGACAGTGCCTCGCGGAAAGCGCTCTGGTGGGTGCCGCCCTGCGTGGTGTGCTGGCCGTTGACAAACGAGTAGAACTCCTCGCCCATCTGCGGCGCGTGGGTGATGACCACCTCGATGTCGTTGCTGCGGAAGTGGATGAGCGGGTACAAGGGCTCGTTGGTCATGTTCTCCTTCACCAAGTCGCTCAAGCCGTTGCGCGAGTGGTAGCGCTTGCCGTTGAGCATGATGTTCAACCCCGTATTCAGGAACGAATAGTTTTTCACCATCGTTTCGATGATTTCGTCGCGGAACTGGTAGTTCTTGAAAATGGAGGCATCGGGGGTGAAGCGCACCAGTGTGCCGTTCTCCTCACCATCGTTGGCGGGCACGATGCCACTCTCCTGCTCTACCAGCCCATCATGATAAGTCACCGACGAGGCCTGCCCGTCGCGCACCGAGCGGATGTAGAACGAGGAGGACAACGCGTTCACCGCCTTGATACCCACGCCGTTCAAGCCCACCGAGCGCTTGTAGTTCTGCGTGTCGTATTTCGCGCCGGTGTTCATCTTGCTCGAGGCGTCTTTCACCTGGTCGAGGGGGATGCCGCGCCCATAGTCGCGAATGGTGACTGTGCCATCGGCAATGTCGATGTTTACCACAGGCTTGGCATAGCCCGTGTTAAACTCGTCGATACTGTTGTCAACAACCTCTTTGATAAGCACATACACACCATCATCGCTCTGCGAGCCATCGCCGAGCTTGCCGATGTACATACCGGGGCGCATCCTGATGTGCTCGCGGGGGGTGAGGGTCTTGAGCTTGTCGTATCCGCCGAAATCGCTCGCAGCGGGTGCCTCTATTCTCAGTTCTTGTTCGTCTGCCATACGGAGGGGATTGGTTTTAACTTGCAAAGTTACAAAAAGCGCGCCAAACAGCGGTGCTGTTTAACGTTTTTTCAATGCTGCCCCCACGCTAAGCCGACAAGCATTTTCGTCAACGAGCTTCGAGTGAGCCATGCGGCAGTTGGTTCACGGCTTTTGCATCTCACCTGATCAGCAGGCGTGCGACACGTGCCGAGCCGCGCTTGCCGGTTGCGATGCGGTCGTAGAGGCGGATAATGACGGGCTTTACCACACCATGCCACAGCCGGCCGTTGCCATAGCTGTCGCACAGCGAGCCTAACGCACTCTGCAACAGCGGCGTGGCCAACTCGGCGTGACCCTCAAGCCGATATTGCGCGGCAAGTGCTATGCGGCGGTAGTCAAGCAATCGAAGGTAGCGGCGGCGGTTGCTGTACGTTGAACGACCCACTTGGTCGGCAACCAAATCAATAACGTGTTCCCACTGGCCATGACGGCTGTGGAACTCGGTGCCTGTGATGGAATCTTTGCCACTGTGAATGATGTCGATGTCGATGTTGCCATCCAGAAAAGCCATGCGCGGCTGCGCAAGCAGCAGGCGCACGCCCATCTCCCAATCGTTCCAGCCCGGCAAATCGGGATTCCACCCGCCAGTGCCGGCGAAAAACTCACGGCGCACGGCATAGCGCTGTGTGGCGAGCTGGCTGTGTAATATTTGTACAGCCATGAAATCGGTTTTGTGAAAGGGCAGCTCGTGCTCGCCGCCATCGGGCATCACCAAGCGTGAACGCGCCGACACCAAGTCGAGCTTGCCGTAGTGCCGGGCAATGAGGCTCACATAGCGCCCGATGAGTTGCGGGTGCATCACATCGTCGCTGTCGAAGAAAAGCACCCACTCCCCCGTGGCCTGGGCAAAACCCCGGTTTCGCGCCGCACCGGCGGTGTGACGCGATTCCCCGGTTACCTCCACCCGGAAATCAGGAGCATTATGCTGCGCGGCAAAACGGTTCAGCACGTTCAGCGAGCCATCGGTGCTGCAATTGTCGACCAGCACCACCTGCAAGGGGCGGTGCGACTGTGCAAGCACCGAGTTGAGCGTGCGCTGCACCACACGCTCTCGATTATAAACGGGGATGATGACGGTCACTTCCATAATCAAGTTGTAAAATTACTACTTTTTTTCGACACGGCAATTGATAGTCGCAATTTATTCACTAATTTTGCAGCATGAAGATTCTGTTCGCTGGCGATGCCAGCAATATGCACAACAGCCTGGCCACCGAGTTGCGCCGGCAAGGGCATGAAGCCGTGGTGGCCAGCGATGGCTCGCGGTGGATGGACACCGGGCGCGACATCAACCTGCTGCGAAAGCCCGGCAAGTGGGGGGCGTTGCGCTACGTGGCCGACATCGTGCGCGCACTGCCCCGTATGCGGGGCTACGATGTGGTGGAGCTGGCCGGCTACATCTTTCTCACCCTCCGCCCCGACAAGGTGCGGGTGGTGTTCGACTACTTGCGCCGCCACAACCGCTGTGTGGTGCTCTCGGCACTGGGCACCGATGTGACCTACTACAACGCCTGCCACGACGGCCACACCTACCGCTACAGCGACTACCGGCTGGGCGACCAGCCATCGCCCTACGTGAGCAGCAGGGAGTATCTGGCCCAGCAGCAGGACAACTGGAAGTCGAGCCTGATGCAACGTCACAGCGAGCACATCCTGGGCCGCGTCGATGGCGTAGTGGCTTGTTTGTGGGAGTATTATGCCGCTTATCAGAGCATTGGCTACCAGCCACTGGCCTACGCCGGCATACCGATTGACCTGAATGCCCTGCCATTCCGCCCCCTGAGAGGTGTGCCCGATAAAGTGCGTTTTTTTCTCGGCGTCCAGCCCGACCGCATGGTCATCAAGGGAACCGACCGCTTGTACGACGCGCTGCGCCACGTTGTGAACCGTCGTCCCCAGGAGTGCGAGATGGTGGTGGCCACGCGCATGCCCTATCATGAGTACACCAGCCTGATGCGCCATTCGCATGTGATTCTGGACCAGCTCTACAGCTACACCCCGGCCACCAACGCACTGATTGGCATGGCTCAGGGGTTGGTTGCGGTGTCGGGAGCCGAGCCGGAGTATTACGACCTCATTGGCGAGCGCGACAACCGCCCCATTGTGAACGTGAACCCGCTAGTGGAGGGCGAAATCGAGGCGAAACTGGAGGAAATCATTGCCCGCAAGGCCGAGTTGCCGACTTGGGCCGAGCGCAGCCGGGCCTTTGTGGAAAAGCATAACGCCGCACCCGTGGTGGCGCAGCGTTATCTCGATTTCTGGAACAAACTCCTGCGCGAGGCATAAAGCACAATCCATCGTTGCCGCAAGACAAACTTGCAGCTCGCGACACGTCTGCCCGATTACGCCTCGGTTTCAGAGCCATCGCGCCAGGGCGGCCTGCAGGCGCGAGGGGTTGTCGACGCGTTCCACAATGTCGCCGCCCCTGATGATGAACGTGCAAGGCACGCCCGTCACCTGATAGGCACCCACGGCCACCGAGTTGGGCCCGGCCGGCTCATAGACGGTAATCCACGGCAGGTTCTTTGCCGCCTCGCGCCAGGCCACAGGGTCGCTGTCGAGCGCAATCTGGTACACTGCCAGTCCCTGCGACTGGTGCTTGGAATAGAGGTCGTTGAGCAGCTTGTTGTACACGGGCGAGAAATCCTGGGTGTACATGGTGAAGCTGAGCAGCACAAGTCGGTTGGCCGCAGCCACCTCGCTGAGCACATGGTTCTTGCCGTTGTAGTCCTGCAAGTTGATGTCGATGAGCGAGGCTTCGCTGGCAAAGATGGTGTCGGTGGCCGCCGTGCCGGCACGGCGCCGCTGCTGACCGGCGGTGAGCACCCCCACCAGGTAGTCGGTGCGCGGGTCGTTGGGCTTGAACGAGTAGAAAGCATTGGCCACGGCACCGATAATGCGCAGGTCATCGTCGTCGAGCGGGTCGAAGAGCGGCTTGCCGTCCAAGTATTTGTTGATGGCATAATAGGCCACAATGCCAGCCGGATCAACAACAATCTGCTCGCTCACTTTGCGCTTGAAAGCCTTGATTTGCTCTGGCGTGCCTTTTCCTCCCACCAGTTGCATGGCCTCCTTGTCGATGTTCATCACCTGCACGGCATGGTCGGAGCCGGCAAGGGTGTACTCGGTGGCGAATGCCCGGAGCGAAGTGTTGACCGTGATGTGGTCCAGACTGTCAACCGGGAAACAAATCACATTGCTGCCCAGCCGCAAGCGGTAGATGTTGGGGAATGGCGGAGCCTCGTTGGTTACCGCAAAGGAGCCATCGGCCCCGATAGCCACGGTGTCGACAATGAACCAGTTGCCGTTGCTCGACACCTCAAGCACCAGCTGCGTGGTGTCGCTGGCACCGTCCACCTTGCCATCGACCTTGAATGTGTTGCTGTTGCACGATGCCAGCACCAAAGCCAGTAGGGCAAAAAAAAGTTTCTTCATAGTTTACAATAGTTCGTGGTGCACGCACCGCTATCAAGCCGTCATCATTTTGCGGCAGCGAGCCTGCAAATCTGCACAATCGTCATCATCGCCTTCTCCATCGAGGGGATGGGCACATACTCGTAGCGGCCGTGCATGTTCATGCCGCCAGCGAAGATGTTGGGACAGGGAAGCCCCTTAAACGACAGCTGGGCACCGTCGGTGCCGCCGCGAATGGGCTGCACCTTGGGGGTGACCCCGGCAAGCTCCATGGCCTGCTTGGCCAGGTCGATGATGTGCATCACCGGCTCGATTTTCTCGCGCATATTGTAGTACTGGTCCTTGATTTCGCAGGTGGCGCAGCCGGGGAACTCGCTGTTCACCTTGTTGCACAGGTGCTCAATCTCGTGCTTGCGGCTCTCGAAGCGTGCGCGGTCGTGGTCGCGAAGGATGTAGCTGAGTGTGGCCTGCTCCACGTGTCCCTCCATGCCAATCAGGTGGTAAAAGCCCTCGTAGCCCTCGGTATGCTCGGGGGTTTCCCAGCGCGGGAGCATCGAGGCAAACTGAATGGCCACCCGCTGCGCGTTGAGCATCTTGCCCTTGGCCGAACCCGGGTGCACGTTCAGGCCCTTGAAGGTGATTTTTGCGCTGGCGGCGTTGAAGTTCTCATACTCCAGCTCGCCCACGGCTCCGCCGTCCATTGTGTAGGCCCAGTCGGCTCCGAATTTCTCCACATCAAAGTGGTGCGCCCCCAGGCCAATTTCCTCATCGGGGTTGAAGCCCACGCGTATGTTGCCGTGTTTCACCTCGGGGTGCTGCTGCAGCCACTCCACGGCGCTCAGGATTTCGGCGATGCCCGCCTTGTCGTCGGCGCCGAGCAGCGTGGTGCCGTCGGTGACGATGAGCTGCTGGCCCACATAGTCGTTCAGCTCGGGGAACTGGGCCGGGTCGAGGGTGATGCCCTGCTCGGCGTTGAGCGTGATGGCTCCGCCCTGGTAGTCCACGATGCGGGGTTTCACATCGTGCCCGCTCATGTCGGGAGCCGTGTCCATGTGGGCGATGAAGCCCAGGGTGGGCACCGCGTGGTCGCAGTTGCCGGGCAGCGTGGCATACAGGTAGCCATTGTCGTCGAGCGAGATGTCGCTCAATCCCATCTCGTGGAGTTCTTTCTCCAGTTCGCGGGCAAACGTCATCTGCCCCGGTGTCGATGGCGTGAGGTTGGTGAGGTCGTCGCTCTGCGTGTCAAACTTCACATACTTTAAAAAGCGTTCTACGAGTTTCATGTCAGGTGGTTTTACGTTCGTGTTGTTTGTTTTCAGTCTGCAAAATTAGTGCAAACCGAGCGCAAAACAAGCAAGTGCGCTTGCTTTTTTGCCGAGGTGCAGACTAATTTCGCGATTTCAGCGCAAAATTAGTGCAAGTTGATGGAAAAAACAAATACTGATTTACTTTTTCGCTCAACTTGCAGTAATGCTGGCTCCGCCGAAATTACGCGGCGTTTCGGAAATGCAAAATCAAATTCGTTCCTCATTTATTTTGCATTTCGCTCAACTTGCAGTAATTTTGCAACTGAAATCTTGACTATAATATGCAAAACATTAGAAATGTAGCGATTATCGCACATGTGGACCACGGCAAAACCACACTGGTCGACAAGATGCTGGCAGCTGGACACTTGTTCCGCGACAACCAGCAGGTGGGCACGCAAATCCTCGACAGCAACGATTTGGAGCGCGAGCGCGGCATCACCATCTTGTCGAAAAATGTGTCGATAAACTACAAAGGATATAAAATCAACATCATCGACACTCCAGGTCACAGCGACTTTGGCGGCGAGGTGGAGCGCGTGCTCAACATGGCCGACGGGTGCCTCTTGCTGGTAGATGCTTTTGAGGGACCCATGCCTCAAACACGGTTCGTGCTCCAAAAGGCCATCGAAATCGGCCTGAAGCCCATCGTGGTTATCAACAAGGTGGACAAGCCCAACTGCCGCCCCGACGAGGTGCAGGAGCAAGTGTTCGAGCTGATGTGCAACCTCGATGCCACCGAGGAACAGCTCGATTTCTCCACAGTGTTCGGCAGTGCGAAGAACGGCTGGATGAGCCTCGACTGGCGCGAGCCGGCCACCGACATCACCGCCGTGCTCAAGGCTATCATCGAGCATATTCCCGCCCCCCAGATTATTGAGGGCGAGCCGCAAATGCTCATCACCTCGCTCGACTACAACTCCTATGTGGGTCGCATCGCCATTGGCCGTGTGCACCGCGGTGTCATCACCGATGGCATGGAGGTGGCACTGTGCAAGCGCGACGGCACCGTGAGCCGGCAGAAAATCAAGGAGCTGCGCACCTTTGAGGGCATGGGACAGAGCCATGCCGAGCAGGTGGAATGCGGCGACATCTGCGCCATCGTGGGCTTGGAAGGCTTTGAGATTGGCGACACGGTCACCAGCATGGCCAATCCCGAACCGCTGCCACGCATTGCCATCGACGAGCCCACAATGTCGATGCTCTTCACCAGCAACGACTCGCCGTTCTTTGGCCGCGAGGGCAAGTACGTCACCTCGCGCCACATCTGGGACCGCCTGCAGCGCGAGCTTGACAAGAACCTGGCGCTGCGCGTCGAGCGCACGCAGGGCGAGGATGCCTGGCTGGTCTACGGCCGTGGCGTGCTGCACCTGAGCGTGCTCATCGAGGAAATGCGCCGCGAGGGCTACGAGCTGCAAGTGGGACAGCCGCAGGTGATTATTAAGGAAATCAACGGTGTGAAGTGCGAACCCATCGAAACGCTCACCATCAATGTGCCCGAGGAGTACTCCAGCAAGATGATTGACATGGTCACCCGGCGCAAGGGGGAGTTGACGCTCATGGACACGCAGAACGACCGCATACACTTGGAGTTCAAGATTCCCTCACGCGGCATCATCGGCCTGCGCACCAATGTGCTCACCGCCAGTGCCGGCGAGGCCATCATGGCTCACCGTTTTCTGGCCTACGAGCCGTGGAAAGGCGAAATCACCCGCCGCCAGAATGGCTCACTCATTGCCATGGAGGGGGGCACGGCATTTGCCTACGCCATCGACAAGCTGCAAGACCGCGGACGATTCTTCATCTTTCCACAAGAGGAAGTGTATGCCGGCCAGGTGGTGGGCGAGCACGCCAAGGAGAAAGACCTGGTCATCAATGTGACCAAGAACAAGAAACTCACCAATATGCGCGCCAGCGGGGCCGACGAGAAGGTGCGCATCATTCCGCCCGTCGTGTTCAGTCTCGAGGAGGCTTTGGAGTATATCAAGGTTGATGAGTACGTTGAAATCACCCCGTCGCACATCCGTATGCGCAAAATCACGCTCGATGAGCTTGAGCGCAAGCGCCAGGCCAAGGCCGCAGGCCGCGACGAGGAGTGATCTCACAGGATATAGCCAAGCTCCTTGAGGCGCTTGGTGAAGCGCACGTAGTCGCTGTTGTGAATGAGCAGCCGGTATCCCTCGACACGGGTGATGAGTGTGCGCAGTTGCTCGTCGCTGTCAAGCAATTGGCGCAGCGATTCGTTAGATGGGTCAAAACGATAGAGGCGATACTGGCTCAGCGACTCGCTCACCAAGGGCTTGGCACGCTGCACAAGCGATTCAAAGAACGCCAGCCACACGGGCGACGGCTCGGCACACACACACTTCTTGAACAGGTCGATTTGCTGGTTGACATCGGAAGGTGTTTGACAACCGGCCAAAAAACTCTTTGCAGTGACCACCCAGCGGTTATTGCCGGTTTCGGTGGCCATCGACTTGAGGATATAAAGCAATGGCGTGTCGGGCTTGAGCACGCGGATAATCAAGTGCGTGGGTGATACCTCGAAGTCGGGCGACGAATCGACACTCGGAGCGGTGTAGGTGTCGTCGATGTTAAACACGTAACGTCCCAGGCCGGTCAAGCGCACGGCGGTGATGCCGTCGAACGGCGACACAACTCTGTCAATGTGGGCTGTTGCCACCTCCACAACACCCACGCTGGCCAGCAGGCACACCAAAGCGCGAAAAATTGGAACACCAAAGTGCTGCAACTGTAAATCAGGCGTGATTTCGATGCCGTTGTAAAGATTCACACGTGCTTCGTCGCTGTTACTGGCAAAGTCACAGCCAAGCAGTGCATAGACATTCTCGCCAAGCATGAGTTTCGCCGAACGCCACATGGTTTCCATGTCCAACCATGCACTGGGGATGCTTTTCAGCAGCGAGGTCACGCTCCACCACAGCCAGCCCATACGTGCCTCAGACTCGCTACCACGTCGCACCCCGCTCACGTGTTGGGTGGCAATCGGGAAAAAGTTGATTATGTGCTGATTGAAAACGCGCACCAGCTTCTTGACCACCTGCTCGGGCGGTGTGGCCTCGTTGCACAACTCCTTGCGATGGTAGGCAAACCCCACCGCTGTGGCGTAGCCCAGCAGCTGCTCGCGCAGCAAAGTCGCTTTGTTCAGCGGCGAGGGAATGGGTGTCATATTCAACTTGGTCAAAGTGTTGATGGTGCTCTTCATCACAAGTTTCGTCTTTCCGATGGTGAGCAGGCCCTGCTTGAACATCGCAATGATCACAGGCAGGTGAGCCAGCGTTTCGCTCTCGGTATTGATTATGGCCTCGGCTGCGGGCGCGTCGCAAGTGAGTTCCTTGTCGTTGTCACTCAGACCCCGTGCCAATAAATGAAACACTTCTTTGGGCAGGCTCAAATAGAAGACGGGGCGCTCGTCGTAGTACCGCCCGTAGTGTGTGTAGCAATCAAACCAGGGGAAAGTTTTATTCATGTGGTCAATCACGCGATAGCTGCTGTAGTAATAAGATGACGAATCTATGGGTGACGACTTGATGCCCATGATTTTATTGGCTTCTTTTTGCGTGATAATGAGCTGTTCAATGGTCGTGGTGAACAATTTCCGGTTGGCCGGCGGCAGCAGCGCGAACCACTGCCGGGTGTTGCGGGGGTCGACAAAAATCAGGGCTAAGATTCGCAGCAGGGTAAACTTATCGCTGTAATTCTTGGAATGTGTCTTACCTATCCAGCGGTCGAACGATTGCCGATTGGGTTTCCCGCCCTTCGCAGATTCGACTTCCACCTCGACGGTGCAGCCCCGAAGAAGCCGCAAGATGTCTTCTTTCACAATCAACAACAGGCGCTCCTTGGTGTAGGTGAGGTTCAAGCTATCCGCAATGCGGCTCACCGACGAGGGTGGGCAATAAAAAAGTAGGTTTTTGCTCATGATGGTGATTGTTTTCAGGAAAGGATGTAGCGGATGTCTTCCTCGCTCAGGTGCTTTGTCATGGCCGAATCGCTGGCGATGATGGCATCGGTGAGTTCGGTTTTCTGCTGCTGGAGCAGGCGAATTTTTTCCTCGATGGTGTCGTGCACAATGATGGAGTAGGAAAGCACGTTGGCCTTTTGCCCGATGCGGTGCAGGCGGTTGATGGCCTGCTCCTCGGCGGCTTTGTTCCACCAGGGTTCAAAGATGTAGACGGTGTCGGCGGCCGTGAGGTTGAGGCCCACGCCACCAGTTTTCACGGTCATCAGCAGGGCCATGCACTCGGGGTCGTTTTGGAAGCGCTCGACCACGGCGCGGCGGTCGGTGGTGGAGCCGGTCATCACGGCAAAGCCTATTCCCTGGTCCTCGAGGCGGTCGCCCACGAGTTCGATGCCGGCAATGAAATTGAAAAACACCACCACCTTGTGCCCACCGGCAATGGCCTCGGTGAGGCTGTCGAGCAGCGGCTCGATTTTTGCCCCGGTCACTTGCCCCTCGGTGAGGCTTTCGGGAATGGAAGCCGCCTGGCGCAGCTCGCTCAAAGCCCGGAACATCATGAATTGCGCGCCCTCCACACCGCTCTCTTTGAGGGTGTTGTGTATCATCTCCTCGTAGAATCGCCGCCGGCTCTCGTAGAACCGCTGGTGTTCGGGACTCATTTCCACAGTGAGGGTCTGGTCGGTGCGTGGCGGCAGCTCGGTGAGCACATCGCCCTTGAGGCGGCGCAAGATAAACGGGAACACCTTGCGCCGCAGCGTGCCAGCGGCCTCGGCATCGCCGTAGCGCTGGATGGGAAGGGTGTAATGGGCGTTGAAGTCCTGCATCGAGCCGAACATGGCGGGGTTCAGGAAACGGAACAGCGAGTACAACTCGGTGAGGTTGTTCTCGATGGGCGTGCCGCTCAGTGCCAGGCGGTGCTGGGCCTTGAGCAGGGTGACGGCCTTGGTGCTCTGCGCCGTGACATTCTTGATATTCTGCGACTCATCGAGAATCACATAGTGGAACTCGTACTCGATGAGCTGCTCGGCATCGTTGCGCACGAGCGCGTAGGTGGTGAGCACAAGCTGGCTCTTGAGTGCCTCCTCCAGATTGCGCTGCTGGCCGTAGTAAATGCAGAAGTTGAGCTGCGGGGCAAAGCGCCGCAACTCGCTCTCCCAGTTAAAGAGCAAACTGCGCGGCATCACAATGAGCGACGGTTGCTTCACCTTGGGATAGATGCGGGCGAGCATGGCGATAGTTTGCAACGTCTTGCCCAGGCCCATATCATCGGCCAGGCAGCCTCCCAGGTTGTTCTCGTAGAGGTAGTTAATCCACTTCACGCCTTCCTTTTGGTAGTTGCGCAGGGTGGCCTTGACCTGCTTGAAGGTCATGCGCTTGTCGGCCAGCTGGTTGAAACCCTCATACACTTTGTGACTGCGTTCCACCGCCGCACCCTTGAGCTGCTCGCCCAGCATGGTTTCCACCTCGGGCAGGTCGAAAAACGAAATTTTCACCTTGCCGTCTTTCTTGGCCGCCTTGTCGAAGATTCGCGTCAGGCGTTGCATGAACTGCTCGTCAATCAGTGCGCGGTTGCCGTCGGTGAGCGTGATGTAGTGCTGTTTCTTATATTGCGCAATCAGCTCGCCGAGCTTGATTTCATCGCCCTCGATGGTGACGGTGGCCGTTCCCTCGAGGAAATCAATGCCCGAACTGAGCGACACGTTGAGCCTCGGTTTCACCGGGCGCACTTTGTAGTCGAGCAGCTTGTCGCTGCCCACCAGGTGGTAGCGTCCCAGAATCGAAGGCAGTCCGGCGGTGAGAAACGCGCCCGCCACATCGGGGGGCAGGCTGTAGAAGTAGTTGTGCGCCGCAGGTTGCCCATCGGCTCCCGGCGTGTCGTATTGCTCGGTATACACAGCCCTCAACGCGTTTTTTGATGGGGTGCACTTGGTAAGCACGCTCTTCAGGAACTGCGCTTCGTCGTCAATGTTGACGCGCTCGATGTGGCGCATGGTAATCAGCCGCGCATCGTGGTCGGCCGTGACGCGCATCGTCAGCAACGACTGGTCGAGTTCGCTGTCGCTGCCTGCCATCGATGTCAGGCGCATGTTGAGGGTCATGTCGCTGTCCACGCTCTCAAACACCAGTGTGGGCATCGTCGGGGCTGGCGAGCTAAGGTGCTGAACCTTGTAGGGAAGTCCCTCGAGGCGCACATTGGTCAAGTAGGAGTAGAGTGCCGAGAGGAACACATTGAGCTGTGCTTTGCCGAATGTAATGGCAAACTGCGGCAGCGTCAAGAAGCTCTCGCCCAGTGGTTTGATGGGATAAATGCCATGGTCGGCCATGACCCACTGGTCGCCCAGCAGGCGCACGTCGGTGAGCAGGCCCTTGTCATCGTCGCGCACGCCGAAGCGCGCTTGAAAGTTCTCGCCCTCCTCGGTGAGGACGAGCAGCAGCTCGCGGCCGTAGTTCCTCACTTCAAGCGGTTTCAAGTCCTCGCCCACAAGATTGTGGCAGGCGAGCAAGCGCTGCATCAACAAGGGCTGCTGGTGCAGATAGACCGCTGCCTCCTGGTCGCCCCAGATGAGTTGCTGCCGCTGCCGCGTGATGTGGCGGAGCGTGCTCAGCACCAGGGCTTCGGGGCCGCTCACGTTGCGGCCATCCACCACCACTGCGCGCCCCCGGTCGTCAACGGTCACCACCTGGGCGTGCGTGAGGCTGTCGCGGTCGAACACAATCTTGAAAAGGAACGGTGTCGGTGTGTCGCTGCTGTCGGCATGAGTTTGAACGAGCGGTTGCGCCATTGCCTGCAATCGCTGCATGAGTGTTTCTATTGATGTGGTTGCGTGCATGGGGTTGGTTTTCAGTTTTCGATTCTCAATTCTCGGTGCGCGGTGTACTGGGAAAATAGTGCTTGGTTGTGGAGTGCGGGAGTCCTTGCCGTAACGGAACAGACGGCTCAAGCAAGATGGCCTGGATCATTGGCCATCACTGTTTTGCTTTTATAGCTGCAAAGTTACGCAATATTCTCCGAATAAGCAAGACCGTGAGAATGAAAATCGGGCCAAGGCAATATGTTTTTTTGGCGTGTTGTTCGGAGGTTTCCGCACTGGCCCAAAAAAAGCTCCACCCCTGATGGGGCAGAGCCTTTTTTTATTGGATTAACAGAGTAATGTCTCCCACTTACTTCGCGCGAACGATGGTGACGGCGCGGCTCAGCGGAGCGCTCTTGGGACCGAAGTCCACATCGGGACGGTTGCGGTCGTCAATCTGAGTGTTCAGACGGTTCTCGGCAACACCCTTGCCAACGAGAGCCTTCTTGACGGTAGCAACACGGTCCTTGCGCAGACGAGTGTTAATCTGGTTGTTACCAGTGTAGTTGTCGGCCCAGCCGGTGAGCTCATAGTTCTTGTTCTCCTGGAGCATCACGTTGGCCACAGCGTCGACCACCTCGTTCTGCACGCCAACAATCTTGCTGACGTTGATGGGGAAGTAAACAGTTGCCAGGGGAGCATCGCCAGCGGCAGCGGGACCGGGCTTGGGACCGGGCTTGGTGCCACCACCACCGCAGTTGCGCAGCTGGTTCTCCAAGTCGGCAATCTTGCGGTCGGCAGCCTGCAGACGGGCCACGAGAGCGTCACCCTCGGCATCGGTGTACTTGTAGGTGGGGCAGATGGGTACCACGGGAGCCGTCCATTCACGCTTGTTGAACTTGTAGGCCACACCAATCAGCGCGCTGGGATACTCGCTCCAAGTGCGGTTTCCGTAACCATCGGTGTGCTCCTGCATCATCTCGAAGCGCAGGTCGAGCAGCACGTCAACGGCGTTGCTCACCGAGAAGGTGTTGAGCAAACCAGCGCGCAGGCTCAAGTTACGAGCGGGGCTGTTGCCACCTGCGTACTCAAAGTTGCCGCTACCATTCTTGTTCTCCTTGAAAAAGCCCCAGTGGATGCTGGCACCCACATAAGGAATAGCGTTGTAGACACGACCGGGGTGATAGCCCAGAATCATATTTGTGGCGTTCAACATCACATCACCGGCAACACCGATATTGTTGAAGAACTGGTAGTGAGCACCTGTGCCGAGCTTGCCGTTGAGCTTGCCATCAAGGTCTTGACGAATAGCCATACCGTTGTAGGTGGCACCCTTCATTTGGTTGAACTCACCCATGATGCGTGCACCGGCAATAGGGCTGAACCACTTGCCGACAACCAGGTTACCCTTCCAGCCGATGCGGTCGGCAAAGTCGATGCCGCGATCGTACTTGGACATCATGATACCTGCACCGCCCATAGCTGCAACGAACCAGTTGTCCTGCATTCGATTGAAGGTATAGCCCTGAGCAGGATCCTCCACATAGGTCACCTCCTGTGCGTTAGCCACAGCGGGTGCCATGAACATAGCGCATGCAAGCGCCATTAAAGTAATCTTTTTCATAGACTTACGTTAAAAATTTGTATCTGTTAAACAATAAAAAAACTATCCACTCTCTTGAAATATCGTGCAAATGTACAACCTTTTTTTGGAATAGGAATGACTTTCCCTAAAAAAAATCGAAAAAATCGCGTTTTTTTTATTCCGAGAGGAATTTCATGACGTTTGCAGCCACTTTTTCGGGTGTGAAGCCAAACTTTTCGTCAAGCACTTTGTAGGGTGCCGATGCACCAAAGTGGTCCAGGCCGTCGATGCGTCCGCTCACCACGCTCGACAGCGTGCTTGGCAGACCCGCCGTGAGGCCATAGGAAGGCACTGTGGGGGGAATCACGCTTTCCCGATAGGCGGCCTCTTGACGCATGAACAAGCCAATCGAGGGCACCGACACCACTTGCGCGCGCACGCCCTGCCCGGCAATGATTTCCGCTGCGGCCACCAAAGTCGCCACTTCCGAGCCATTGGCCACCAGCACCACGTCGGGTTGTTCGGCCTTAATAATAATGTATCCGCCACGTTCTGCCCCCAGGGCGTCGCGGTAGCGGTTGCCGCCGTTGGGCAGGTCGGCCACGTTTTGCCGCGAGAGTATCAGTGCCGTGGGGGTGAGCGTGTTCTCCATGGCCATCTTCCAGCAAACGCTGGTCTCGGCGGCATCGGCCGGGCGCAGCACGAGCAGGCTGGGACGGCCGCTGTGGTTCCTGAGTTCCTCCATCAGGCGAATTTGCGCCTCTTGCTCCACCGGCTCGTGCGTGGGGCCGTCCTCGCCCACACGGAACGCATCGTGGGTCCAGATGAACTTCACGGGCAACTCCATCAGCGCCGACAGGCGCACAGCGGGCTTCATATAGTCGCTGAACACGAAGAACGTGCCGCAGGCCGCCGTCACCGCGCCATGCAAGGCCATGCCGTTGATAATGGCGGTCATCGCCAGCTCGCTCACACCGGCATGGAGGAACGCCCCGCGGAAGTCGTGGCGGGCAAACGCCCCAGTCACCTTGAGGAACGCGTCGGTCTTGTCGCTGTTGGCCAGGTCGGCACTCGACACAATCATGTTGCCGGCCTGGCGGCCCAGCTCGGCAAGCACATTGGCGCTGGCGGCGCGGGTGGCGATGCCGGGTTTGTGCGCAATCGAGGCATAGTCCACCGGGGGCGGAGTGCCTTTCAGCCACTGCTCCAGCTTTTCGGCCAATTCGGGATTTGCCGCTGCCCAAGCCCGCTGCTGTGCCTTGCGTTCGGCCACGATGGCACGCAATTCGTCGGCACGCTGTGCGTAGAGGGCGGCCGTTTCGTCGAACGTGCCCCAGCCATTCTGCGGGTCACCGCCCAGGTTGGCCACGGTGCGGGCGTAGTCGGCCCCGCTCTTGCCGATGGGCTGGCCGTGGGTGCTGCATTTTCCCTCGAAATTGGAGCCATCGGCAGTGACACAGCCGCGTCCCATCACGGTGTGGCCAATGATGAGCGTGGGGCGTTCCTGCTCGGCCAGCGCATTGTCGAGCGCTGCCGCTATGGCCGTGGCACTGGTGCCGTCCACCTCGAGTACGTTCCAGTTCCAGGCGCGGTATTTGGCGGCGGTGTCCTCGTTGGTCACAGCGTCGCAGTCGGTCGAGAGCTGCACACGGTTGCTGTCGTAGAACATGATGAGCTGGTTCAGGCCCAGGTGTCCGGCGATGCGGGCGGCCTCCTGCGAGATGCCCTCTTGCACGCCGCCGTCGCTGATGAAAGTGTAGGTCTTGTGGGCAAACGCCTCGCCAAGCCGTGCGGCCAGGAAGCGTTCGGCAATGGCACACCCCACGGCCATCACATGGCCCTGGCCCAGGGGGCCGCTGGTGTTCTCCACGCCGCGAGCCACGTCAAGCTCGGGGTGCCCCGGCGTGACGCTGTTCCACTGGCGGAATTGCTTGAGGTCATCGACCGTGTACTTGCCGGTGAGGTGCAGCACGCTGTAGAGCATGGGCGACATGTGGCCGGGATCCAAGAAAAACCGGTCGCGTCCCAGCCACTGCGGGTCGTCGGGGTCGGTGACCAGGTATTTGGAAAACAGCACGTTCACAAAGTCGGCTCCGCCCATGGCCCCGCCAGGGTGGCCCGAATTGGCGTGCTCGACCATCGTGGCGGCGAGGATGCGGATGTTGTTCGCAGCACGCTGCATGAGTTGTTCGTCAATCATAGTTTCTTAATCAGGTTTCGTTTCAAGTCACAAATATAGGCAAAAAATCCCAATCTCACAAGTTTTCGGCGAAAAAAGCCAAGCGGCCATCTATTTTTTGACGTGCTTGCGTATGGCCTTCAGCACCAGTGGCTCCATCACGGCGTAGCCCGCCAGTTCGGGATGCACGCCGTCGGTGGTGTAGGCGGAGTTCAGCGCGCGCTTGGTGCCGCTCACCATCGGGGTGTAGTAGTCCACAAGTTGCAGCTTGTGCTTTTTCGCGTAGGCGGCAATGCGGGCGTTGAGCCGCTCAATCTTGCCGCTCACGTCGGTCACGCCGGGGTTCCACGGATAGCTTGCCGCCGGCAGCACGCTGCACAAAATCACCTTGATGTCGTTGGCCTTGGCCAGCTCGCACATCGAGACGATGTTGCCCATCGTGTGTTCCTCGCTGTAGGGGCCGCTGTTCTCGGCAATGTCGTTGGTGCCGGCCAGCAGCACCACCACCTTTGGGTGCAGGTTCACCACGTCCTGACGGAAGCGCACCAGCATCTGGCCGGTGGTCTGCCCCGAGATGCCTCGCGACACAAAGCCGTTGCCCGTAAAGAACTGGGGGTGCTTCTCCATCCACCCCTCGGTGATGCTGTTTCCCATAAACACCACTTTCACCTTGTTGGAGCCGGCCATGGCCAGCAGCTCGGTGTTGGCCTGCGCAAAGCGCGACAGGCCGGCCCAGTCGCCTTTCCGGGGCTGGGCGGCGACAAGCG
Source organism: Muribaculaceae bacterium (assembly GCA_017443765.1). Classification (GTDB taxonomy): domain Bacteria; phylum Bacteroidota; class Bacteroidia; order Bacteroidales; family Muribaculaceae; genus Sodaliphilus. The sequence continues at coordinate 1,487 of JAFSYB010000078.1, read as the reverse complement.
CGGCAAAAAGCGCCACACTCGCCATGATTGTGCAAAATCGTTGCATGTGTTCTGATAATTGTTCCGCTAATGGCGGGTGCTGTAAGTTGCAAGAATGGATAGCATGGCCACCGCCGTGTCAATCTATTGGTAGATTTCGTGCTTGGCGGCGAGCAGGGTGTTGTGCATGAGCGAGACGATGGTCATCGGCCCCACGCCACCGGGCACGGGGGTGATGTGGCTGCACTTGGGAGCCACGTGCTCAAAGTCCACATCGCCGCACAGCCGCCAGCCGCGCTCGCGGGTGGGGTCGTCAACGCGGGTGGTGCCCACGTCGATTACCACAGCCCCCTCGCGCACCATGTCGGCCTTGACAAACTCGGGGCGCCCGATGGCTGCGACGATGATGTCGGCCTGCAGGCACATTTCCTGGATGTTTGGCGTGGCGCTGTGGCACACGGTCACGGTGCAGTTGCCGGGGTTGGCCTTCTGCATGAGCAGCGAGGCGATAGGCTTGCCCACGATGTTGCTACGGCCCAGCACCACGCAGTGCTTGCCGCGTGTGTCGATGCCACTGCGCTCAAGCAGCATCAGGATGCCCGACGGGGTAGCCGAGCGGAAGCACGGCAGCCCGATGCTCAACCGTCCCACGTTGATGGGGTGGAAGCCGTCCACGTCCTTGCGGTAGTCGATGGCATTAATCACCGCCTGCTCGTCGATGTGGCGCGGCAGGGGCAACTGCACGATAAAGCCGTCCACGCTGTCGTCGTTGTTCAGCCGCCGGATGGCGGCAATGAGTTCGTCTTGCGACACGCTCTCGTCGAAGCGCAGCAGCGACGACGTGATGCCGCACTGCTCGCAGGCTTTCACCTTCGAGGCCATGTAGCTCTCGCTGCCGCCGTCATGCCCCACGAGCACACCCGCCAGATGCGGGGCGCGGCCTCCGGCGGCCACAATCTCTTTCACTTCGGCTGCAATCTCCTGCTTGATTTGCGCCGCAATAGCTTTTCCGTCAATTATTTGCATGGGGTTGATTATAGTGAGGATATGATGTTGGTCCTTGCGCTCTCAATTAGCTTGCAAAAGTATAAAAAAAAAATGAGGTGGCCTAATTGAAAACCATTTTTTATCACGGCTCATGGAGAGCAGCATTATCCAACTTCCGGTCAACAGCTGCGTCTCTTGTTCAAAGGCTCCCCGCCATGCCTCTTCGAGTCACGGCGGGACGTAGATCCGACATCATGTTACAGACCATGCAACCACGAAGTGTTCGAGGAAGTTTTGAAGCACGAGTTGCACGAAGTGCAGTGTGCGGTGCTGAAAGCATCAAAACCTTCCTCAACATTGTGCATCGGAGATGCACGCCGCTTGGTCATGACGACAAGCCTCAGGGTGTGCCTCGAAGAGGAACTTCGTGGCCGGGTATACCACGACATGATTGAGCACTCGAACTCCGAGAGAAACGTCCACAGGCTCACATGACACCGACACCGCCGAAGTTCCTCTTC
>JAFSYB010000077.1 GCA_017443765.1 Muribaculaceae bacterium | reverse complement strand
TCCACTATGCTTCAGACTGCGATGCACAGATAATAATTGGCAATGAAACGGCTATGAGGAATTGACGAAATGTCATCCTGCAATTTGAGCTATTGAATACCTACTACGTGAAATCATCCTGCAAAATGAGCTATACGCCCCAAATTAGCCAAATTAGCCTAATAGACTGTTTCTCAATTTTACGCTCTCGCGAAGCCACTCGTAGCTCGTAGCTCGTAGCTTCCATGTAGCGCGCAGCCCACTCGCAGCGCGCAGCCCACTCGTAGCTCGTAGCTCACTCATAACTCATAACTCATAACTTGTAGCTTCACATTTTATTTGCAGTTTCCGAAATAATCACTATATTTGCATTCGGTTATTTGGCTCTTGCCAGGTATCCAAACTTAAATTGCTGGTACAGAAGCGTTTTGCTTATCTCTTGTTCTGGAAACGTAGGAACTTTCTAAGGTGACGAGAGTGTAACAAAGCGGTTCTCGAGCTATAGCGTGAGCTTCTCTTCCCATATCTTCATCATCGGGTTTTTTCCTACAACCTCCAGAACAGGTGTGGCAAATCAGTCCACGCTATTCTTGTTTTGTACCCATTATTAACCCGCCCGAAAGGACTGCGACGGCAGCTAAAATTTTATTGTGTTATGGCAAATACGATTTGGTTTGTTTCACACCGCTATCTTCCACCCCGTGCGAGCGACTTTGTGCGCAACCTGTGCCTGTGGAACTGCAAGGGACTCCACCACCGCAAACTCATTGAGTCGGTCGATGCCACGGTAGTCGATGCGGGCGGCCGTGTCCTCGCCGGGCAGCGCATCAACTTCATCGGCGAGTGGGAGTGCTGCACCACCTTTGTGGACAACGGCCGCCGCGGACTGTTCGGCCGCACCCACACGCCCATCAGCACCACCTTCGACCCCGTGGTGCCGTGCACCAACACCGACCCCTACGTGTTCGGGCACGAGTTCTACTGGTCCTGCTGCAAGCACCCGGGCGACATGAAAAAAGTCTGGCCGGGCGACCTCGTGCTCTTCGGCTCCTACACGCTCAAGGACCGCAAGGTGGACAAGATGGTGCTCGACACCGTGCTCGTGGTGGACGAGGTGTCCCCGCTCACCAACGATTGCATGGACCGCTTCACCAAGTGCTACAACGATGTGACGCTTTCGAAGCTCACGCTGGACACGAAAGCCTATATGGTGGTGGGCAAGATGTATGACACCGACAACGAGCCGTTCTCGTTTGTGCCCTGCCGCCGCGACGGGCTGATGGACAAGCTGGTGCTCGACGTTCCCGTGTTCGAGGGCAAGCGGCTGGGCTTCCAGCAAAATGGAGGCCACTTAGTGGTGGACGACGCCGCAGCGGCCTTCCGTCAGCTGGTTGCGATGGTGCGCGAGGCCGGCTGCGAGCTGGGCGTGTACATGCCAGAACCGAACTACAACTACGCGGACGCCCTGGTGAACAAGCACGGCAAGCGCCTCACCCCGCAGCAAAAGTTTCCCACTTGCTCTGGCAAGAAGAAAAAGCCCACTTGCTGACGAAACGCGAACCAACGGAATGGGCGGCTAAGCCCAGATGCCGATCCACCCGTTTGAGACGACTGCGCAATTTAAGACTAAAAGGACATAAGGAGCAAATTATTAAACTCTAAAAAAAACAAGCTGTTAACTTGCGCATGATTTTGAATCTTTTGTTCTTATAGTCTATATTCCGCGTAGTATATATAATGTGTAACGAACTATTTAATTCTACAGAAACATGAAAATACTTTACAAACTTCTGCTGTTTGCTGCGATAGCGGCAGCAGCCATGCCAGCGGCAGACGCTGAAAGTTTCATTGTCGGATACTTTTTTATAAGACTAATGATGACGGCAACACAGTGAGAGTGGGTAAAAGCTATTCTAATCCTCCGAGTGGTTCTTTAACCATTCCCTCTTCAGTTACATACAAAGGCAAAACTTACACCGTGACATCCATCAGCAGCAGTGGCTTCTATGGTTGCAGCTACCTCACCGGCTGCTGACCATCCCCAACTCGGTGACCGAAATCGGCAGCTCTGCCTTCTCTGGTTGTAGTGGCTTCAGCAAACTTGTTTTCAATGCGACCAATTGCGGTGACTTTACAAGCTTTTCTTCTTCCAATCCATTTGTCGGATTCGGGGGCGCAGAACTGGTAATTGGAAATGGAGTCCAGCACATTCCGTCGTATTTCCTGAATGGTTGCACCAACTTCACCGGCTCGCTCACCATCGGCAATTCCGTAGCCGAAATCGGCATCCAGGCCTTCATGGGTTGCAGCGGCTTCACCGGCTCGCTCACCATCGGCAATTCCGTAGCCGAAATCGGCATCCAGGCCTTCATGGGTTGCAGCGGCTTCAACAAACTTGTGTTCAATGCCACCAATTGCGACGACTTTAAGCTTGAATATAATTTTTATTCTTATCCATTCAGTAAAAACTTCACGGCTACTGAAGTGGTGATAGGAGACAATGTCCAACGCATTCCCGCTAATTTTCTGTATGGTTGCACCAATTTCATGGGTTCGCTGACCATCCCCGAGTCGGTAGCCACCATCGGCAGCTCTGCCTTCAAAAATTGCAGCGGCTTCACCGCTGTAAGAATCCCCGGCACGGTGACCATAATCGGTAATTCGGCTTTCGGTGAATGTACCGGCTTGACAAAGTTCATCAGCTACGGCACCACGCCGGCCTCGGCCGAACCCTATGCGTTTAATAATGTGCCCACCGACTGCCCGCTCTATGTGCCCACCGGGACATCCCAGACTTACCAAGGTGCCTCGGAGTGGAGCGGATTCAGCACCATCATCGAGCGCAACCTGGCTGTGCCCGAGGATGTGAACAGCGACAACACGGTGGACATCAACGACGTGAACGAGATGCTGAACTGCATCCTCGAGCGCCAGTCGGACAACAGAGACTTCGCCGACATCAACTCCGACGACAAGGTGAACGTCATCGACCTCAACGAGGTGATTGAGTATATCCTGAACCATTGATTCTTTGACTAAAGAACGATGTTTTTTTGACACGAGTTTTTTAGACAAAAGAACAAAAGATTGAATTTAAGAAACAAAAGTGATGATTCAAGTATCACAATTTCCTGATTGAGTACACTTGGAAAATTCAAATTATTGAAACACAAGACTAAAGTGATGACAAAATGTGAATCCCATTCCGAGTCAAAACTTATGTTCTTATTCCCGACGCCAGTCGGCTTATGTTCTTATGTCTTGACAATAAAAACCAAAAAGATATGAACAAGACCAACCATCTATTCAGCCTGGTGGTGCTGCTTATGTCGGTGCTGTGCGCCGCGGGCGCCGCCGCGCAGCCGTTCCGCGTCAACCGCCAGCGGCTGTGCATCGAGGGCGGCTCGTTTGTCCGCAAGGCGGCGAGCGCGCAGAACTACCTCTATATGGAGGACTTTACCATCAACGCGGGTCAGTCGGTCACCGTGCCGGTGTACCTGCACAGCACCGAGCGGATGTGGATGCTCCAGGCCGACGTGGCGCTGCCCGACGGTCTGACAGTGACCACCGTCGACCTCGCCGACACCTTCACCTCGACGAACTACGGCCAGCAGTTCGGCTTGGACCAGGGGGCTGTCGCCGGCGGCTACCGCGTGGTGCTGTACAACGGCACCAAGACGCGCCCCATCCCCATCGCCGACCGCCTGCACGTGCTCGACCTCACCCTCACCGCCGATGCCGGCATGACCGCGCAGCAGCTCACGGTGTGGCTGCGCGACATGGTGTATGTGAACTACGCCAACGAGGGCGTGGAGGGCGCCGACCAGTCGTGCACCGCCGCCTGCGTGGTGACGGTGGACTTCGACGAGGTGCTGGCCACGTCTATCGACGTGGCGCCCGCCACGGCCACGCTGGGCGTGGGCGAGACCGCCGCGCTCACCGCCATCGTGCAGCCCGACGACGTGACCAACCCCGCCGTGACGTGGACCACCAGCAATGCCGCTGTCGCCACCGTCACCGAGGGCGGCGTGGTGACCGCCGTGGCGGCAGGCACCGCCAGCATCACCGCCACGACGGCCGACGGCACCAACCTGAGCGCCGCCTGCGCCGTGACCGTGCGTCCGGTGCCGGCCACGGGCATCACGCTCAACAAGACCGCCACGACGATGAATGTGGGGGCCACCGAGACGCTCGCCGCCACGGTCACGCCCGCTAACGCCACCAACAAAGCAGTGTCGTGGAGCAGCAGCAATATGTCCGTGGTGACCATCGACCAGAACGGCGTGGTTGCCGCTGTCGCCCCCGGCACTGCCACCATCACGGCCACGACCACCGACGGCACCAACCTGAGCGCGACCTGCGCCGTGACGGTGGTGCAGCCTGCCACGGGCATCGCGCTCAACAAGGCCGCGACCACCATCAACGCAGGTAGCGCCGAGACGCTCACCGCCACGGTCACGCCCGGCAACGCCACCAACCCGGCGGTGTCGTGGCGCAGCAGCGCGCCCACCGTGGCCACGGTGAGCAGCGTCGGCGTGGTGGCGGCCCGTGGCGTGGGCACGGCGACCATCACCGCCACCACCAAGGACGGCACCAACCTGAGCGCGTCGTGCCGCGTGACCGTGTACGCCGTGCCGGCCACCTCGCTGAGCCTCGACAGGACCTTTGCCGGCCTGACGCTGGGGACGACGGTCACGCTCACGGCCATCGTGCAGCCCGACGACACCACCAACCCCACGGTGACGTGGACCTCAAACGACCCGGAGGTGGCCGCCGTGGACCAGGACGGCGTGGTGACCGGGCGCTCCCTGGGCATGACCACCATCATCGCGCAGACCACCGACGGCAGCAACCTCGTTGCCGCCTGCGCGGTGCGCGTGTGCCCGCGGGGCGACATCAACCTCGACGGCGTGGTCGACGTGAGCGACGTGAACATCTGCATCAACATCGCCGTTGACAAGGACAACGCCGCCAACTACGACCGTCGGGCGTACATCACCGACGACGACGTGGTGGACATCAGCGATGTGAACGCCCTGATCAACATCCTGCTGGGCAATTAGCCCCCGCGCCCCGCAAGACCGAAGCGGTAAAACCAGCGCGACAGGTATCTCCCACAGTTTCCACAGCTCTCATAAAAGGCAAGGAAACTGTGGGAGATTTACGTCGCGTTATTTTGCCGAAAGCATTAAACACGCTACGCGTTCCACGCGCCAGCGTGCCGTGCTTCGAAAGGCAGCGCTCGCCCGCCGAACTGCAGGCCGTAGGTCTGCATGAGGCCGGCGGCCTCAAAGTGAAAGAAACCCCACGGCGCATACATCGAAGATGTGTGTGGCGTGGGGTAAGCGTCGCCTCCCGCGGCCGGGCCTCGAAGAGGGCCAACTAAGCATGAGGTTGATCATCTTCGACACCCGCACGCACGACGAGTGGAGGCGCCAGTGATAATCTGTGCCCAGGGGGCTGTGCCGCTGCCACTCCTTATATAAAAAACGATCAGCCCAGCTTGTCGGCCATGGTGAGCAGCAGTTCGCGTTGCTCGATACCGTCTTTCAAGTGCTGGGGTATGGCCTCATAGCCCACGGCTGCGCCGAGGATGTTGCCGGTCACCGCACCGGTGCTGTCGCTGTCGCCGTTGTGGTTCACGGCGGCGATGAGGGCCTGATGCAGGTTGCCGAAATGCCGCACGGCGCAGTAGAGCGCGATGGCCAGTGCCTCATCGCCCACCCAGCCCTCGCCCAGACGGGTGATGTTGTCGATGTCGGGCAGCGCGTTGCCGGCCAGCTCAATGGCCAGCTCGGACAGGCGGTTCATGCTTTTCACTTCCTGGCGAAGGTCGGAATAGACTTCAGTGAGGAGTTCCTCGCCTTGACGGATGTAGTCCACCAAATGTTCGCGTGTGGGGTGTTCATCGATGGCCAGATAGTAGATCACAGCAGTGATGAGCGCGGCTGGCAGAAACCCCAGTGGATGCTTGTGGGTGAGTGCCGCAGCGTCGCCGCCCAACAGAACGGCCGATTCCACCGAGAGGTGCCCGGAGGCCGCCCACAGGGCAATCGGCGCCACGCGCATCACCCCGCCGCAACCTTTGCTGTGGTTCGTGGGTTGTTGTCCGCGCCACAGCGAGTCCAATGCCGATAAACAGGTGTTGCCGGGTGCGCGGCGCACGTTCAGCGCGGCGATGTCGCGCAAGGTGCCGTGGTGGTGCTCCGCGCTTTTCTGCCCCGTCTGCGTGCCAAACCATTCCAGGTAGGCCTCCTCGATGCACTCTATCGGGGAAATGTCTTCCCGCTCGACATTCAGCAGCCCCTCGGCGGTGAACAGGGTCATCTGCGTGTCGTCGGTGAACACGGCTTTTCCTGCCGCGTCGGTGTAGTGCGGGCGGCTGTCGAAGTGTGTGATGCCCTGCCGCCCGTAGGTGGACAAGATGGACGGGTAGGACATAAATTCCACTGGATTGCCCAGGGCATCGCCGATGGCGCCGGCGATGATGGAACCGCGCAAGCGGTCGAGGGTGCTGTTATGTGTCATGTGGGGTTGTTGTTTGGTTGTACAATGCGTTAGTGATGTGTAAATTTCACACGAGCAAAAATCGTGCCAAACATCGCTTTTGGCAGAAAAATTCTCAAACAATTTGCAGATTGATAAATATTGATTAAATTTGCGGCCAGTAATTCATAAAAACCGAATGATTATGAAAAAGACTATTCTCACAATTATCATGTTGGTGGCTATGTCGTTGAGTGCTGCCGCAGCCTATGTGGTGGTTACGGGCACCAACGTGCGGCTTCGCCTGAAGCCATCGCTCAAGAGCGAGACGCTCACCAACAGCCACGGCGAAAACGTCCATCCCGCCAAGGGCGAGAAACTGGAGTTGCTTGGCGATGCCGGCGACTTCTACAAGGTGCGTTACAAAGGACAGGTGGTCTATATCTCCAAGCAGTTCACCCAGGCAAGCGAGACAACCAAGTCGGCCAAGGCCGCTCCGGCCGCCAGCGGCCAACGCTATGTGGTGGTCACGGGCACAGGGGTGCGCCTGCGTTTGCAACCCTCGATGAAAGCCGAAACACTGCAGCGCGGGGGCGTGAACGTGCACCCCAAGAAAGGTGAACGAATCAAGCTCATGGGCGATGCCGGCGACTTCTACAAGGTCAACTACCAGGGCAACTACGTTTATATCCACAAGGACTACGCAAAATCGGAGTAAGAAAGCCGGGAAAGTTGACGCGCCTTCGTGTCGATGCACAATGCAACGAGGCGTGCGTTGGCGCCTGGGCTCTTGGCTCTCGCGTCGTGCTTCTTGGCCCCTCAGTGGTAGCATTGAAGCAAGATGGGGCGGTTGCAGCTCTTCACGATGCCGCACACCAAGGCAAAGGGGATGTTGCTCAGTGCCACGCAGCCCTCGCTGATTTTGCCTAATTTCAGGTATTGCGGGTAGATTTCACCTTCCATGCGCATGCCGCTGTGCATGATGATGCCGCGAATGTTGGCGTTGTCGTTGGTGGGGTCGAGGCCGTCGAGCGTGATGGCTGTGCGGCCGTTCTTGGCCATCGGGTGGACGTTGTAGGCGGCATAGTCGCCCAGTGATGTGCACTGGCTACCCACAGCATTGCTGAACACCGGCACCGCCTCGGTGCTTCCCAGCCCGAAACCGTGCGCGCACTTGCTTCGGACTACGAAACGCTGCAGCTTGTAGTCGTAGAGGAAGAACCGATATTTGCCCGATGGAATCGAGTAGTCGGTGAACATGACAAACCGGCTCTCGTATCCCAGGCGTTGCGCTTTCTTCCGGGCCTGCTCAATGCGCGACATAGGCACCCCCATGCGTCCCGTGAGCACGTCAACTGCCATCGCATGGCTGGTGCTGTCGCTGTTTTCAGCGAAATGGTCGGCGTTTAGTCCGGCATCACGCCAGGTGGCGTAAGCTTTGGCGTACTCCGGCCGCGTTCCCACCATCACTTGGCGGGCCTGCGAACCAGGCAAGGGCGTGGCCGCTGCCGGGCAACCCAGGCGAATGATATTGCGGAACGTCTTGCCTGGAGCCTGCGAGGCTGCGGTGGATAGTGAGCCGTCGGCACTGTCGTCAACCACGCTCACATAGCGTGGGTCGATGGCGTAGCCAAGTGTGAGCAGGGTGGGCAGCACACGCCGGGTGAGTGTTTGAATGTCGCTGCTCGTGTATGCGGTGTGACGGCCGGTGGCTCCCAGCGTGACCACGATGCAACTGTCGAGCCATTCCCGCCCTTGCTGGTCTGTCAACGTGCAGCCGCGACTGCCTTGAGGCATAATAACAAGGTGGTAGTCCATGTCGGGCCGCAGCTTGGAGGGCTGACGCACGTAAACCGGTTGCCCAAGCCCCAGGCATTGCAACGCAGCACCCGACAACAACGTGTCGCGAGTGCGGCTGGCACAGAGGCTGAAATCGCGTGTGAGCTCACGCTCGGGCAATAGTGCGCCTGCAAGCCAAGTGCCTACCGATGGTGACGTTATCGTGTCGCCCGCGGCAACCAGCAAGTTCACGCGGCGACGGCTGTCGAACCCACGGCTGGGAAGCGACCAGGCGATGCCGGCCAACAACAGGGCGCCGCACAAAATGGCCAACCACTTGTGCCGATTTAAAAAGCGCCACCACACCGGCAGAGCCAGCAACACAGGCAACAGCGTGTAGAGCACACTATGGCTCATCACGGCCGCCACGGTGAGCAGGAGCGTGAGCGCGACACGGAATGGAGCCGTGTGAGTGAATTGCAGTTTCATGCCGCAAAGTTACAAATTAATGGATAAACGACAACCAACCGACAATCGAAATCTGACATCTCTCCGCAACTTAAATATTATGAACGAAATCATTATTCGCGGCGCGAGTGAGAACAACCTCAAAAATATCTCGCTGGCGATTCCCAAGCACCAAATCACCGTGTTCACTGGCGTGTCGGGGTCGGGCAAAAGTTCGCTCGTACTCGACACCATCGCTGCCAAGTCGCGGCGCGAACTCAACGACACGTTCCCGGCCTTTGTGCAGCAGTACTTGCCCAAGTACGGCCGCCCCCATGTCGAGGCCGTGGAGAACCTGCCCATAGCCATCGTCATCGACCAGCGCAAGCCAGCGCAGAACTCGCGCTCAACAGTGGCCACCTACACCGACTTGGCCGCCTTGCTGCGGCTGCTCTTCAGCCGCGTGGGAAAACCCTTTGTGGGATATGCCGAGTCGTTGAGCTTCAATCACCCCGAGGGCAGCTGCCCGCGCTGTTCGGGGCTGGGCGAGATTCGTGAGCTCGACATCCACAAGCTCATCGACTTCGACAAGAGCCTCAACGACGAGGACACGATTCACTACATTGCGTTCGGCAAGGGCGGGTGGCGCTGGATTAGATATGCGCACAGCGGATTGTTTGACCTTGACAAGAAAATCCGCGACTACACGCCCGAGGAACTCGACCTCTTTCTCAACAGCCCGCAAATCCGCCTCAAAAATCCTCCCGCCAACTGGCCCAAGACGGCCAAGTACGAGGGCATCATCCCGCGAATGTACCGCAGCATCATCAACAGCGAGGAGGGACTGCTGCATGCCGCCGTGCTCAACCCCATGCTCCGCATGGGAGTTTGCCCCGACTGCGGTGGCACGCGGGTGAACGAGCGTGTGCGCTCGTGCAAAATCGACGGCGTCAATATTGCCGAGGCCAATTCGATGTCAATCACCCGCCTGGCCGAGTGGGTGCGCTCAATCACCTCGCCGCTGGCTGTCGACCTCAAGGCCGCCATCGGCACCCGGTTGTCGGCACTCGAGGAAATCGGCCTGGGCTATCTGAGCCTCGACCGGGCCGTGGGCACGCTCTCGGGCGGTGAGGCGCAGCGCTGCAAGATAGCCAAGTATATCAATTCGTCGCTTGCCGATGTGCTCTACATCCTCGACGAGCCCAGCACGGGACTGCACGACCACGACATCGAGGCGATGAGGCACTCGGTGCGCCGGCTGCGCGATGCCGGGAACACGGTTCTGCTCGTCGAGCACCACAAGGAGATGATTCGGCTTGCCGACCACATCGTGGACATGGGTCCTGGCCCTGGCAGCCAAGGCGGCGAAATCGTGTTTCAGGGCAATTACGACGACCTGCTGCGCAGCGGCACCGCCACCGGGCAGATGCTCGCGGTGAGCGGTGACTTCAAGCCCCACCCGCGCAAACACTCGCACACGTTCACTGTGCGCGACGCCACGTTGCACAACCTCAAGCACGTCACCATCCACCTCCCGTTGGGCGTGTTCGCCGTGGTGGCCGGCGTGGCCGGTTCGGGCAAAAGCTCGCTCATGGATTGCTTCAGGCGCGACTATGGTGAGGACGTGGTCTACATCAGCCAAAAGAACATCGGCGCCAGCTTGCGTTCCACGCCAGCCACCTATATGGACGTGGCTCCCGACATTCGCCGCCTTTTTGCCCGCGCCCACAAGATGAAAGAGCAGCAATTCACCTTCAATGGCCGTGGCGGTTGCCCGGTGTGTGGCGGCAAGGGGGTGGTTGTGGCCGAGATGGCTTTCATGGACAACATCGAGACCACCTGCGAGGCTTGCGGCGGGCTGCGCTACAGCCGCGAGGTGCTGCAATATCAGGTGCAGGGCATGAACATCGCCCAGGTGATGGATCTCTCGGTGCGTCGTGCCTGCGAGGCGTTTGCGGGCACGCCCATCGAGGCCAAGCTGCGCCCACTGCTTGCTGTGGGGCTCGACTATCTGCACTTGAATCAGGCGTTGAGCACCTTGTCGGGCGGGGAGTTGCAGCGCATGAAAATCGCCTCCTATCTACAGCCTTACACCTCGCCCGTGGATGGCGGGGGACAGCGCGGCGTGTTCATCATCGACGAGCCTACCGACGGCCTACACCTGCGCGATGTGCGACACCTGATTGACCTTTTTGAACAGATGGTAGATGCCGGCAACACAGTCTATGCCGTCGAGCACAACACCGATGTCATCAAGGCCGCTGACTTTGTTGTCGAACTCGGCCCCGGTGCCGGTGAGCAGGGTGGGGAAGTGCTCTTTGCCGGTCTGCCTCGCGACATGATTCATTGTTCACGCTCAGTAACCGCTCCCTACCTGTGATTACGCAAACTCGTTGATGATTTCGGAAATCAGGGCTACGTCTGCCATTGAGATTGGTTGAGCAATGGGGAGGCTCACCACCTCGTCTGCCAGCTGTTCGGTGATGGGCAGGGGGCGGTCGGCCAGGGTGCGATAGCAGGGCTGGCGGTGGGGCGGGGTGGCATAATGGATGTCGGTGCCCACTCCGCGGTCGGCGAGGAACTGGCGGAAACGGTCGCGCTCGGCCACGCGCACCACATACTGGTGCCACACTTGCCTCGTGCCCTCGAAGATGGTGGGTGTGATGACCCGTGGATTGGTGATGGCCTCGCGGTAGGCGAGTGCCAAGTGGTGGCGGCGTTCGTTCTCGGCCTCCAAATGCCGCCGTTTCACGCGCAGCATCGCGGCTTGAATCTCGTCGATGCGGCAGTTAAGGCCGGCATAGATGTTGTGGTAGCGACGGTCGGTGCCATAGTTGGCCAGTGTCCGCACGGTGGCGGCCAGCGCGTCGTCGCTCGTGGTCACGGCACCGGCATCGCCCAGTGCACCAAGGTTCTTGGTGGGATAGAAGCTGATGCCGGCTGCATGACCCAGTCCGCCTGTGGCGCGGGTGTCGTTGAGCCCTGGTACGGCAGCCTGGGCACCGATGGCCTGCGCGTTGTCCTCGATGATGAGCACGCCACGGTCGCGGGCCAAGGAGTGAAGTCGCTCGTCCCAGCACGGCGTGCCGTAGAGGTGCACGGGCATAACGGCTTTTACATTGTATTGGTCGATGAGCCGCATGGCTTCGGCGGTGTCGAGATTCATGGTTTCTGCGCTGGGTTCGCACACCACGGGGTGCAGCCCATTGTCGCTCACGGCCAACACTGTGGCAACGAACGTGTTGCCTGGCACCAGCACAGCATCGCCGTCGTGCAGCTGCCCAAGCACTTTGTAGGCACGCAATATGAGACGCAGGGCGTCAAGGCCGTTACTCACCGCCACACAATGTCGTGTGCCGCACAGCGAGGCTATCTCCTGTTCCAGCAGGGTGGCTTGCTCGCCATGAAGGTAGCGGCCCGACGCAATCACATCGATGGCGGCTTGCTTGAGTTCTTTTTCAAGCGGCGCGTTGGCCAGTTTCAAGTCAAGGAATGGGTAATGCATAAGAAATTGATTTTGGGTGAGCAAGACGATGGTGCGCCGTGCATGGGCAGTGGGCTAACGTTTGTGTTGAATCTGAGATAGAAAATCATCGTGGTCACGGATGTAGTCGGCTTCGCTGTAGTGTAGCGAGGCGAGGCACAGGCACACCGATCCCGAAGAGAAATTCTCCAGTTCTCGCCACATTCCCGGCACAACGAGCAGTCCCTGGTAAGGGCGGTTGAGCGACACGCGCCGCTGGCGGCTGCCATCGTCAAGCACCACATCGAAGCTACCGCTCATGGCCACCAGCAGCTGTCGCAGCTGCCGGTGGGCATGGCCGCCACGCGATTCGCCGCCAGGGATGTCGTATAGGTAATACACCCTTTGAATATCGAAGGGAATCGGGTCGCCGTTCTGTACCACGGTAAGGTTGCCATTGGCATGGTGGTGCTTGTCCAGGTTGATAATCTGGCAATCGTCTACGCTGGCAGTGGGCAAGGGTGCGGGCGATTTAATATCAGTGTCCTTGGCCGAGGGGCAGTTCTTGGAGTTCGTGATGGAGGGTGTGAGGCTTGACAATCGCAGGTATTCATCAAAATCCTCGATATAGTCGGCAGGGTCATATTCAGTGCTTGAAAGCACAAGGACCACGGCATTGGTGGAGAAGTTGTCGATTTTGCGCCACGTCATCGGCGGCACATACAAGGCATAGTAGGAGCGTGCCATGTGGTGCCGCACCTCGCCGGTGCCGTCGTTGAGCACCACGTCGAAACTGCCGCTCAACGCAATAATCACCTCCTGCTGGGTGCGAAACGCATGGCCGTCGCGATACATTCCGCCTGGCACGTCATATATCCAGTAGGCACGGCGCACGCGGAATGGCACGTGTCCCTCGCTCTCAAGGAACGACAGATTGCCGCGAGGGTCGCTCACCTTGGGCAAGTCGAAGAGGTGGGGGGTGATTCTACAATCCATTGTCGGCAAGTCGCAGCAAGTATTGTCCATAGTGGTTCTTGGCCATGGGGGCGGCAAGCTGACGCAATTGGTCGGCTGTAATCCAGTGCTTGCGGAAGGCAATCTCTTCGAGTGCGGCCACCTGAACACCTTGCATGGTCTCGATGGTCTGTATAAAATTTGAGGCATCGAGCAAGCTCTCGGCTGTTCCTGTGTCGAGCCAGGCAAAGCCGCGGCCCAGCGTCTGAACATGCACACGTCCTTGCGCCAGATACTGCTGGTTCACGGTGGTGATTTCCAGCTCGCCGCGTGCCGAGGGCTTGATGCTCTTGGCCACCTGCACCACATCGTTGGGGTAGAAGTATAGCCCCGTCACGGCATAGTTGGAGCGCGGTTGCTCGGGCTTTTCCTCAATGCTGATGGCAGTGTGATTGCTGTCGAACTCCACCACACCGAATCGGTTTGGGTCTTTCACGGCGTAGGCCCAAAGCGTGGCGCAGCGGTCGCGGGCGGTGATTTCCACAGCCTGCTTGAGCATGCCGGTAAATCCCTGTCCGTAGAAGATGTTGTCGCCTAACACAAGGCACACATCATCGCTGCCGATGAAATCTTCACCGATGATAAAAGCCTGAGCCAACCCTTCGGGGCGTGGCTGCTCGGAATAGGAGAACTGCACCCCCAGTTCCTCGCCAGTGCCTAACAGTCGCCGGAACATGGGCAGGTCGTGCGGGGTGGAGATAATGAGAATCTCACGGATTCCCGCCAGCATCAACACCGAGATGGGATAATACACCATCGGTTTGTCGTAAATGGGTATAAGTTGCTTTGAAATCCCCTTGGTGACGGGATAAAGCCGCGTGCCAGATCCTCCGGCAAGTACGATGCCTTTCATTCTATTATTTGTTTTTTATTTCCATTCCGTCCGGTTCTGCTACAACACAAACATTTCCAAATATGTCATAGCCGTAATGATGGCCCGACAATTGTTTTCTTACAATATCATCAACTTCCTTGATATCGACATTTTCCGGAAAAACTCTGTCAATGTCATTCATCAACCTCATCAACGACCGACCCATAGCAAAGGCCAAATTCACCGGTACAGCATTTCCAATTTGTTTGTACTGTTCCGAGAGACTGCCTTGAAATTCCCACTGATCAGGAAATGTCTGTATGCGAGCATATTCTCTGATAGTGAGTGGACGTGTCTCAAAAGGATGGCAACGTTCAGTTTGTTTTTGAGCCGGAGAGCAGGTCAGCGTGAGCGACGGCTCGTCCATCGACAATCTTCGCGCCATTCCGGTTTTACCACCTCCAAGCAGAAAGCTGCCACCCATATAGTCTTTCTGAACATCAACAGGCAAATCTCTCCAATCGCCTCCCTCAGGTACCATTTCAAGAACTATGCGCTTCTTTTCGGGATACTTAGCTCCATCAGAATCCGGGACATCGCTGTCATAAAGTTCTCCACAAAAAAATGCGTCTCGAAGAGTCATTATTCGATAATAAGGTGATGGCCAAGAAAAAGACACAAGGTTAGCAATATCATTACGGATGGCAACCAAAAACAAACGCTCACGCTTTTGTGGCACTTGATACATGATTGCTTTTAATACATGAGGGTCAACCAAGGTGTATCCAAGTTCAGAAATGACATTCCGTATGGTGTTCAGCGTGCGGCCATTGTCGTGGGAAGAAAGTCCTTTAACGTTCTCACCGAGAAAGACTTTGGGTTGTATTTCTTTCACAGCGCGTGCCAACTCAAAAAACAATGTTCCTCTTGTGTCATTAAATCCTCCTTTTTGGCCAGCATAGGAGAAAGCCTGGCAGGGAAAGCCACCTGAAAGAAAATCCACTTTGCCTCTTAGTGGCAGAAATGATAGGTTATGAACATCTTTCTCGATAACATTCCATTTTGGTCTGTTGTGACGCAAAGTACTGCAAGCCGCAGAATTGAATTCATTCAAAAGCACATGCTTGAACCCCGCCATCTCAAGCCCCAATGCCAACCCCCCAGCACCGGCGAATAGTTCTACCGAGGTAAAGTCACGCCGGGGAAGAGTCGTTAGTTCTTCGTCCCAATTAGATTCCAGCATAGCTTTTATTTCAGCTATATTGCTTAGTTGCTCAAGTGGGAACACAGTTTTTCCATTTTCGTGTACAGAGTTGTATGTCCCATTCGCTTCCCATTTTTCAACGGTAGAGAGTGAGACACCCATAATGTCTGCCAAATGGCTTTTGGGTATGGCGCGTATATTCGTCATAATGTATCGAACCCTTCGTATGTTTTGAACGCCAACAAATAGAGACTTTTATTAAAGTCATTTTTGTCAAGTTCATCATACACGGTATTATTCAACCTGATGCTATCATCTTCAGCAATCACATCATCTAATATTAACGGAAGAGTCTGGCAAAGACGCATAAATGCTTTGGAATCATTAAAAACAATACCATAAAACTGATCCATGGAAACTCTTCTGATTTTGTCGTGGCAATAATGCTCTTGATTGATGGTCAGCTTCCACGGTATATTCTGCGATTGCTTGGCTATAGTTTCAACAAGCATACATATGGCTTTGTCATCCCTAAGAATCTTATTCTGCATCTTTAAGTAAGTGTTTGATTGGCTTGAATGATTCATGGTGTTATGCTTGTTCTTCATTTCCACATAGATATGAAGCGTGTCATTGATGACATCGAAGCCACCTTTTTCTCCGTTTTTGGGAACTTCCCATCCATTGCTGGCATACTTGAAAAGATGTTGGTGGAAATATCCGATACGGTTATTGTTTGTTTTATCAATTTGACGGATGCATTCGCTTTCAATGGTTTCTTCCATCGTTTGACCATAGATTTTTGCATCAAACGTCAACTTGATTGGGTCGATAATGTTACGATTGAATTCTTCTAAATTGATACTTCTGCGATACTGCATCACAGTGGCTTTGACATGCTCAAAAATGTTCTTGTCAGAGATGAATCCTAAATTGTATTCTCTCATGGTTATATCGTGTTTACCGGTTGCCGTACATTTCATCGTAGTAGTGCTGATAATCACCTGACGTGACATTGCGGATCCAGTCTTGGTGGTCAAGATTCCAACGAATGGTTTTCTCGATACCCACGCTGAAGGGGGTTTCGGGGTACCATCCCAGTTCGCGCGCAATCTTCGAGGGGTCGATGGCATAACGTATGTCGTGGCCAGGGCGGTCGGTGACAAACTCAATCAGGTCGTTGTTGATGGCCTCGACTGGGCAAGTGAGGAATTGCTGGTAATGGGGTTCCTCACGCATGATGCGGGCGATGATGGCTATCACCTGGCGCACGATGTTGATATTGCTCTCCTCGTTGAAGCCGCCAATGTTGTACACCTCGCCCAGCCGGCCTCGGCGCAGCACCATGTCGATGCCCTTGCAGTGGTCTTCCACATAGAGCCAGTCGCGCACGTTTTCGCCCCGGCCGTACACCGGCAACCGTTTGCCGTGCAAGATGTTGTTGATGATAAGCGGAATGAGCTTCTCTGGAAAGTGGTAGGGACCATAGTTGTTGCTGCATCGCGTGATGTTCACGGGCAGGCCGTAGGTGGCGTGGTAGGCCAGCACAATGAGGTCGGCTCCGGTCTTTGAGGCCGAATACGGCGACCGTGGTGCCAGAGGGGTTTGTTCGGTGAAAAACTGGTTTCCGTATGTCTTCAGGTCTTGTCGGTCGCCAATCACTTGGCGCACATCCTCGGTCACGGGCAGTGGATGAGGCTCGTTCCAGGTTTTCTCCAACGAGCCGTACACCTCATCGGTTGAAATCTGAAGGTATTTCTTGCCTGTCTTGTAACTACCGCCATCGGCTGCCCAAGCATGGCGGGCGCAGTCGAGCAGGTTTTGCGTTCCCAGAATATTGGTTTCCAGAAACAGCCGCGGGTTGGTTATGCTTCGGTCTACATGACTCTCGGCGGCAAAGTTGACGATGTAATCCACCTCGTGTTTGGCAAGCAGGCTCGACACCAGCTCGCGGTCTCCCACATCGCCGCGCACAAAGGTCACGCGGCTGTCTTGCAGTTCATCGTGAATCGAGTCCAAATTGCCGGCGTAGGTGAGTGCATCAAGGATTACCACGGCGATGTCGCTGTGCTTGGAAAGAATGTATTTCACAAAGTTACAGCCGATGAACCCAGCAGCTCCAGTTACGAGATATGTGGGGGTAATCATTGTTTTTGCAACTGAAGAATATCGTCAACTGAAAGTTCGGTACACGTTGCGATGGTAGCCACATCAATGCCGCTGGCCAGCATATTGGCGGCTACTTGCAACTTTTCGGCCTCTCGTCCGGCCTTGATTCCTTCCTCTCGTCCGGCCTTGATTCCTTCCTCTCGTCCGGCCTTGATTCCTTCCTCGCGTCCGGCCTTGATGCCTTCCTCACGTCCGGCCTTGATGCCTTCCTCGCGTCCGGCCTTGATGCCTTCCTCGCGTCCGGCCTTGATTCCTTCCTCTCGTCCGGCCTTGATGCCTTCCTCGCGTCCGGCCTTGATGCCTTCCTCGCGTCCGGCCTTGATTCCTTCCTCTCGTCCGGCCTTGATGCCTTCCTCTCGTCCGGCCTTGATGCCTTCC
>JAFSYB010000076.1 GCA_017443765.1 Muribaculaceae bacterium | reverse complement strand
GTGGATTGGAATTAGTACCCATAGAAATTAGTGGTGTTTTTTCTTACAAAGGTACTAATTTCCAACCACTTATGCAATAGTTAACTATCTGATAATCAGTTAATTAACATTAAATTTTCGACCTTCTGTCATGTACTAAAGATTTGGCCTTAAAAAATTTGGTGGAAACTGTAGATTTTGCCGTTTGTTTGTTGAGCAGGATGACTGATCGCCGACAGGCGATAACCACCGTGAAAACCCCGCCATGACAGGAGCGGAGCGACTGAATGGTGGGGAAGCGGACAGTGTGTGGGCGGCGTTCCTCGGCGAGGAACACCACGCTGCCGCGTGTAAATATTCCGCCCGCAGGGCGCGGCCACTCCGAGTCAAAGCACGCTGGCATCGGTCGGCACGAGCGAAAAAACAAAATGGCAACGGACGAGACTGCGTCTCGCCATACGCCAACAAGGCTGCGCATGGCGGACAACTGGTCCATAATTCCCCACCTCAATTCCTAATAGGTCGCAATTTCATTTTATATCAAATTTTGCGATAATCATTTCAAATGATTTCATTTAAATATATTTAGCAATAAAGTCATGTAATTTGTATTTAATTAACAAAATGGGGGGGTAAAATGCCTCGCTTTTGTAGTAATTTTGCAGAACATTTGCCCTCGAGCTGATGGAGAGGACTAAAAGAACAAAAGGGCAGATTAGTTATACCAGCCGCTATCCGACAATTTGTTCGTTAAACGTTAAACTTTAACCATAAAACAGTGAGCAAGTTATCAACTTGCGAGGCTCAATAATTCTGATTGCGATGAATGAAAAAGAAGAGTATGTGTCGGCGTTGCGCGCGGCTGTGGAGCAGTGCTTCCAGGCGGGTGTTAACTCGCCGGTGGAGTTCCAACGGCTGAGCAGGGGCATCGGCGAGCGCACCGGCGTGACCGTGAGCGCAAGCACGCTGATGCGCGTATGGGGATATCTGGCCACCAGTTCGAGGCCCAGCAAGTCGTCGCTGAACACGCTGGCCCGCTATGTGGGATGCCGCGACTTCGGCCATTTTGTCGACAGTCTGACGGCCAACCGCGATTCGAGCGACGATGTGCTGAGCCCACGAATCAGCGTGGCCGAGGATCTCGCCGTGCGCGACCGGCTGCGCATCACCTGGCAGCCCGGGCGCGTGTGTGTGGTGCGATATCTGGGCAATTTGCAGTTTGTGGTCGAGCAGGCGCAGGTCACCAAGCTGCGCCCCGGCGACACGTTCTCGTGTGCCCTCATCATCGAGGGCGAGCCGCTCTACCTCAACAACATGGTGCGCAGCGGCGAGCCGCCGGTGGCCTACGTGTGCGGCAAACGCACGGGCGTGAGCTTCGAGAAACTCCCGCCTCCCTCGCCATTGTCCGACGACGATTGAGGGGCGTGCTTGCTGAGTGCGCCCACGGGCGCAGCCTGGTTGACCAATTGGGCTAATTGGACTAATTGGACTAATTGGACTAATTGGGCAAATTAAATAATTAAAAGATTAAAAGAATAATATAATCATCACTCATGCATAGCATAGAACCCGAGGATTCGATATCAGGCGCGTTGGTCGACGACTATGAGGGCGTGAGCCGGGAGTTCACCGACCTTGAAACCATTGCCACTCGTGGGCACAACGTGCTCACCCGCGCCAAGCGTCACGGCCGGTGGTGGGCGCTGAAGTCGCTCACGCCCGCTGCTGCCAATCAGGAGGTTTACCGGCAGATGCTTTGCAAAGAGATGGGAATCCTCATGCAGCTTCAGCACCCGGGGGTGGTGCAGGCGGTGAGTGCAGAAGAGGTGCCCGGCCTGGGGCAGTGCATCGTTATGGAGTGGGTCGATGGTGTGAACCTCGACCAGTGGCTTGCCCAGCCCTCGTCGGCCGACCAGCGGCGGCGCGTGGCCGAGCAGCTGCTCGACGCTGTGGCCTACGTGCACAGTTGCGGCATTGTGCACCGCGACCTCAAGCCCAGCAATATCATGGTCACCACCAATGGCAACAATGTGAAACTCATCGACTTCGGGCTGGCCGACACCGATGCCTATGCGGTGCTCAAGCAGCCGGCCGGCACGCTGCGCTACATGGCTCCCGAGCAGGCTGCCGCAATTAGGCCCGATGTGCGCAACGACATCTACAGCCTGGGCATGGTGCTGCGAACGATGAATCTGGGTCGCCGTTATCGTGGCGTGGTTGCACGCTGCCTGGCGCCTATCGATGCGCGATTCGAGAGCGTGGGGCAGATGCGCGAGTGGCTGAGCCGACGGGCTCGCAATCGCCGCTATGTGGCGTGGGGCGTGGCGGCAACAGCTGCCGTTGCACTGCTTGCCGTGGTGTTCACCCAGCAGGCCGCACTGCACCGCATAACGCAGCGCAACGATGTGATGGTGGACTCGCTGCAGGCGCGCATCACCCAGAACACCCGCCTGGCCGACCAGCGCATCGACAGCACAGCCGCAGCCACCACCACCCACATCACCGCCATGAACGACACGCTGCGGCAACTGCGGCAGGCCAACGAACTGATGGAGCAGCGCGAGCAGCAGCGGCTTGACCGGCAGCGTGCCGTGGACGAGGCCATCGACGAGGGCGTGCGCATTGCCCGCGAGGAAAACCGCAAGACGCACATCGCCGAGCACCTCGACACACTCTCCAGCCGAGCCTACTTGTGGCTCGACGGACTGTTTCTCATCAAGCAAGGCCGCATCAGAGCCAATGAGTACTTGAACTCAATCTCGTCGCGCTTCTCGACCAAGGAGATGGCCGAGATTGAGTATACCATCAATGAGTACTGCACCGACTATGAGCGCCGTATGGAGGAGAAATACTCGAATGCAATCGACAACAAATAGCCTCGGCGCCGGCCGACAAGTCGTTACCCTTAGGGGCGATCGGCTTGGTTGAGTGCCTGGCGCAGGGCGCTGAGTGCAGTGCCGATGTACCCTTTGCGGGCGGCAATGCGGCACAGATGCGCATCCAGTTCAAGCTGTTGTTCGTGGGCTGGCGTGACCCCCAGCATGGCGAGTGTGGGGCGGTCGGTGACGATGTGGGCAAATTGGCTCCAGCCGGGTGCCGAGCGGTAGGCTTGCTCGCTGCCGGGCGGCACTGCCAGTGTGACGCGAGTGAACTGCTGGTGGTCGAACACCGCGCTTGCCGCACAGGTGCCGTTGTCCAGCGAGCGGAACACTGGCGGAACGGCACTTCGCAACTCCAGCAGCCGCAGCTCGCGACAGCCCGCAAACGCGCCAGGCGCCACATTGGTCAGCCCTGCCGGCAGTGAGATTGCGAGCAGGTGGCCGTGGCTGGCAAAGGCCGACTCCCACATCTGCGTCACGGCATAGCTGCGGTTGCTTATCAGCATCGAGTCGGGTATCGTGATGCGTAGTGCTGTGGTGTCGATGTGGCAAGTGACGATGATATCGGGAGAAAACCGGGTTTTGTATTCAATGCCGTCGCTCACCACTTTCATGGCAACATATTCGCTCATTTCGGTGATTAGGTCGGGGAACGGTTCGGCGTGCGCCACAGGTGGCGACTGTGGAGGCGTGGGTGCTGTGGAGGCGGCTGGCACTGTGGGGGCATCGCTGCGCAATGCGGCGATGTCGCGCATCAACTGCTGTTCGAGGGCGGTGAGGGAGTCGCGCTCATGCTCCAGAGCCGCTATACGGTGGCGGATGCTGCTGTGGTCGTAGTCGGCAAACGTTGGCTCGTGGCTCACAATGGTGTGGAACTCGCGCCAGCCGTGTGCCTCGCGGTAGACCTGCTCGCTGCCGGCAGGCACCACCACGGCAGTGGTGAGGAAGTGGTAGTCGTCGAACACCTCGTTGGGTTTGCCATAATAAAACATGTGTTCTCCCACACTGGGAGGCACTGGATTGCGCGACTCTATCGTCCGCAAAGCCCGGCAGCCGGTAAAGGCATTCACCAGCACTTTACCGGCAAGGAAGCTGCAACGCTCAAGGTGTTTCATGTCGCGGAAAGCCGAAGCCCCAATTTCGGCAACATTGAAAGCGTGTCCATTGACGAGTATTTGGTCGGGTATATATAATGTGGTGGCATCGGGGTTCGATGTTCCGTCGATGGTCAAATAGTCGCGGCTCCAAAACGTGCAATGGAAGTCCTGGATGCTTGCCCGGGTCACCTTTCGGTGCTCGATGCTCTTGTCCTGTGCAGCAATTGGCAAGGCCAACAGCAGGAGCAGCGCCCAAATGCACGCCAGAACTTGAGGATTGATGTGTAACGGGTGGTACCCGAAATGAGTAATGAGTGCCTGCCGGCACAGCCCAAACAGAATGTTGGAATTTTTTCTTGTTCTAATACGGAATTTCATAAAACATCACACTGACAAGTTTTTTAAGGGTGGGTTCTATATATTCGTTTTTGAGCCGCATTGGGGGACAGAACCCTGGTAGACCTTCGGACGAGACTCGTCTATTCGCTTGCAAAGTTACTGTTTTTAATTCAGTTTACCATTACCCTCCCCGTTTTTAACTGATATTAACCATATTGGGTGCAGTTTCCCACGCTGACGGCTTTCGCAGGCTTGATCCAATCATCGTGATAGCGCACGATTTGGGTGAAACGGCACATGTTGTACACAAGGTTTGTCAATCGACGCGTGCGCCGTGGGGTTTCTTTCACTTTAAGGCCGCGGGCCTCATGCAGACCTACGGCCCGCGTTTCGCCATGCTGTCGGCAAGCTCTGGCCTGGGGTTATCCGTGCGGACTATCCAACACCCGAGCCAAGACAAACTCGAGTTCGCAGATGTCACTTAAATTCGCCCAATTCGGGCAATTCGCATTGAGAATCACCCACACAGAACGTTACAGAGGCCCAAAAATCCCCACATTTGGGGATTGCAGGGCTGCTTTTTTCAGCCTACTTTTGCCTCGGTAATGAAACAAAGATGAAACTCTCGGAATTGAAAACCGGTCAGCGCGGCGTGATTGTCAAGGTGACGGGGCACGGCGGCTTCCGCAAACGTATTGTGGAGATGGGCTTTATCCGCGGCCAGGAAGTGGAGGTGCTCCTCAACGCGCCTCTGCAGGACCCTGTGAAATACCGCCTGATGGGTTACGAGGTGTCGCTGCGTCACGACGAGGCCGCGATGATCGAGGTGCTCTCACCCGACGAGCTGCGGCACGTGGCCCCCGCCGACAACACCCGGCCGACCGGTGAGGACCCGGCGGTGGTCGAGGAGGTCCCCATCAGCGACGAGCAGCTGCGCCAGGCGGCACAGAAACGCCGGCGCACCATCAACGTGGCTCTGGTGGGAAACCCCAACTGCGGCAAGACCTCGCTGTTCAACTTCGCAAGCGGCGCGCATGCTCGCGTGGGCAACTACAGCGGCGTCACCGTCGATGCCACCGAGGCACACGCCACCTTCGAGGGATACGAGTTCAACCTGGTTGACTTGCCCGGCACCTACTCCCTCTCGGCCTACAGTCCCGAGGAAATCTACGTGCGCAGGCAAATCATCGAAAAGACGCCCGACATCGTCATCAACGTGCTCGATGCCAGCAACCTGGAGCGGAACCTTTACCTCACCACGCAGCTCATCGACATGAACCTGCGCATGGTGTGCGCCCTGAACCTGTGGGACGAGGTCGAGCGACGCGACGACAAACTGGACATCGACACCCTGAGCACACTCTTTGGCGTGCCCATGGTGCCCACCTCGTTCAAGTCGGGTAGGGGAGTGGACTTGCTTTTCCATGTCATTATCAATATGTATGAGGGGGTGGACTTCCTCGATGCCTCGGGGCGTATGCGTCCCGAGGTGGCACGCGACATCAAGCAGTGGCACGACGCCTATTCGCAGGGCGTGCCGCACGACCACCAGGAGGATTTTGCTACCGGCGACCGACCGGTGAAGAACTTTTTCCGCCACATCCATGTGAATCACGGCCAATATGTGGAGGCGGGCATCCGCACCGTGCAAATGGCTATTCTGCAAGACGAGGACATTCGTCACCGCTACTCGACGCGCTTTTTGGCCATCAAGCTGCTCGAGAACGACAGCGACGCCCAGGCCGTGGCGGAACACTTGCCTCATGCCTCCGACATCCGTGCCGCCACGGAGCGGGCGGCCCAGCAAATCCTGGCCGACACCGGCGAGGACAGCGAGACCGCCATCATGAACGCCAAGTACGGCTTTGTGCACGGTGCCCTGAAGGAGGCCGGCTTTGTGGTGGGCGACACGCGCTCCACCTACCGCCTCACACACGCACTCGACCGTGTGCTATCGAACCGTTTCGCCGGCTTCCCCATTTTCTTCCTCATCTTGTTTGTGATGTTCGAGGTCACGTTTGTCCTGGGCCAGTATCCCATGGACTGGATCGAGGCCGGCGTGGAGTGGCTCGGCCAATGGGTGGGGGCGGTGATGCCCGCCGGGCCCCTCAAGGACATGATTGTCGACGGCGTGATTGGCGGCGTGGGCTCGGTGATTGTGTTCCTGCCCCAAATCCTGATTCTCTATTTCTTCATCTCGCTCATGGAGGACAGCGGATATATGGCACGTGCGGCGTTCATCATGGACCGCCTCATGCACCGCATGGGGCTGCACGGCAAGTCGTTCATCCCGCTCATCATGGGCTTCGGCTGCAATGTGCCGGCGGTGATGGCCACACGCACCATCGAGAGCCGTCGCAGCAGGCTCATCACCATGCTCATCTTGCCGTTTATGAGTTGCTCGGCGCGGCTGCCCATCTACATCATGATCACGGGCACCTTCTTCTCGCTGCAATACCGCAGCCTGGCCATGATTTCGCTCTACGCGGTGGGCATTCTCGTGGCTGTGGTTGTGAGCAAGGTGCTCAGCAAGGTGGTGATTCCCGGCGAGGACACGCCCTTCGTGATGGAGTTGCCCCCCTACCGTATGCCCACCGGCAAGGCCATCGCTCGACACACCTGGGAGAAAGGCAAGGAGTACCTCAAGAAAATGGGCGGCATCATCTTGGTGGCCAGCATCATCGTGTGGGCCCTGGGCTACTTCCCGCACAACGACACCCTCACGCGACAGCAACAGCAGGAACAGAGCTACATCGGACGCGTGGGGCAGTTCGTCGAGCCGGTGTTCACCCCGCAGGGCTTCAACTGGAAACTCGACGTCAGCCTTATCGCCGGGGTGGGGGCCAAGGAGATTGTGGCCTCGACGGTGGGGGTGATTTACAGCGACGACGACAGCTTTGCCGACGACGACAGCTACGCCGACGAGGGCGACAGCGAGAAATACACCCGCCTGCGCCGACAGATGCTCGCCGACGGCATCACGCCACTCGCCGCCTACTGCTACCTGCTGTTCATCTTGCTCTACTTCCCGTGCCTGGCCACCATTGTGGCCATCAAGAACGAGACCGGCACCTGGCGATGGGCCATCGCCACGGCTCTCTATACCACTGCCGTGGCCTGGGTCGTGTCGGCAGCGGTCTACCAAGTGGGGCAGCTTCTTTAGGTAATCAGTGAATCAGGCTGGTGATGGTGCCCATCAGGCAGCCAAGCAGTGCGCCCAGCCACACGATGGCACGCAGCTCGCGGTGCATCACACTCAAGATGATGCCCTCGGCCTCGTCCATGTCCATCTCGCAGATGCGTTGCTCCACGATGTGGCTGATGTCCACCGCCGCCAAGATGTGAGGCAGTTGATGCTCAATCAGGTTGCGGTAGGCGTTCAGCAGGCCGTCGCGCAGCTGGGCCACCTGGGCTTCGTGGCTGCGCACCAGCTCGCACATGGGCTGTTCCAGCAGGCGCTCGCTGCCGCTGCTCACCAGCTGCTCCACCATCTGCGGGGCACCGGCTTGCAGCACCTCGCCAATGTGGCGGGCCAGGGCTTTCTCCACCGGGACGGCCAGCAGCTCCACCAGCCGGTCGGCGCCTATGCGCCCTGCCACGCTGCGGCGGGTCTTCTCCACCACGTGTGCCGTGGCCATCCGCGCTATCGCCTCTCCCACGCTGCTGTCGCGCAGCTTTTCGGTCATCACAGCCACCACCTCGGCCGACACATTGTCACGAATTGCTGCCACGTCGCGCTCGCTCAGGTAGTGACCGGCGAATGCCTCGAGCGTCTCGCTGTTGTCGCGCTGTGCGGCCACAAACCCGTCGAAAGCCGCGCCCAGTTTCTCCATCATCTCGTCGCCCAGCAGCGTGCGTTCCAGCACCGCCGGGTTCATCAGGTGTTCGCTCACCGCCTTGCCGATGGCCGAGGCCAGGCGGTTCTTCTCCTTCGGGATAATCCCCGGAGTGAATGGCACATGCACGCCACACACGCGCTTTGCCTCGTGCGGCTTGAACAGCATGCGGATGGCCAAGTCGTTGGTGATGTACCCAATCACACCCCCCACCGCCGGTCCGGCAAGATATTCCAGTATCATAGCATCAATTTGTCACTTGCAACACCTTTGCAATAATCATGCCAATGAGCGAAACTATATCTTGGCACTGTCATTGTCGTGCTGTGGGCCGATGGACAGTCAATGACGAGTAAGAAGTCATCTCAATCTTATTTCAAATCCCATCGACAAGATGAACCTTAACGTTTCCAGTGCCGTGGCGCGGTCATAATCTTTCTCGTTTTCAGGCAGCTGGTCGTAGGGTACCAGTCATGGTGAGTTGCGGCGCAGGTCTGAGTACGTACCAACTTTTGGCTGAATGTTGGCTTCTTTGGCCTAATTCATCCAAACTCACAGTTCAAGTCTGGCCCACTTGGCGAGTGTTGGCTAATGCTATGCCCGGCCTATATCAACCCTTGCCTTATCTGTTAGATTAACGCTACGAATGAACGTTGCAGGCAAGGAATCAGTTCATTGGTTCGAACATATTCTCAATGGCTGCCAAATTGCATTTGGGAATCCATTTAAAATGGGGTTCCTTAAGCTGACCAACCAGGTATTCTTCGTCCGGAGGGCAACAGCGATCGATGATGGTTTTTTCAACTATTCGCCCATTTTTATATGTTAGTTTTATTGCCCATTCAGCACCCATATGCGCTCCCGCCAAGATAACGTAATTACTACCTCGACAAAAATCGGAATGACCTCCAGATTCATATATTTTGGAAAGATGTCCGTTTTGATACATAAAGCACAAAAGGGTGTGGTCGCCAAAGCATGTGCCGGTTGAAATCCATAATTCCGGTATCCCATCGTTTGTAATATCAAAAAGATAATACCCATTCAAATCATCGTATAATTCGTTATCTGTGGAGTACACTTTGGCAAGATAAGCTTTGGTGATGGCTTGATGAAGAGCCTTGATGGAATCCTGCCGGGCTTTTTCGGCGGCGATGGCAGCGGCGGTGGCAGCGGCGATGGAGTCACGGCGGGCTTGTTCAACGGTTGCGATGGAGTCCTGGCGGGCTTGCTCGGCTGCGATGGCTTCGAGCTGGCGGTTGCCGTCCAACCACAGGTAGCCGGCGATGGCCGCTGCCGTCACAATCACACTGGTGAGCAACACCATCAGGGTGCGTCTGCCGCCGCTTGACCTGCCAGTGCCGTTGCAATCATCTATGCAAGCCGTGTCGGATTGTGGTTGTTCAATCTCGGCTCTTGCTCCCATTCCCTCAGGTGTCAAGGCCGCACCGCAATTCGGGCAAAACTCAGCACGCTCTGTTATCTGCTGACCGCAGTTTTCACAGTACAAATTTGCCATGATTTAGATGCGTTTACACTCGGTCTATTGTTCACTTTTTTATGTGGATTCGATTTGCCGGGTGGTGTCTTAATCTGTTTGCTTGGGTTGGAGCCGCTCGATGAGTTCGTTCAAGGCATCGGATGTGAGCTGCTTGTTGTCAAGCAGGCGGAAGAAGTCCTCTAATGCTTGGTCCAGATAGAGGATTGATCGCCACGGTTTCTCATTACGCTTTTCGTAATAGCGTTTATAGGGATTGTTTGCGAACTTCTGCTTGGCTGCCGCAATGCCCTCGTTGCTGAAGCTGCCACCTTTCATTGTCAAACTTCGTTTTTGGTCGTTCAGAAAGGTGATGACTTCCTGGTTCAGATGGGCGTACTCGTTGAGCAAGGGCGCGTAGGTGTCATATTGTTCCCGGTGTGAATCGGCAATATTCATGCGATTCAAGCTATGCAGCGCCTCGTCGATGAGTTTTGGGTCGAAACGTCGCTCAAGTGGATAGAGCAGGCATTGCCGGTAGACCACATCGTCGATGCGGTCAAGCAGCTTGAGTTGCTCTTTCTGGTTGTCAATCGTGGTTTGCAGTTGGTCGATTCTTGCATTCTGGGCGGCTGTGTCGCTCTCCAATTCCCTGATTTGCTGGTATAGGCCTTTATCAAGGCGTTCGTTGATCGAAGCGTTGAGTAAGTCGTTGTCGCCCGCAGACCCATTGGTCTGCGCTGCAATGGCCAATGGCGCCATCAGCAGCAATGCGAGTAGGTGATGTTTCATTCGATAAAGTGATTATTAGTTAGTAATTTGTCAGCTACAGCTCGTAGTCTCGTAGTTTATGGTCACTTTTAGTAGTCGTAATAATCCATGGCCAACTGGTCGGCTTCGCGCAGTATGCTCTTTGAATCGCCGAACATATCTTCACCACCAAAAGCCTCAACGTAGTTATTGATGCGCTTGATAACATTCTCGTAGGCTGTGTAGAAATCGTAGTAGGATGGGTAGTTATAGTAGTTCTCGGCTAATCGGCGGCAGCTGGCTTTGATGTTGTTGGCCAGCGAGGTTTTTGCCTGCGAGTAAGCTCCCTGCATCGCCTCGTTCAAGCTGACGTTGTTGGTGAGCGGGGCATGGTTATACTTATCCACGTTATTGCCCACAGCTTTCACTGCGCTCACGGTGGTGCAATGAGCAGCGCTCTTCACCGCAGCCCAAGCGGCATGGTAGTCGTCCACATTCTTGACCGCTGACTGCAGGTTGAGATACGCTTTGCCCTCGGCGATTTTCATGTCAAGCAGTCGTTGGGCCTGCGACTTGATGTCGGCCAACTCCGTGTCGCTCCATGAGCTGCGTTTAAAGTAGTTCTCTTGCATTTTTTCGAAAATGGCCTCAAATGCAAAGAATGCGATTTTTCGGCAGTTCTCGGCCTCGCTCTGCTGCAGCTGGGGTGTGCCATCGCCGTTCATGATCGATGCCTCGGTGTCGATGTCGTTAAGCACCGCATCAAATCCGGCCGCAGCTTCGGCATACTCGTGGCCGACAATCTTTTTTTGCACTTGTGAGTTGATGATTTTCTCAAATGGCGTCTGGGCGATAATCTTCCCGCCGCTGTCGTCCATGCCGCGCATGAAGTAAAACACTGTTCCTGCTATGCCAAGCAGCACAACAACAATAAGGATGATTTTTAGCGAATTGTTCATGATGAATAAGGTGTGAGTTTAGGAATGAGCACGTTAACAATTGCCTTATGACGTAGGTCGTCCCACATTCGAACCAGTTGGTGGTGTAGATCCACTTGACCCTGACCCTGACACTGACGGGGATTTATTACCGGGGTTTGTGTGATGTATGTCACTCGGCTTTATATCATTGGGATTAGATGTTGTCTCACTTTCAGAACCCGTCTGATTGTGTTTATCACGCAAACTGCTCATCGACACGGAAAGCGCCTTTAGGTCGATAGTCCCTTTGTTTGATGCGCATTTACGCATGGCGTTGGCTATATTTTCCTCGCTGACGCTGCCTCGAATCTCCTCATAAATGGTGATGAATCCCTGGCTGCCAGTCCAATACTCATTTACTGTGGGGTTGCTCTTGTATGGGTGGTTGATGGCCTGTTGCACTTGCCCATTCTCAATGTAGTCACACAGCATGCGACATTCGTCGGACTTTAACTCGACTTTAACCCAGATGTCGTTGTCTTTCATATATTGCCAGTCGGTTTCCAGGTCGGCCTTGCTGTTGTTGCCGTCAGGTTGGTTGTCGGGATTATCGGCCTGTGGTGCATCCACCATTTGTTCATTGTTGGTGCTGTTTGCCTTGTCAGCCTCGTTTGGCGATTCATTAAATGGCCAGGTGTGGAGCCATAACCAGGCCAGCAGCAAATAGGTCACAATCACCCCCGCAACTCCAGCCACCAGCGTGGCCATGTTGCGTTGGTAATCCATGCCGCGATAGCCGTTTTCGGCACGACCACCTCCATCGTGGCGGCTGTCCTTCAGGTAGAGGTATTCGCCATGTTGCTGCATGTAACGATACAGAGGGTCGGTTTGACTGATTTCGGCGGTTATGTGGCTCATACTGCCGTTGGGCAACACGATGGTAACCCTTTTTGTCGAAGCCCTGGGGATGAGTTCCACTATGCGGTGACCGTGGCTCACGTCCAGCTGGGTGATTTCGATGTCGGTGTCATGATAGCCGGCGGCTCGCACATGCAGCGTTAGGCTCTGCGCGGTTTCGGGCATCAGCACTGTGTCGGCTATCTGTTCGCTGCCATTGCCTTGGCGAATCGACACATTGCCAACACGCCGGTTGGTGCCTTTGGCGTAGAATTGCAGCAACACCTTGCGGCCGAAGGTGATGCCGGCGGTGCGGGCATCATGAATGTTGATGGTGGATTGTGCGATGGTGAACAGCGGTGTATTGCTGCCCATGATGTTGACCGTTTTCTTGACATCTTCAAAACCCGCTCTCGAATAAGTGATGATGAGTGTGTCGTCCTCGCTCACCTCGCGTTGCGGAATCACACTCACGCCCGCCGGTGGCGGAGCTATTTGGTAGTAAACCCTGATGGGGGTGGTCACCTGCTTGAAGTTGGGATTGGGCATGAGCAGGTTTTGGGGTGTTAGATACACACAAGGGTATTTTCCATATTCCAGCTGTTGTGGGTAGGTTAGCAGGCGTTCCAGCTCTTGGGTGTTGTGGTAGACGCGGTAGCCCTTGCCGGTGGCGGTGCCGCTGGGGATTGTGCCCATTCCCGGCCGCAGATGTGCATCAAATTCGGCCAGTATTTGCTCGATTTGTCCGTTGGTGAGCGCATAGGCACTGGTCTCGAGTTGGTCGCGCAGGGTATGGAGCGTGCGAAGCACAGTGCTGCCGTTGTCGGCCACTGCGTTGGCCACCAGCACCGCAAGCATTTTGCGTCCGTTGCGCCCATCACGGGCCGGATAGATGATTGCGTAGAAGTTGCCTTCGGGCCGTGACCAAATGGCGTATACATCGCTGTCGCTGAAGTCGCGGGCATCGCGGGGGTCGAAGAGCGACCGCCAGTGATTGGTGTCAACCATGCCGCCCATACCGGGATAGGTGAATGCAAACGTGGTGTCGTCGGCACCGCCCGCTGTTTTCACTTGGCCGTACACGGCAATGTGAATAGAGTGTTTGAGCATCTTATTTTGTTTTTGGGATAAGGGTTAATGTTTCAGCCAGCCCATTAATTGCTTGTCGGGGTGAGTTTTTGTCAGCAGCTTGTCAATCACCTTTTCGGTGTCGGTGCCGTCGTAGATGCACAACTGCTGGGCAAAGACATCACCCACCGAGAACGACAATATGCGCAAGTCCTTGATGTTGGCCAGCCTGCAGGAGTATTGCAATGCTTGCCAAAACGAGGGCAGCTGCGTTGTCACATAGTCGCCGGCCAACCGTGGACGGTCGCCATGGGCTGCGGGTATGGTGTCGCACTTAGTCACCAGCACATACACGCCCACGGTGGTGCTGTTGAAGATTTTCTTGTCGGTGAGGTACTGGATCATGTGTTGCAGGTAGTTGCCCATGTTCAATCCGTCCCACAGCTTGTCGTGTGCACCATATTCCACGACAAAGAAATGGATTTTCTCGTTCCGCCTGTCGGCAAGGTAGCCGAGTGCTTTGTCAAGCACTTGCTGGCGTTCTTGCTCAAGAAACATCTTGTTGTCGAGCTTATAGACCGACCGAAACAGCTCGCCGGCCATGTCGATGAGCGTGATGCGGTGGTTGCGCTTCTTGTTGTCGCGCAGGTCCATCACCATCTCCTGAATGTCCTTGTAGTCGGTGCTGTAGGGCAGGGTGCACACGCCGTCGCTCGAAAACACATTCGACAGCAGGTCCATGTACGGCCGCGCGGCACAACGGCGTGGCTGCAGGATTCCCGCCCGGGTGGCACTGCTGATGATGGTGCCCAGCGCACAGGTCTTTCCCGAGCCGGGCGTGCCCCACACATACACCTCGGTGGATCCGCCCTGCAGCCGCCCGGGGGCAGTCGAACCCGGTAGCTGTGTGGGTGACAGGAACCCGCGTATGGCATCGGTTTTCTCAACGCCGTAGATGGCTTCGATGTCGGCCCAGGCCACCACACCGTTTTTGGCATGTTGCTGAATCTCGAGTGCGCCGTGGGCATTGGGGTCGCGGCGCAGGTCGTCAAGGAACTGCTCACCGGCGGCACCCGCGTCGAGACGGGTTTGCGCCTCGGAGGCGTGCAGCCCTCGGGGATATTGCTCTACATAGTGACGATAGGCCTGCATGGTGGCCAGGGTGCAGGCGTTGTTCCAAGCCATGTTGTCCTCGATTTGCCTAATCGCCATATCCACTTCCTGGTCGTGTCGCCCGGGGTGCTGTAGCCGGTATTGGTTGTAGTCGTCGATGGTGTTGCGCCGCTTGGCCTCGAGCCAGGGCAGGTCGTCGAGCAGGTCGAGGCACTGCTGGCGGTAAGTCCCGTTAGGAAACGCGTTCAGATAGGTGCGCAAGGCTTCCTCGGTGAGTGTGGCGCAAGCGAGCTGCCAGCCTTGCTCGTCCAAACGGTCGATGAGCTGCCGGGCTTCGTCGGCGTGATGTTGCAGCTGGCTCTTCGTCAGGTAGTCGTGATAGGCCGCGGTGTCGCCGGTCTTGCGGGCATGTTGCCAAAGCGCGTCGTCTTGAGCCCTGAGCTGCACGGCAAGGAATTGCTTCATGTCATCGGCCAAACCCGCTGTGCATAATTCCTGGAATGTGACGATGTGGTTTTGGATATAGTTCCACAGGCTCGCTTTTGGAATGTTAGACGCGCCAGTACGCTGGCAGGCGTCTAAGATTTTTTCTTTGATTTTTTCGTTTTTAGGCATAGTTCTGTTTCAAGGTTGTCATTCATATATCGCATTATCTTGGCTCGAACTCGATGTGGCGCCTGCCAGTGAGCGGTCGGCCACCCAGTAGGGCAGCAGCATCAGGGCGAAACCAATCACGGCGAGCACCAGGGTGAGCGCACTGGGCCTTGTGAGCCGGGTGTAGCTCTTGCGAAGCGAGGTGAGGTCGGTGCTAAGCGTTTCATAGGTGAACGGTTGTGTGTCTTCGCCCTGACGGATGTTCTTCGACAGGTCGGCATAGTTAGCCACATAGTCGTTGACACCATCGGCGATGGTGTTGATGTTGTGTGGCAGCATCACGTTCCAAACGCTCATTTGGCTG
The DNA here is from genome assembly GCA_017443765.1 of Muribaculaceae bacterium. Classification (GTDB taxonomy): domain Bacteria; phylum Bacteroidota; class Bacteroidia; order Bacteroidales; family Muribaculaceae; genus Sodaliphilus. The sequence continues at coordinate 21,660 of JAFSYB010000076.1, read as the reverse complement.
GCTTGTTCCAGCCAAAGGCGACGCTGCTGGCGCACACTGTCTATAGCCATGGGAAGCAGCTGGCGGCTCAGGCTTTTGGCCAAATTGCTTATTTTTTGCTCATCGTTGTCGCCGGCCGCCTTGGCCAGATGCTCGGCGTAGTCCGAGGGTTTGATATTCTTGCCCTTGGCCACGGTTTCGAGCATGAACCGATAGGCTCCCACACGCTTGCTCACATAGCTGTCGTAGGCTTCGTCAACGTTGCGTGCTGTGTTGAGCATTTGTTCGGTTTTGGACTTGATCTCGCTGCTGCGATTCAGCACATTCATGAAATTGGTGAAGGGCACCGCTGCGGCAACAAAAGTGGCCAGCACGATTAAGCCAAACAATGCTTCTCCCACCCGGCCGATTTTCCAACGCGACTTTTTGCTCTCGGTCATCACATACACGCACAACACAGCCACGGCAATGCCAAATGCCGTAATCAGCAATGGCTTGATTACCAGGCCATCTTGCCAGTACACCAGTCCCATGAACGCGAAGTAGCCAAATACCAGTAGTACCATCAGCGCAATCACGGCGGCATAATTGAATTTTATATCGTTCATAGTGTAATAATTTATTTGTTGTTCTCAGGTAATTTCCTTTTCAGCTCTTCAATTTTCTTTTCATATTGTCGTATAAGATGTCGTATTTCATCGTAGTTACCGTCCTGTGTCGAGGGCGGTTTTGCGGGGGATTCCGGGGCGGCAGCGACTGCTCCGGGACGTGTCACGGTCACCGTTCCCGAATCGCTCGCGATGGGACGCGTGATGGCTGTCGGTGGCTTGACATCGATTGGTCGCACGGTCACTGGCGGGCCGGTGATGGTGTGGCCCCCCGAGGTGATCGAGGGTATGTCGGCCTCGGGCACCGGACGCGTCTGGCGTTCTCGCATCTCTCGGTAATTGCCGTCCTTCACAGCCTGCAGGGCACCGTCAACGAGCACCATGGGAGGCACATAGCCGTAGACATCGGCACCGGAGTTGAACAGTGCGATTCGCACCTGCTCCACTGTTAGGTCACGCTTGAGCGATTTCATCAGTGCCACCGTTCCCGCTACGATGGGGGCGGCCATGCTGGTGCCGCTGTAGCTGTGGAAACTGTTCGAGGGATAGGCACTCAGGATGTTGCTGCCAGGTGCCGAAATGTCGGAACATGGGCCATAGTTGGTGTAGTCGGTGGGATAGCGGCGATCGTCGACCGCTGTGACCACTATCGACGACGCATTGCGGTTCTCGGGTGGAATGCTGGTGTAGATGTCGTCGTTGCCAGCGGCCAGCACCAGCACGCTGCCTTTGCTTGCCGCCAATTGGGCCACTCGCTTCCACAAGCGTGCCACATTCACAAATTGCGTCTTGCCAATCGCATCCTGTTCAGCAACGGGTAGCACGTTCAGTCCCTTGAATGATGGACCCACCGACACGTTTACTACGTCGGCGTTGTGGTGCACGGCATACATGATTCCGGCCACCAGGGCCGACATCGGGCAGTGGCCATTGTCGAACACCTGTACCGGCATCAACTGGCAACCAGGCGCCACGCCGGCGGCGCCTTTGTCATAGAACTCTGCCGAACCGGCGGCCAGGCCGGCTGTGTGCGTGCCGTGACCAGAGCCAATGCTCAGGTGGTTGTTCTGCGTGAACACATTGTAGGCATTGCTGATGCGTCCCTTGAACATGGCGTGGTTGGCGTCGATGCCATCGTCGACCACGGCTACCGTCACATCGGCGTTGCCCCGGGTGATGGCCCAGCCTTGCTTGAGATGCACAGCGTTCAGATGCCAGCCGGCATCGCGGACGCCGGTGTTTTCAAAGCCATTGATTTCATACACTTCCTCATCAAACACGATGAATGGTTGCTGCGGCAGTCGGCTGTTGATTTCGCTTTTGATGGCATCATGCTCTTGCTCGGGGATTTGCACCACAAGCAACTTCACCTCGCGGTCGAAACCGATGATTTGATATTGATCGCCAGGGTAGGCGGCCTTGAAGTCGCGTGCCAACGCATCGACATCGGCATTGTCGTCTTCAAGGAAGAGGAAGAGCCGGTTCTTGAATACATCGGGGACTCCGGGGCGTGACTCAATGGGCGGTAGCGAGCCATCGTTTTCTCTGACCGGTGCCACCGCACGGTCGCTGCCCTCGGGCAAGCGGCCGTCGATGCCTGTGATGGGGACGACAACGCCGTTGTTGTCGCCCACAGTGCCGTCGGGGAGTATGATGGAATCGATGAGGGACACCGGACGGTGCGAGCAGCAGCTCGGCGTCACGCTCACTCCGGCACAGCGCTCGAGCAGCAATGAGCTTGCACCCAGCAACAGCAACACACCTATCAGCCCCAGCAGCCAATTGAGGCAGCCGCTGCCCGTGAGCCAAAGCCAAAATCGGCGATACCACGTCAGCTTTTTGGGAAGGGGCTCATAGGTGGCAGTGAATGTGACATCGGTTTGCACGGCATCGCCGGGGTTGGGGCTCCAGCCCAGAAAGCGCATGTCTGGGCGCGGACTCACCACCGGTATCATGCCGGGGTTGATGATGGTGTCGTGTGCCACATCGAAGTCGGAATATCCGGCAGGCAGCGCACCGTTGACACCCGGATTGAAATGCACCCGGTGCATCACCGGTGGCGGCGGTGTTTTGGGCAGCACACGCCTGAATTGGGCGGTGTAGTTGCGGTCGCCGTTTACGATGGTCTCGGTCGAGATGGCCGGTTCCCACTGCACGAACTCGTAGCCATCGTTGGGCACCGGTGTGGGCAGAGGCATCTCGAATAGCCGTGTCTGCGCTGGCAGGTCGAGTGTGGTGTTGCCTCGTAGTGTGCCGCCATCGACGACATCGAAAGTGAGATGGCATCGCCCGCTCGACGGACACTGTGCCGTGAACACCAGGTCGCTTTCCACGCGAAGCCCTTGCGGGTTATCGGGTTCCCACTTCACAAAATTGGCTCCCTCTGCGGGTTCCACTGTTGGCACCTCGGCATTGTCGATTATGTGGCCGTGGCGGCGCATCAACACCTGCTGACCTTGCAACTGGCCGTTGCCGTCGATGCGGAATTCCACCCGGTGCACGCGGTGGTCGGTCACCGCATCGGTGATGACCGCGGCCATCTCGTGACCGTGTACCAGACTCATGCCCCACACGGCCAGCACCACTTGGCCATCGTGGCAATAAACGGTGTCGGCACTGTTGCCTGCATATTGCAGCACAGTGGCGATGAACTGGTTGTCGATGGGGCGCTTGTCTTGGGACCTGAGCGTTTCCAGACGAGCGATGAGCGCATCTAAGGCTTTCTCGTAGACGGGCAACTCGTCGGCAGTGAGATGCGTCATGGCGATGGGTATCTCGCCGGCAGGTCGGGGGATATACCACTCAATGCTGTTGGTGGACTCTATCAGTTGAGGCTGAGCCAAAAACGCTTCCACATCGGCGAGGCCTCCGGCCTGGAGCACGCGCACAAACTCGTCGTATCGCTCGTAAAACGGGATGCTGTTCACGTTCTCGACATTGAACGCGTTCAGCGGCGTCTCACACAATTTTATTTTATTTTTAATCATGGCTCTTCTAATGGGTTATGCCGGCACTTATCGTACCCCAGCAATGATTTGTCCCAGGGAGGCATTGGCAACGGGGTCATAGTCGGGCAGCTCGCAGGCAAAGGCAAACGCGAAACGCAGTTGCTGTTCCCAACGCCACACACTTTGGTATTGAGGAAAGCGCGACAAGAACTGCTTGCCTTGTTTCGAGAATCCCTCGGCAGCGAGTAGCTCGCTTTTCTTGTCCAGGTCGGCCAGCAGGGCGATCCCCTCGTTGGCGTTGCGGTCGAGCATCGAGGCATCAATGCCCAGCCGCAGCCGGTCGTTGCTCTGCAGGATACGCGCCCGCCCCTCGGGGGCAATGAAGTCGTAGCCAAAACTGTCCACAAACGCGTTGAGCCTCATGGTCACCAAATCGGCAATGATGCCCACGCTCTGCTCGCGGTTGAGGTTTTTCAGAAAATAGCCCACCTGTCGCGAGAGTTTTTCGTGCATTCCCAGCATCCGGTAAACCGCCCAGAGTTTTCGCACTACCAGGTCGATGGGTGGATATGCATTGGCTAAGTGTGTCACGCAGCGGGTGGCCAGGAAGTCATCGTGCCACCGCTTTTCGATGGTCGTCATGAGCTGGTCTTCCTCGCTGCTGGCGATTTTCTGCTGTGCGAGCAGATGGCTCAGTTCGATGCCCTGCTCAAGCAGCGTGTCACGGCACTCTTCCTCGCTGTCGCAGCCCAGGTATTCGCACAGCGTTTCGATGTTCCTTTCGCGCGTGCCTCCGGCATCAAGCCCCGCCGCCAGAAAGATGCCCGACTCTTCATCGGTCATTTCTTGCGGCAGCTCGGCTCCCAATATTTGTGAGTGGATGAGTTCATAGAGCTCCGTTTCACTAATCATCAGCGCGTGTTTGAGCCGGCCGAAGAAATAGGCGTCTTTGCCCAACTGGCGGTCGATGTGCAGGCAGGCGTCGCCAGCCTGTTTTTTTGCCTGTTTCAGTTTCACATCGCCGTCTTCGGCCTGGTGGTAGGTGTCGAGCAGGGTCAGCAAGCGCCTGTCGAGAGTGGTCAGGTCGCTCGTCAGTTTCTTGTTGCGCGCCCCCGCGGCGTGTGGCGCAATGTGGCACAGCGTGTCGATGATGAGCCGCGACCCATCGTTGCCCACCGTGGCGGCTGCGTCCCAAGCCTGCTCGCTGTTGGGGATGTGGTGCTTGACAAAGGAGTCGTTGACAAACGAGGCTCGCAGGTCGAGCAGGAAGTCGGGATATTTCTCGTTGACAATCACCTCGCGCTCGGCAAGCCCTGCATCGGCATCGTAGCCCGAGAATATGCTTGTGGAGTATTTGAAATCGCGCAGCATGAAGATGTTGTCGAAGTCGGGCTGCGACGTGGTCCAGGCATTCAGCCAGTGGTCAGGGTCGCTTGCCTTGAGCACTTCTTTCTCCAGCACCACGTTGAATCGCCGCTGCCATCGCTCACTCAGCCGGTCGGGTTCGTCCTTATTCTCGTTTTGGTAGTCGAGGTCTTTGTTGAACCAAGTGGCTACCACCAGCAGGGGCGACACTTGCGATTGGACAATGAATTGCTCGCGTTTGGCTGCTGTTTCGCCCACGTTGTTGTGCACCCACTTGGTGAGCACCCCGCCAATAGTGCTCTCGGCACTCTGATTGTTGTTGTGGCAAAAGAGCAGCGCAGTGATGCGCTTCGAGGTGGAATACTTGCTGAAGAGATACGACACTTTGCCACGCCTGAACACTGTCGACAGGTTCTTGCCCAATGCCAGTTTTGTCTCGCTGATTTGCTCCGGCCGCCGCGCACCGGGAAAGTCGAGGATGTCGATGTCTTTAAGGAATGCCCGCGACTGTGCGAGCTGCGGCGGTAGCTCAAAGGTGAGCTCGGCAATCAGCGCACTGAAGAATGACTTTGGCACGGTGACTGCATGTCTCGTGCCGGCATCGATGGTCACCGTCACATCGGGTTGATATTCACTGACGGCCACTTCGGGTGCGGCATACATCTCGTCGAGGCGTGCCACATCGAGCAGCGTGCCGTGTTTCTTCAGCACACAGGCGAAGTCCACTCGCACGGTGTTGGCGAAGTTGAGTTTGGTGTAGGTGGCCATGAGGTCATCGAATAGGCGGCTCATCTCTTGGTTGTCGTTCCACATGAGTTTGAGCAGGCTCGTGAGTTGGTCCTGCGTGAGCTGCTTGAGGCGCATGAGCAGGAAGTCGAAGTAGTCAGAGGTGAGTAGGGCGTGGCATTTCTTTTGTATGGAGGTGTTTTGCAGATACTCTTTCACATCGAGCAGTTCATCCTCGCTGAGAAATGGATGCGTGGCCGAGCCGGGTGTCACCGCGCTCAGGATTTCGTTGATTTGCTCGTGGCTTTTGATGCTCTCATAGGAGTAGTCCACCTGGTTGTAGTAGGCCTCGCAGAGTACCAGCAACACATCGGCCACCGAGAGCAGTTGTACACCCAGCACCCCAGCGGGCAAGTGTTGCGGCTGTGTCGTGAAGCGCGTGATGACCCCGGTGGCCTCGATGGTGGAGTTGGGCGAGCTGGGGTTGATCTCGTCGATGAAGTGATAGGCGCGCTCGCCGTCGGTGACCTTGAACGGTGCGTTGGAGGTCGACAGTAGCGCGCTCACCAGATAAGACTTGCCCATCTGGCTCTCGCCGAAGGCTGCTACCGATGGACGCTCGGCAAGGGCGTAACCGGTCTTGCGGTATTCGCGGCGCAGGTTCACTAGTTTCTGGCAGTAGACCAAACGTTCGGTGGGGGGTACATGTTCTTGCCATTGCAGTGCTTGGCCAATGGTGGATATGCGTGACGCGGTGAGTGTGTCATTAACCATAGTCGTTGTGGCGTTAGTCAGTTAGCAATGTTGATGTTGAAAGCTCCCGAATCGAGCCAGTAGCAGTCGGGGTCGTTCAGACTCTGAATGGTGAGCTTGAAGTCGGTGAGTTCGATGGTGGCATCGCTGTCGTTCTCAATCGACGCTATCACCAGCGCTTCCTTGTCGTGTCCATAGTCTTCGCGCTCAAGGGTCACAGTGAGCGGCAGGTGTTCAAGAATCTGCATACTGTAGTCGTTGACGATGTTGGGCAGTTGTTCATCGCTCACTTCGGGATGTCGCCGCCGCAGCCGGACAGCGATGGCGTCGCGGTCGAGGTCGAGCACATAGAACGGACGCACGGGGTATTTGCGCAGGTCAAACTGTCGAGAGCCGATGTAGATGGGTAGGGCATTCACGATGATGCTGCCGGCGGGTTGCTCGGGCGTGATAAACGATGTGTTGGTTTTCACAAGTGTGTCGTAGACCACAAAGTAGTCGGTGGTGGGCTTGAGCCGCCTGCCCAGCTCATCGAGGTTGAGCGAGAAGTTGGGCAACCGTCCGGCATTCGACGCCAAGTGGGCGAGCATCGCACCCATGGCCACCACCGTTTTGGCGTTTTGCACAAAGCCGTGCTCATCGGCAAAGGGATACCACTTGCCCACACGATGCTTGTTGAGCACAATCAGTCGGTCGGCCGGCACGGCGCAGTAGCGGCGAAAGGTTTCCTCGATGGGCCATAGCGAGGTGGGACGGCCCGAGAGCAGAATCAAGTCGCAGTCGTGGGCATACATGATGGTGGCCACACTCTCGATGAGCGGGTCGAGCGACTTGTGGATGATGCGCGCCAGCGTCTCGCGGTCGTAGACCCACTTGATGTCGTGCAGCGCAAAGCCAAAGTGGTCGTGGAAGTGTTGAAGCACATCGGTGCTGGGCGCGATGTCGGAGAACACATCGGCATAGCTCACCTCACGGTATTCCTCGTCGTGTGCCAGCAGGTCGAGAAAGACTTGCATCACCGGCACAAGCACTTGGATGTTGAAGTCGCGGCGCAGCATGCGGTCGCGGAACGATAGGGCGCTGTGATTCTGGCCAAAGAAGCGGTAGAGCAGGCCGCGAGTCTCTCTCAAATCTTTGCCGCGACGCAGCAACTCGCGCTCCAGGGTGCCATCGTCGCCTTGCAACAGCACATTGGAGATGAGCATGCGCATCATGTCGTCGCCGGCATAGTCGAAACTGTCCCAGAACAGCGGCTGTGGCTGCAGCATCGAGGGGTTGACATCGTTGTAATCGTATCGGCAAATCATCACGTCGCTTGTGCCGGCACCAATGTCGAGCGAACCAACAACTAACGACAGGGGTTGTGCCTCGGTGCCAGCTGCGGAACGGCGCTTGCCATACATTTTGAAGAACTCCTCGCTGTTGTTGAGGTATCGTTCGGCGAATTGGCCGTAAAGGTACACAAATTGCGAGCACGTGGCCTCATCGAAGATCCATTGTGGGTGTTCGTCGTCGTGCCGCTCGAGGTCGGGCACCACCTGCACATTGGAGGCCGGGGCGGTGGGGTCGGTGTAGAGGGCATATTTGTCGAGAATCTGCAGGGCGTCGCTCAGGCTGCTGTGCAGAGCCAGCTGCTCATCGTGCGACATGGCAGTGGGGCAGGTGAGCACCACCTTGCTGATGCGCCGTGGTGTCGACATCTTGCCGTTGAACTCGCGGTAGTCGGCGGTGTTGATTTGTGCGCGTGCCTGCGACATGATTTCGATAAAGGCCAGCGTCATGAGCGTGCGTCGGCTGTAGTGCAGGCCATAGCCTAAACCGTCGGGAGCCAGGCGGCCGCGGTAGTCGAGATGGTTGCTCACGCCAGCGATGTGCGGCAACCGCGGGCTGTCGTCCTGCGCGGTGCGCACGCAGCGCCACTCCTCGCGATGGGGAGAGGTGTCCCACAGATAACGCTTGGGGCTGGAATAGGTCGAGAGGGTTTCATCGCCATCGGCCAGCTCGGTGGTGAGGTGGGTGAGCAGCTCGGCCTCGCGGCCCAGACGCACCACGCTCGGCCACACAAATTGCTTGCTGCCCTCCAGAATACCCTCGCCGAAGGTGGCCTTTTGGAACGCCAGACGCATATCGAATGGCTCAAACGTGCAGTTGAGGCGTCCGTCCTTCACGGGACAAGTGAAGTTGAGCAGCCGCAATTGCTGCACCTTGGTGAAGTCGCCGTTTTCGAAGAGCACAGCCGCAGTGCGGGAGTTGCCGATGTCGACCACCATCTCCACATCGATGGTCTCGCCGCGGTCGCGCAGCAGCCTGAAGGTGGGCAGCCCGCCCACCGTGTGCAGATGTTCAACCAGCAGAAACCAGGAGGCCAAAAAGGCGTAGCGGTAGTCCTGCTCGTTGCGGTTCACCACGATGTCGTCCACCTCGCGCACACCATGCACCAGCTGCATCAGGTAACGCTTCACCCACGTGTTCTGCCCCGTGCAGAAGTCGAGCAGCATCGAGATGCGGTCGCACAGCCTGAAGTCCTTGTGACGCTGCGAGGCACTCTCAAACACCGGGCACTCGTTGTAGTCGTCGCCCGCATCGCCATAGAGCGTGCGCGTGTCGAAGGCCAACACCATGTCGGCCTCAATCTTCCCCTCGCTCTCTTCGCCAGTGGGTATGAGCTTGCAGCGGCACCAGTTATAGGGACCCTGCCGGAACTCACCCTGCGAATCCAGCTCCACCACCGGCAGGGGAAGCCACTTGTTGAGCAGCTGGGCCAGAGGGCAGCGGCGGTCGGAGAGCTTCATCGAGAAGATGCCCTCGCTTTCTGACAAGTCGCCCTCGTAGACCACGCGCAGGTCGGGAACGGCCAGAATGTGCTCCTCGTCGGTGAGCAACCTGCCCTCGGAACTGATAAAACGCAGTTTCTCCAGGTCGCTCAACGGCACCACTTTCTGGCTGCTGGGAAGTTGATACACCACCTCGAGGCTCGTCTCAACGTTTTCCTCGTCGAACCATTCGTGAAACAGATGCTTCGACGTGGCATTCATGTCAATCACGATCCGGCTCGTGTAGAATTGAATACCGGAATTTGCGATAAAGGTGTAGGCCATGATGTGAGTTGTGATTCGGTTATAACGCGGTTTGGGTATCGAGGTGTTAGCAAGGTGTAACAACACATTCAATCCAGGAAATACCATCACTGAATCCAGAATAAAACTCCCAATTCACCGCTGACCCAGTCTTATTGATACTTTTTAACCTCGCTTGCATTTGGTCTTTTAATTTTTCATTGGGAAAAAACAATTCAAAAACACCCTCAGCGGATGATAATTCATACTTGCCATTCTCAAGTTTGTCCATCCAAATCGTAATTGCGAATGGAGCATCGGAGGTTGATTTTATTGCTGGTATTTTCTCGTCTCGCAAAAGATAAAAAGGTCTAATATTGGTAAGCTCAGACCCTTTGCCTGCAATAAACACCCGGAGAAATTCACTGCCATTGTCATCACATAAGGTGTCTTCTTTTAGCACCGTCAGGTGATGCCGCTGAAGGAATGTGCGAACTTCGTCGATGCTTAGCTCTCGGTTTCGGTCGACAAGCGAAAGTATTTCCTCCGCGGTGAAGAATTCCCATTTGGCGATGGAGTCCTGCCGGGCTTTCTCGGCGGCGGCGATGGAGTCCTGGCGGGCTTGCTCGGCGGCGATGGCGTCGAGCTGGCGGTTGCCGGCCCACCACAGGTAGCCGGCGCCGGCCGCAGCCGCCACTATCGCAACGGTGAGCACCGCTATCAATGCACGTCTGCCGCTCCTTGGCGCCGGGTCGTTATGGGTACTGTTAATCTGTGACATAGTGGTGAGGGGTGTTAAAGCTTTTGTCCGTCGTTTTTGCGTGCTTTCGCCTCAAAGGGCAGGTCGCCTTGCGTTTCCCCCTTGATGATGACTGGCATCCCCACGTGGGCGTAGTTGTCGTGTAGGTGATCAAGGTCGCTGTCGCGCAAGCGGATGCACCCCTCGCTGTCGCGTCCGGGCAGCTTGTCCTCGTTGTTCGTGCTGCCATGGATGCCGATGCCGGTGAACGGTGTTTCCAAACGCATGAACCAGTTGCCGTATGCCCGTATGCTGCCGCGTCCGTCGCCGAAGTCGTGCGTCCAGTCGCTGGCATCCTGGATTTGCTTGATGTGGAAGGGCTTGCCCGGTTCCGATTCCGGCGTCTTCATGTCGCCTGTTCCCTCTTTTTGTCCCTTGTTGCGGCTCAGGCACACGGGGTAGCGGGCAATGAGTGTGGTGTCGCCGTTCAGGTCGGCATAGACGCTCAGGCGCAGCTCTTTTTTGCTGATGACGATAAATGTCTTCTCGCGGTCGATGGCATCTCGGTGAAAGATACGGGCGGTGTCGGGACGGTAGGTGGTGGTGCCGTCGGTGGCCGTGATTTCGGCGGTGGTCTCGACCGGGGCTTGCTCAGACGCGACCGCCACGTCACTCTTGTTGCCGCCGCATGACAGGCAGCACAACAGAGCCGCGCTCACAGCCGCCGTCTGCAGTCTTTTAATCGATTTCATCTTGGCTTAATCGTTGAGGTGTTAGGAAATGAATCACTTGGCAACCATCAAAATGATTCTCAAAGGAATTTATCAAATGGATTATCAAAAACACATTATTTAAATTGCTTATGTTCCTTATTTGAAGGCTATCAAATGCTTATGTTCTTATGTCTTAAAAGCACACTATCAAATGCTTACGTCTTACGTCAATCTGCAGGCCGGGTAAACTGCTTGGATATGTAGGCCCGGTCGCCGTAGTCGGTGTAGTATTCCACCAGATAGAAGTCACCCTCCTCGCCGTAGCATCTGAGCACATCGCCCTTGTTGGGGTGGACATTTAGACCGCGGCTGTTGGTGATGATGTTATAGTTGTTGATTTCGGGTGACTTGCGCAGCCGCACATTCACCCCCGTCACACGCACGTGGCTCGGAGTGGTATACACTGCTGCGCTTGCTGACTCTGTTGCCACAGTTGTCTCATATGCTGCAGTATCTACCGGAGCTACTTCATCATCTGCATAAGTAGTATCAGCTACTGCTTCCCATACTGCTGTCGTATCAGCCTCTTCGATATTGCCATTCGTGCCATTAACAAGCTCTTCCATGATTATTTTTGCTTGGTGGTATTGGTAGAACTTCCAACCGCAGAAAGCGATAGCCGCAACGGCCAGCAGGGCCAGCACCACCACCAGTGCAGTGTTGCCACCGCTCCGTGGCGTGCCGGCAGGCTGCTGTTGTTGCCTGACGGGCTGCGTCTGCTGCCGTTGTGGCATAGGGCGCTGTTGCGATGCCGCAACAGACTGCGTTGCTGTGCCGCAGTGCGGGCAGAATTGCGCATGGGCCGGATATGAACCGCCGCACGACCGGCAATACAGCCATGATGGCGATGACAGCACAGCCGCCAGCTCGGGCACATCTTTGGCTGGCAGCCATGATTCGCCCATTCCCTGGTGCCAGACCGGTGTTTCCGGGCCGATGCCCCGCTCTCGCAAGGCCTCGGGGGTGAATGAGCCTTGCTGTTGATGATTGGTGTCGATGTAATAGTATTCCATGGACTCGTTTTTTGTTTAGTCGTCATTCGAGAGAGGGCTTTGGGCTGGGCTTGAAGCCGGGCTTTACGGGCTGTTGGTAGTCCATGGCCAGTCGCAGACCTGTGAAGTCGTAGCGTCCGCCGGGAACGCCGTTCATACGGTAGCTCACGCGCGCCCCCCGGGGCTCGAACCCCCAGCCGCCACCCCTGAAGACACGTGTCTCGCCACTATTGGGGCCATGGGGGTTGACAAGTGTTTGGTCGTTGTAGCCGGCATACCAGTCGGCGCACCATTCCCACACATTTCCGCTCATGTCGTATAGACCCAGTTCGTTGGCTTGCAGGACACCCACCGGGTGTGGCTTCGACAGGCTGTTTTGCGAGGTCCACGCCACTTGATCGGAGGTGTTGCTGCCGGCATACATGTAGCCTTGGCTTTTGCGGCCGCCACGAGCTGCATATTCCCACTCGGCCTCGGTGGGCAGACGAAATCTCAACCCGGTGATTTCATTCAGCTTGGCGATAAACTCCTGGCAGTCGTCCCAGCTCACATAGTGCACGGGCAGATTGTCGCCAGTGTGGACGCTGGGGTTGTCGTCCATCACGGCGCGCCACTCCCGTTGCGTGACCTCGTAGCGGCCAATCTTGTACCCCGACAGTTTCACCTTGTGTATCGGTCGCTCATCGCTCTCAGCATTTTTGCCCTGCTCGCTCGTGGCACCCATGGAGAACGTGCCGTCAGGGCCGTCAAGCACCACCACCATGTTGCTCACCAGCTCGCCGATGATGCGCTCGCGCTCGGCGTTGCGCTCGGCCTCCCACCGTTCGCGTTGCGACTCGTACTCGTCGACTCCAACGTTTTCAAATACTTTGGCTACTCGGCTGTCTATCGCTGACCGGCCTGCTTTCTGTGCTGCGGATTGCGTCTTGCGGCTCGTTGCCGAATTGGCCTTTGTCGTGCCGGTTTTCCCGGCATTGCCCTTGGCCGGGGCGGTGACTGTGCTTTTGGGTTTTTGGCCGCCCTGCGTGCGTTGTGCCGATGCGTCAATTGACACCAGCAGGGTCAGCACGGTAACGATAAAGACTAACTTCTTCATAACGTTAGGTGATTTTTGGTCTTGCCATTGTAGTTTGTGCCGTGAAGCCTGCTATAGCTTGCGCTTCCTGCCCTGTGCGTCGGTAAAGGTGCCTTTGCTCGGATTCCAATTGCTGAAGGTGCCGGTGAACGACGACCCGTCGGGCCATCGCATGATGCCGCTTTGGGGCGCGTTGTCGACCATTGTAAGGCTGTCGGTTTCAAAACCCTTGCTCTTGTAGTTGCCGCCAGTGCCCTCCATCTTGCCGTTGACGAAGGATCCCTCGTAGACACCCCCGTCGTCAAACACCGCCTTGCCGGTGCCGTTGGGCAACACGTTGCCGGTCTCGGTGTCGTGAAGCACCATTCCGGAATAGGTCGCCCGGGAGTTGTCGATATATATCAGCATATCGGTGACGGTGTTGGTCATCTCGGTGGCCTGCTGCGGTGCCTCGGTGGGGGTGTCGCCGCGCGTGGTGAGCAGGAAATAGGCTCCTACCCCTATGCCCAGCAAACAGACCGTGGCAGCCACTATCCCTATGATTGGCGTCTTGCCCGACTTGGGATGCTCTTCTTGCTCATCGTAGTCGCTGTCGTCGCTTTGCGGTATGTCGGCGGCATTGGTGGTGTACTGCGGCTCGGCCTCGGAACTCTCGCTGCCGTAGTCGTTCCGGGGCATGGTTTCGAAGTCGGTGTTGTCATTGGTGTCCAAGTCGTTGTCCCATTCCTCTGGCGCTTGCGGTTGCTCGGGAACGTCGATGAGCGGTGTGGCGGAGCCCACGAGCGGCCACTCCTCCTCGCTGTCGACCTGCTGACTGGGCAGCGCACTCGCATCCGCAGGGGACTCTGGCTCTTGCTGTGGGGGCTGGGCGGGATGCTGTCCTTGAGCCGGTTGGGGTTGGGGCTGCGAGGGAGGAGGAGATGCCTGCGCTTCGCCGTTCACTGGCGAGCCGCATTGGCGGCAGAATTTGACTCCGTGATTCAGCGGGCCGCCGCAACGGATGCAGAATTTGGGCTGGGGCGCGAGTTTCGCGCCGCAGTGGATACAGAACTTGTTGCCTGCCGACACTGCTTGGCCGCAGTGAGGGCAGGTTTGACTCCCGGCAACTCCACCGGCCGGGGACGCACCGACACCCGAGCCTTCTGCCAACGGTTCGGGCAAGGGATTGGTTGCCGGTTGAGGCTGCGGCTGCGAGGGGGGAGGAGATGCCTGCGCTTCGCCGTTCACTGGCGAGCCACATTGGCGGCAGAATTTGACTCCGGGACTCAGCGGGCCGCCGCAACGGATGCAGAATTTGGGCTGGGGCGCGAGTTTCGCGCCGCAGTGGATGCAGAACTTGTTGCCTGCTGGCACCGGTTGGCCGCAACGAGGGCAGGTTTGACTCCCGTTGACTCCACCATCCGGGGGCGCACCGACACTCGAGCCTTCTGCCAACGGTTCGGGCGAGGGTTTGGTTGCCGGTGCCTGGGGGGCAGCGGTACGGAGCGGAGCACCGCAGTGGGGACATATCGAGGCCTGATTCGACACCGGACGCCAACAGTTGCTACATGAGATGAGTGCCATAATTGTTTTTATCTATCCGATGATTGAGTTTGCTGTGAAAAGTGGAATTATCAGCATTGAAGATCAAAAATGCGTAAAATCTTATTTGTAAATCAATGAATATCATACGATTATATTGCATATAATTTGCTTTTTTTACTTTTGGTCTTTATGCGGTCAATTTTTAATGCGGACTCTGAATCCTATTTGCTAAAATAACTCTTTGAGTGCCCTTTGAGCGCCTTCGTGACCTCGTTCAGCCGCTTTGCGTAACCAGCGGACTCCCTCGGCGTGGTTCTTCGCTACGCCATCGCCGCGAAGATAGCATTCTCCTAACTGGACCTGAGCTTTTGCGTGACCTTGTTCAGCCGCTTTGCGGAACCAACGGACAGCTTCAGTATTGTCCTGAGCCATGCCAGAGCCGTTAGCATAGCATTCTCCTAAATCAAACTGGGCTTGCGCGTTGCCATGCTCGGCCTGCGAAACGAGCGTGGCCGAATACACAGGCGAATCAGACTTGTCAGAGCTTCCCAGATTGGCGAAAAACAAAAACAAAAATAAACCAATCACCGGTATCAAGAAGGCTAAAAGGATAATAATGGGTTTCTTGGTATTCCCGGTGGCTTCACCGACATACGATGGTTGGTTGCCAGCGAATGCTGCTGGGCAAGGCTCGGTGACACCAGCCACGGGTGAGCCGCAATGGATGCAGTGCGTCGCCGAATCCGAAATAGGCTTGCCACATTGGCTGCAATAAATCAATGCCATAGTAAAAGTATATAGTAATAGTGGAATTTTAGTCGTTTAATGAAAAAGCGGTCTGTCGCGTGGCGCATTTGTTCAGTGCATCACAGGCGAAATGACGAAGTAATAAAACACTGCAGCTGCAATAGCTATGATAATCACGCTGAGAATCGTTGGCAGCAAAACCGCGAAAACAATGCATCCCGTCCTTGTGGGCGGTTCGGGCGGGTTGTGAAGTGTGGAATGATCCCCCTTCGTGCGTGATAGTTGCACATAGCCCGTCGCTGCGCCGCAGTGTGGGCAAAAGGCAGTGCGGCCCTCATAATATTGGCCGCAATGCACACATCGCATCTTGGGCTCAGACATCTTACTTGATTGAAATGCCACGGCCGATAAGAACTACGCCTGCTGCCAACAGGCCCCCAACCATCGGTAAACATAAGGGGTAAATCACATACGGCATCGAATATTGGTTGCAAAATATTACCACGGATATTACCCCGGCAAAGGCGAGAACACCGGCAATAAAGTAGAAGATGCGCAACGTTTTGTAGTTGACTGCCCCCAGGCTCGTCGGTTGTTGCATGGGTTGTTGCATGGGTTGTTGCATGGGTTGCTGCACCGCTACAGTCGCACATGATGTCGCCGGACACCCGCAACTGGGGCATGTGCTCAACCTGTCGTCGAACGTCTGGTTGCAATCTGCACATTGTTTCATAATGCAGTAATTTAATGGATAAAAAACTACGCGTTAGAACAGGGGCATGAATGAGTTGGAGTAGACAAACTTGCGTTCGAAATCTTCCTGCTTCATGGTCATGATGACGATGCCCTGAATAAAGGTGAGGATGGCCCTAAGACCACAAGTGATCAGGCTGAGCAGCAGGCACACCAGGCCGCCAGCTGCTTTGCCGAGATAGAAGTAGTGGATTCCAAAGCCTCCGAGCAGCAACGCCAGCAGGCCGGCGGTAGTGCGGCTCTTGCCCGATGTACCGTAGTCGGACGACCCATTATTGTTGCCTGTTTGGGGCGCTCCATAGGCGTATTGAGGCTGCTGGTACGCTTGTTGAGGTTGCTGGTACGCTTGTTGAGGTTGCTGGTACGCTTGTTGAGGTTGCTGGTACGCTTGTTGAGGTTGCTGGTACGCTTGTTGGGGTTGCTGGGGAGCCGGTTGGCCGACTTGGGCACCGCAGTTCGGGCAGAATGGTGACTGATCCGAAACCGGCTGACCGCAGTTGCTACAGTAAATTGAAGCCATTTTGCAAATAAATTTTATGAATGATTAAACAATGAATGTGTTAAATAGTATTTCACGTATTTTCAAAGATATTTCTCTATCCGCGCGTCGCTCACGCGGGTGCAGGTGATGGTCATTTGGCCAAACGGCGTGTCGCCGGTCATGGTCAGCTTGTCGCCTTGCAGCTTGTAGGTGCACACATCACCCTGGCCGT
The DNA here is from genome assembly GCA_017443765.1 of Muribaculaceae bacterium. Lineage (GTDB taxonomy): Bacteria > Bacteroidota > Bacteroidia > Bacteroidales > Muribaculaceae > Sodaliphilus. Next base: position 4,909 of record JAFSYB010000076.1, on the reverse strand, counting down.
CACCGTCGCCGAGGATGAGCTTGTTGCCCTCCACGCGCCAGGTGTCGTATTCGACCTCGATTTCCTCCTTTTGTCCGTCGATAGCGGCCCACGTGTCAGTGAAGATGAGCGCGTGCACCGACACCATCGTACCGTCGGCGCGTAGCTGCATCAGTTCCTCGCCACCCTCGTAGATGTCGCCCATGCCATCAATCCCCATACGGACGAGGTCGCATTCCCAGGTACCCAACAGGCTCTGCGGGTTGGTGTTCTCGGGTTCATCACTGTCGCTGCCGCAACCGGCAAGCGACACACTCAACACAGCCAGCATCACGGCTGCAAGATAGTTCAGGTAATGTTTCATCGTTGTGGCTGTAATCTATTAATAATCAAGATATTTCGGCGGTTTTTGTGGGGCAATGACACACAAAAAAAGCGTGAGCCAACTTTTGCTTATTGCATTAGTGGGCTCTCGACTGCCGTGCGATGAAATAAGGGAAAAGTCGCTCACACCTTTTAGTATATCGCTGGCATTGTCACGCGCGGGGCGCGTGAGGCCGGGGGATACACCGTCGGGTGGTCGCGTCTTGCACCATTCCTCATCGCATTCTGTGAGTTGTCGAGATTCACTAATGCGGAATAGCGGAAAAACGCTTCCTCGAAAACTTGTCGCCGCAAAATTACAAATATTTTGCGATACTGACAATAGTGTGGGCGACATTTTTTCCCTGCGGGGGCAAAATTAGTACTTTTTTTTGAGTTGAATCAAATCCATTTCATCCATTTGTGCGTGTTTTTGCTTTTCCATCACATTCCCATCTCGTCGAAGACCTGCATGACCACCTGGCGTTTGTAGGTGTACTCGCTCACTTTCACATAATTGCCGGCTTGAACGTAGTAGTTGATTAGTTCGTCAAATTGCTGTGGCAGGGTCTGGCGCAGGAAGATGATGCGCGGTGTCCGCTGGAACGATGTCGCTTGCCGGTACAGCTCGTTGATGTTGTCCTGCACGTCCTGCTCAAGCGACTGTATGTGGCGGGGTGGGGCGGTATTGTGGCTTGTTTCGGCGGCGGGGGCTGGCTCGGTGGCGGGAGCTGGCTCGGGGTCTTCGATGGCTGTGGGCGGAGCGTCCGCAGGGGAGGCGGCCTCGGGTGCGGTCTCGGATGGCGGGGGAGGGATTGGCGCTGTGACGGGTGCTGTGTCGAGTGCTTCGATGGGCGCAGCGAGCGTGTCGGCGGGTGTGGTGTGCACGGTGTCGTCGGTGGCTGGCTGTGGCTGCGAAACGGGGTGGTCGCGCACCAGCCAGCCGGTGATGGCCAGTGCCACGACTGCCACCGCGGCGGCGATGGGCCAGCGGCGGCGGGGCGCGAGGGCCGTCAGGAGCTGGTCGATGTTTTGGTAACGACGGGCGGGGTCGCTTTCAAGGCAGCGCTGGGCTGCGCGGCGGTAGCGACGCGGCAGCGGCAGCGATTCGAGGATGCGGCCGAGCGCGTAGATGTCGGTGCGCTCGTCGACCACACCGCCGCAGAGCTGCTCGGGGGCGGCCCATGCGGCGGTGAGGCCGGTGGTGTCGCGCCACGTGTCGGTGTAGCAGAAGCCGAAGTCTATCAGCCGCACGTCGTGACCGATGCGCGTGACCAGGATGTTGGCGGGCTTGAGGTCGAGGTGGAGCACTTGGTGGTGGTGCAGGTAGCGCACGGCCTCGAGCAGCTGGCTGACAAGGCGCCAGGCGGTGGCGGCGTTGGCAAACACGTCGGGGCGATGGGCTGCGAACTCGTCGAGTGGCGTGCCATCGACATATTCCATCATGATGTAGTCATCGCCCAGTTCCACATAGCGTGCCAGGGCGGGATGGTCGAGGCCGTAACCAGTCTCGAATTCCTTGCGCATGGCCTCCACATAACGTGGGTCGCCGGCCAGTTCGGGGCGCAGCCGCTTCACGAAGTGCCACTTGCCGTGGCGGCGCACGCGGTGGCACACGCAGGTGCTGCCGACTGCTGTCACCAACTCGCCGTCGGTGAATTTTGTGGCTGGCTCTGCCGTTGAGAATCCTGACGACATCTGAGACTGGCTACGTTTCTATTTCCCAATGTATTCCGTGTTCCTTGCCCGCTGTGAATGTTCCCATGGGCTGGTTGTTGCGCACCACATCGTGGGCGATAAGCGGGAAACCATCGACCAGAATGGGCAGCGAGAGCTGGTCGCCCGGCCGCAGTTTGCTGTTGATGCTCTCGGTCACGCAGTAGCGCCCTCTGCCTGCGCACTCCATCACCACGCGGCGGTCGGGCAGGTAGGTGATGGCGACCCGTTGCCCGGGCGCTAAGCGTGTGGTGCGCAACTCGCGGTAGACGGTGGCGAAGTCGGAGTTGCAGCGGTGGGCCTCGATGCGTTCAATGACCGACCAGTTGGGGAATCCCAGGTAGCGGGCAATGATGTTGAGCGTGGCCTCGCGGGGCTCGCACTCGTCGAGGCGGCCCAGCAGGCGCTTGAGCGTGTTCACGCCAAGACGCTCGCCCGTCACGCGCTCAATGTCGAGCGACAGCATCTCGGCGGCACTCGGGCTCGAGCAGTCGATGGCGCTTTTGTCTTGAAGCAGACTTATCACGTATGGGGAAAATGTCATGTTGTGTTTTTTTCTGCAAAGTAAATATATATTCTTGGTTTGACAAAATATTCGCCTTGTAAATGTGATGTGTTCGCGCCGGCATCGGGGTCGCGACACAGCGGAGCGGGCCATGTTTTGGCCTCCTTTTTTGCCCGTGTCCGTTTTTTTCCGTAATTTTGCAAAAAATCATTTCATCATGGCAACAACCGACGACAAGAAAGTTATTTTCTCGATGGTGGGCGTGAGCAAGACCATCGAGCAGAACCAGAAACAAATCCTGAAGAACATCTACCTCTCGTTCTTCTACGGTGCGAAAATCGGCATCATCGGCCTTAACGGCGCGGGCAAGTCCACGCTGATGAAAATCATCGCGGGCCTGGAAACCAAATACCAGGGCGAGGTGGTGTTTGCGCCGGGCTACACGGTGGGCTACCTGCCGCAGGACCCGCAGCTCGACCCCGCCAAGACGGTCAGGCAGGTGGTGATGGAGGGCGTGCAGCCCGTGGTCGACGCTCTGGCCGAGTACGAGGAGATTAATCAAAAGTTCGGCTTGCCTGAGTACTACGAGGACCAGGACAAGATGGACGCGCTGTTTGCCCGTCAGGCCGAGTTGCAGGACATTATTGACGCCACCGATGCGTGGAACCTTGACTCGCGCCTGGAGCGCGCCATGGACGCCCTGCGTTGCCCCGATGGCGATGCGACCACCGGGCACCTGAGCGGTGGCGAGCGGCGACGCGTGGCACTGTGCCGGCTGCTGCTGCAGAAACCCGATGTGCTGCTGCTCGACGAGCCCACCAACCACCTCGACGCCGAGTCGATCGACTGGCTCGAACAGCACCTGCAGCAGTACGCGGGTACCGTCATCGCCGTCACCCACGACCGCTATTTCCTCGACCATGTGGCCGGCTGGATTCTTGAGCTGGACCGCGGCGAGGGCATTCCCTGGAAGGGCAACTACAGCAGCTGGCTCGAGCAGAAGACGCAGCGGCTGGCGCAGGAGGAGAAAACCGAGAGCAAGCGCCGGAAAACCCTGCAGCGTGAGCTGGAGTGGGTGCGCATGGCTCCCAAGGCACGACAGGCCAAGGGTAAGGCGCGACTCAACAGCTATGAGCGGCTGCTCGGTGAAACGGTCAAGGAAAAGGAGGAGAAGCTGGAGATTTTCATTCCCAACGGCCCGCGACTGGGCAACAAGGTGATCGAGGCGCAGCATGTGGCGAAGGCTTTTGGCGACAAACTCCTTTTCGACGACCTCAACTTCATGCTGCCGCCCAACGGCATTGTGGGTGTCATAGGCCCCAACGGCGCTGGCAAGACCACGTTGTTCCGCCTGATTATGGGGCTTGAGCAGCCCGACAGCGGCACCTTTGAGGTGGGCGAGACGGTCAAGGCCGTCTACGTGGATCAGCAGCACACCAGCATCGACCCCGACAAGAGCGTCTATGACGTGGTGTCGGGCGGCGTGGAGCTGCTGCGCATGGGCGGGCGCGACGTGAATGCCCGCGCCTACCTCTCGCGCTTCAACTTTTCGGGCGTTGACCAGCAGAAGAAGTGCGCCGTCCTCTCGGGTGGTGAGCGCAACCGCCTCCAGCTCGCACTGGCGCTCAAGGAGGAGGGCAATGTGCTCCTGCTCGACGAGCCCACCAACGACATCGACGTCAACACCCTGCGCGCGCTCGAGGAGGGTCTGGAGGACTTCGCCGGTTGCGCTGTGGTCATCAGCCACGACCGCTGGTTCCTCGACCGAATCTGCACGCACATCCTCGCCTTCGAGGGCGACTCTCGTGTCTTCTTCTTCGAGGGGTCCTACTCGGAGTACGAGGAGAACAAGCTCAAGCGCCTCGGCAAGGAGGAACCCACCCGCATCCGCTACCGCAAACTCACGGAAGATTAACGAAATCTACTTGGGAACACCTGCAAAAACCTTCCATATTGGCTCGGCTGTGGGATAGCCGGACAAAGACCTCGAAGAGGTCGGTCGGGCTGTAGGTCCGACACCATGTTAAAGACCATGCAAGTGCATAGGAGATGCACGCAGCTTGGTCATGGCCACAAGCTGCAGAGTGTGCCTCGAAGAGGAACTTCATGGCCAGGTCCATCACGGCGTGATAGCTCGCTCAGTCTCCAGACACCCCGCCCGCCCACCGAATCGCAGGCCGTAGGTCTGCATGAGGCCGGGGACCTCAAAGTGAAAGAAACCCCACGGCGCACACGTCGAAGATGTGTGTGGCGTGGGGATAGCTGCGCCTCCCCACACGGCTGGGCCTCGAAGAGGGCCAACTAAGCGTGTAGCATGTGTGCCGCCGACACCGAAGTTCCTCTTCG
>JAFSYB010000075.1 GCA_017443765.1 Muribaculaceae bacterium | reverse complement strand
GTGCCAATAATAACCGGGGCATCTGGGAAAAACGGCTCTGCAACGTTGTGTGTGGGTATTTCAGGCTCAATGCGAATTGCACGAATTAGGCAAATTAAAAGGACACTCCTTTTTCATTAGGCAGTTGACTGCGCAAAGGCCTCCTTTATGGCCCGAAAATTTTGCTGTTTCAAATAAAGTGTGTATATTTGCACGGTTTTTACGGAAGGTGGCTCGTGCAGCCAAAGTCCGCCGGTTACATAAGTGGTGAAATAAAGCGTCTAAGGCGTTTTGTTCATGGCATTTCGGAATCTCGCAAAATTCCCTTTCACAGTCCATGGACGAGGCAACGATAGATGCTCGGCGCCGAAACGTTACTGTGAACGACCACACGGCTTTTTACTGTGGTCAGAATGCTATACGTGTAGGGCGTGGGGTTCTATTCGTTGCTCTCCCGACTGTGAAGGGCAATGCGAGAGCCCCGAAGTGCGGGATGGGCAACAACCACAGACTCCCCGCGCTTCCTTTTTTGCACCCGCCATGATTGCTCGGCGCAACATGGCTGTAAACCAAAGCTATAATGACGTTATTGGTATGGATTTTTGATTCTACTATTAAATAAAAAACTACTAAAAGCAATGAGAAACAAGATGCTATTTTGTGCGTTGTCGCTTGCGGCTGCAGGGGCGTTACAGACCCAGGCAGCGTGGACCGATGACTCCGGCACCAAAATTAACGACCAGACCATCGTTTGTGATTATGGTTCCTACCGGGGGGCGAGATACCTCATCGTCAACGATTCGGAAGTGGATTTGGCTTTCTATTGTTTGGCACCTGATGTTGAGCATGTGCCGAATTATGACGACACCGGCGAGTTTATCGGATTCTCGCATTATTACCACGGCTTTCCCCCTGTAACCCTGCCCGACACCCTGCTGTGTGAGGGAAAGCACTATGCGATGCGAGCCATCAAGAGCGGTTGTTTCGCAGATGACGATTACGGTCTCTCCTGGTCAGATGCATTAATTGATGGTTATGGTCGTCTGAAAATCGTTGAGCTGCCGTTCAAGACATTGGAGCATAATATGTTTGCCGCCCCAATCCATGGCATTGAGGAGATGTATCTGCCCAATGTCGAGGTCATCGAGGCGAATGTGGGTCTTAGCCCGCTCTGGGCCCAGTATGTGCGCATAGGCACCAACGTCAGGGAAATAGGCTCCAACCTCTTTAGCAACAGCAATATTGTGATGGATGCCGAGCAGCCGTTCCAGGTGGCCGATGATGCCTTTGAGGACTGCAGCATCTTTGTGCGCAACAGCGCGGTGGAGCGCTTCAAGCAGCAATGGCCGCAATACCGCGACAACATACAAGGTGTGCTTGACGTGGAGGTGACTCCCACCAGTGTCACCCTATCGCCCCGCGAGGTGATGATGAGTATGAGCGTGCCCGATGAGGATTACACCCCCGACCACGGCGACGCCGGCGGAATCACGTATGTGGATGCCCGGCAAATGGTGGTGACCATTGCTGCCGAGGACGAAAAGCACGAGGGGCTCACGCCTGGCACAACCTATCACTTCCCCGTGAGGGTGCTCAGCCACGACAATGAAAACTACGGCACCGTTGCGTATGTCGACACCATTACCGTGCGCACGCCGGCTGCCGGGGTGAGCCTTGCCATCGACAGTTGGCAACTGGCGTCAACCTCGATCACGGCCACCTTCACCCTGGGTTGCGAGGCGGTGGTGGACAGTGCGCGGGTGAGCGTGAACGGCCGCGACTGGCCCTGCACGGTGACCACTGCCGATGGCGTCACGCGCTTCACCGCTTGTGCCGACGGCCTGCAGCCGGGTGCCATCTACGAGCTCACGGCACACTGCGTGGCGGCCGGCCAGGAGCACACAACCACGGTCACGCTTCCCACGCTGTGCGAGCAGCAGGCCAGCAGCGGCGATGTCACCGGCGACGGCGTCACCGACATCGACGACGTGAACCGAATCATCAACATCATGCTGCACAAGGAGTAAGCACCAGCCCATAATCGAGCCTGACAGTCCAAATCACCGGCTGCGCTTGAGTGCTTCCCGCACTCAGGCGCAGCTGCTTTCGACTGATGCCGGCGACGAATGTACGGTGGGTGGGGTAAACCGACAGTGGCAAACCCGATTGCCTCACCGCACCCGCCGGTCACTGTGCCAATAAAGGCCGTTGCTGCGGCAGCCAATGCCACAAGCACCTTGCGAATCGCTGAACTGTTACAAAAACACACTGTCATCACAATTTATCCTAAAATAAAGGAAATAATCAAGAGAAAGTTTCCTTAATTTAAGGACAATGCTTATCGTTGGCCAAAAATTCGGGTCACCTGCAAAACCGTGTGTTTTACAGGTTATGTCTTGTTCAAAGAGACCTCTGGTGCCTATTAGTGTCCGCTAAAAAGCCCCAAAGTGGCGAATCTTGAAGTATAGTCTTGCGTTGCGGACCTCACAACCTGGCGGGGGCGCGACGGGGGGAAGACATAAGAACATAGCGGCGATGGCATATATGGCGGCTCTGTGATAGGGACAGTCGCTGGCATCGCAACAGTGCTGGGTAGCGTAGCCTCCTACAGAGGCAGTCCCCTGACCGACGCTGCGCTCTGGTCAGGTCTCCCCCGACCGACGCTGCGCTCTGGTCGGGGGTTATTGAGATAATGCCCTCGCGGGCAACTGACTGCCGGTGGAGCTGTACGACGGACCGGCGCTGCGCTCACTGGCTGTGCTTGAGGGCGTCCTGCACTTGCTGCAGCTGCATTCGGCTCGGGCCGGTGACGATGGCGCCATACATGTTTCCTCTCAGCCAATGGGCGTGAATCAGACAGTACTTGTCCATGTCGCTATCGCTGGCGCATTCGGCGATTTCGCTGTAGTACTCATTGTGGGCGGCAGCGTCAAGTCGGCCGGCGGTATGAAATTCCTTATAAACCTTTTTCATCCCCTCGTCGCGCACGGCACGCAGGTTCAGGTAATGGAACAGCTTCCAGGCGTAGGTGAGTTCGATTTCCTCACCACCAGCGTAGATCACATCGTTAGGGCGAAAGCTCCACATATCGCCGTGTATCGAGTAGAAATCAAGCGATGCTTCGGGCAACTCCTCATTGGAGATTCGCGCACGCATTTCGCTGGGCAGACACAGCTCGATGTCGCCAAAAGGCTGGTAGCAAGTGGCACCCGACAGCTCGCCGAACTCATAGTCGCTGGCATCGGTGGCCTGGTCGCCGGAATTGTCTGCCGCCAAATCCTCATTATCGGGCGTGTCATCGTAAGGATTACCCTCGACTTCCCACTTCAAATCCTTGGCCTGATAGATAAGCATCTCATAATCAGCGGCAACAATTTTTTCGTGGAAAATGTCGGCCAGTTGCTCTTCGCTCACCCGGCACCAATCCATGATAGGTTCTTCATAACCGGGTTCGTAGCGGCTTACATCGGGGCCGTAGACCCCACTTGGCAACTGGGTTTCCTCGTCCCAACTCATCTGCAACCCGGCGGCCGTGGCATCGTAGGTCAACGAATCCAATTGCAATTTGTAGTAGAATATATACATTCCATCTTTCCAAACGCCCAAATAGAGACTATTAATAATGGTTTGTATATAAGTAGTCTCTTCCATCACCACTAAGCGATTGCCATCAGTTCGGTGGCAGATATTGCGCCATGCGCCGTATCGGTCTTTGTTAGTGCTATCTAAGATAGTGTGAACCACATTCTTGTCGATACCACCAGCTTCAATCACGCGGCAGTCGCTCTTGGCAATGGTGACCTGCATATCACGCCTTGAGCCCCATTCCACGCGGTAACGGTCGCCATGATCGTCAATCACACTCAGCAGGGTTCCCTCCCAAATCGTGTCCACGTGCTCGTTGCAGTAGGTGCGGTTGTTCGCGCCCCCGGCAATCGTTGAAGACCGCCATTCGCCAATGTAGAGCGGTGCCCTACTGGTGACCTCCACCACCTTTTTCACAGGCGGGAACACCTGATTGAATGGCCGGTTGTCGAACTTTTTGTCGGCCAAAATCAGCCAGCAAGCGCCGGCCACGAGCAGTGTGGCAGCCCCGGCCACGCATGGCCAGTAGCTCCGCAGCCACGCGAAGACGGGATTGGGTTGGGCGTCATCCTCATCATCGACCCACGTTTCGGCCTCCGAGTCATTGGCCTCGACTGGTGCCTCGGCAGATGCTTCCGATTCAACCGCATCCAGCTTTTCACCACAAGCCGTGCAGAACTTGGCATCCGCATCAACCGGTGCGTCGCAATGGACACAAGTGCGCTCCACGCGACAGCCACACGCGGTGCAAAACCGCGCGTCGTCGTCGAGTGGAGCACCACAATGCACACAAGTTTTCATGGTCTCAATGCATTGAAGCCAGACCGATGAGAGCGCCGAAGAACGTCACCAAAACAATGATGCCGATGAAAGAGATTACCAGTCCGGCGATGGCGAGTCCGCGCGGCTGCTTGAACACTCCGATAAACGAGAACAGGGCGCCGAGGAACCACACCACCAGGTCAACACCCGGAATCCAACACACCAGGAATGCCAACAGTGAAAGCACAAAGCCAGCCGTGCCCAGGCCATTGCTCTTGCCGCCCTGAACGTTCACCACGGTTGTGGTGGAGTTCGTGTTGGCCGTTGAGCTGAACGCCTGGGGCTGCTGGAAGGCACCTGCTGCTGGTGCCTGCTGCACAGGTTGACCGGGCTGCTGATAGGCCGGGGCCATCTGCTGCGGAGCCGCCTGCTGCGGCAAGCTGCTCTGCGCACCGCCGCACGCGGGGCAAAATGCCACGCCCACCTGAATCTCGGCCCCACAATGCTTGCAGAAGCGTTTTTGCAGCTGCGGCTGCATCACTTGGGGATTCTCACTCATCTGCGGGACATTCACCTGCCCGCTGTCGTTGCTGTCTTGCATAATTCTGATTTATTTTGAGTTAAACAATTAGTTTCTTGCGCGCCATACTGCGCCGTTGTGACGCAGCCGTGATGATAGTTGCATATATATTATATGATGCAACGAGTCAGAACTGGCGGATGGCGAAGACACTCATGCCTTCGCTGCTCATTTTGAGCCCACCTAATCTTTGCCATGCGCCATAGACATACTCGAGGTATAGATAACTGCTCGAAGTAGGCATTCCACCGTTTGTCACATCGCCTTCGGTAGATGTGTTCACACGTTTGTATGGCCCCATCTCATCGAAGTGTTTCTCAACAAACGACAGCATCACGCTCAGTTCGTCCACTGCGGGCAGATACCACCCCGATACACCACCGGTATTAAGCGCGTCCACTGCCGCAAATGCGGGAAAGATTGTTTGCCAACCATTGATTGCCTTGACTTTCTGAGTGTTTGAGTAGCCGTCGGTTTCGCTGCTGGCTCCCGTTTGAATCTGATGGCCACTTGACCAGGAGTAACGTCCGCTCACAAATCGGTAGATAAACCGCTTGTCGTCGCCGATATAGGCCACGGTGCCGGTGGTGCCGCCCTCGTTGTAGGTTTCGCCCACGGCATACTTGGTCTGACGCACGGTGATCTTGTCGGCCCGGTCTTTGAATGTGATGACGGCCTCACGGTCGGTGTTGGCCGCCGTTACGTTGATGGTGAGCGAGGTGCCGCTTTGCTCCACCTTGCACCAAGAGGCCGAACTGCTGGCCACCCACGAGTTGCTGGCAGTCACATTCACTGTGCGCGAAGCGGCGTTCTTGTCGAAGCCCAAGGCGGTCTTTTGCAATACAAGCGTGGCCGCGGCCTGCTTGTAGGTGAACGTTGCCTGCAGATTTCCCTCGGTGATGTTCAGGGTAACCAGCGTGGCGCGGTCTTGGTCGCTGATGTTCTCGGCCAGCGTCACTGCCACCTCGTAGACGTAGGGGAACTCACCGGTCGCGGTGACGTTGTTGAGTTGCACACTCGACCAGGCCGACTGGCTCACACTGGCCGAGAAAGCACTGAAGGGGATGTTGGTCTCGACAGTGCTGGTGAGGGTGCGTGCGTCGGCATTGAAATGCTCATCGATTCCCCCCTGGCGGAAGGCCGCATAGGGAGCGTTGCCGAGCTGTGTTACGACGAACGAGCGCTTCACGATGCCCTCGCTGTCCGAAACAGAAACCGTGGCTTGCCGCTGTTCACGCGACACGTTGTCGGCAACCGTGACCTTGAGCCGGTAGGTGTAGTAGCCCTGCGATCCGCTCTGCGAGGTGTTTTCCAGCCGTGCCGTACACCAGTCGGCCGTAGTGCTGGTCCTGACTTGTGAAAAGGGAATGTTGCCGCTCAAGTCGCACTCAAATGTGGCGGTTTCGGAATCAACAGTCTTGTTGCCGCCACCGTTTGTAAATTGGAGTTGGGGATTGGCGGGTGCGGGCTCATCGTCGCCGCACGAAGTGGCCAGGCCGGCCATGCCGGCCAGCAGCAGACACATCATCAGTTTCGTAATCTGGTTGGTTCTCATCGAATTAACTTTATTAGTTAGTTTTATTATATCAAATTGTTTATAGACATAAGAACATAAGTACACAAGGATTCCGACAAATCATTTGTGAATCATGGACTTGACCGCTTAACCATTAATTAATCACTTTGTTGCTTTCTTGGCTCTTATGTCCTTATGTTCTTATGTCTAATAAACCTGGCTGTGGCATCACTTGATGCCGTCGGGGATTTTGACGCTGGTGACGTAGAGGTTGGGGCTGGCGAAGGTGTAGTTGTCGCAGGTCATGACGATGGTGGCGTTCAAGGCGCGCGGGGTGGTCTTGAAGAAGTCCTTGACCATGATGCTCATCTCGCGCGTCTCGCCCTTGTCGATGGGGAAATGCTCTATCCGTTGCGAGTTCTTGTTGCCGTCCACCACAAAGTAACTGTCGTAAACAGAATAGGTGGTTCCGCTGCCGTTGTTCACCAGGTCGAAGCGCATGGTGATGTTGTTCAGGTCGCGCACGGTGTTGTTGGTCACGGTGAACGTTGCCCACAGGTCGTCGCCATCGCGCTCCATCACCGGCGTGGTGTAGGTCAGGTGGTCGTCGGTGGTCCACATCGCGTTGGTCAGCGCGCGGCCGTCGGACACGGGCACCACAAAGTCGAGGAAGTTGTCGTCGAGCGAGCCGAGTTGTGCCATATTCACAAAAATCTTCACCGTCACCTTGGCGGGCACCACCGTGAGGGCATTGTCGCTCAGGCGCAAGCGCATCTGGCGCGTCTCGCCCTGGTCAATCACAAAATTCTCGATGCGGTGTTGTGTCCAAGCCTGCCCCTCGCCGGTGCTGAGGTGGTTGTAGTTGGTCAACAATGTGCCCCCATCGGTGTCCAGCTTTTCAATGCGCAGCAGCACGTTGTTCAGGTCGATGCTCGACACGTTCTTGATGTCGAAGTCCACGATGATGCAGTTGCCCACATAGTGCGCGGTGGCATTGCTCACCTCGAGGTAGTCGGTGGCATAGCGCAGCTGCGACTTTCCCAGCATCTCGTTGATCACCATGTTCAGGTCATCGACATCGGTGCGTCCGTCGCCGTTGATGTCGGTACGCTTCTGTGCCTGTGCGGGCACGGCCATCGCCACGGCGGCAACAGCCACCGCCAGCGTCTTGAGTAATGATTTTGTGCTCATTGATGTTTGAATATAAAATGATTAATACCTTGTTCCTGTCATCTGCATCGCCAGGCCGGGCCATCACCGCTCCACAATCATCGTTGGCACAAAAAAATGCAAACGCGTGGTTCGTGTGCTTGTTGCCCATCCCACACTTCGGGGCTCTCGCATTGCCCTTCACAGTCGGGAGAGTAACGTATAGCACTCCACGCGCTCAACCCTTAATGGCCACGGCATCAGCCAGCAGGCCATTACTGGCAGCATTACAGCGTCGAGCATCTATCGTTGCCTCGGCCATGGACTGTGAAAAGGAAATTTGCGAGATTCCGAAATGCCATGGACAAAACGCCTTAGACGCTTTTTTCACCAATCATGTAATCCCTCGGACATCGGCTGCACGAGCCTACTTCCAAAAAGACCGTGCAAATATACACACAATTTTTGAATCGGCAAAATTTGCGGACCATAAGGGTGCCGGCAAAACTCAGGGTCTCGGTGCCGGCACGGCTGCGTGAGCAAGCCGGAAGACCTTGAAAGGCGTCGGGCGTGGCAAGTGCCTGCCTCCCCGCCTTGACCTCGCGCAAGTGGCGGGATATTTGGGCCAAAGGCGCCCTTGATTTGAGCCCGAGGCACAAATCAGGCAGATTTTTAATTTTTTTCGGCCCAAAAATTGGCCATTCATGAAAATAGCAGTAATTTTGCAGTTTGGATTGCAACGGCATGGTGTGCCGTTGCAGAACATGGCTTAAAACACCTATTTATATTAAGAGATGATCAACATTCAATTTCCTGATGGAAACGTGAAGCAGTATGAGTCGGGTGTGACTCCGCTTCAGATTGCCGAGAGCATCAGCTCCGGGCTGGCTCGCAACATTTTGGCCGCCAAGTTTAACGACGAGGAGTGGGACATTTCGCGCCCGATCGCCGCCGACGGCACCATCCAATTCTTCAAGTGGGACGACCCTGAGGGCAAGCACGCCTTTTGGCACACCTCGGCCCACCTGCTTGCCGAGGCGCTGCAAGAGCTCTACAAGGGCATCCAGTTCGGCATCGGCCCAGCCATTGAGAACGGCTTCTACTACGATATAGACCCGGGCGAGAACACGCTCACCAGCGCCGATTTCCCGAAGATTGAGAAAAAGATGATGGAGCTTGTTGCCCGCAAGGAGGAGGTGGTGCGCCGCGACATCAGCAAGGCCAACGCGCTGCAATTCTTTGGCGATGGCGGACAGAGCCTGAAGTGCGAGCTCATCAGCGAGCTTGAGGACGGCCACATCACCACCTACACGCAGGGCAACTTCACCGACCTGTGCCGTGGCCCGCACATCCCCACAGTGGCCCCCATCAAGGCCGTGAAAATCTTGTCGCTGGCCGGTGCCTACTGGCGCGGCGACGAGAAACGGCCGCAGCTCGTGCGCGTCTACGGCATCTCATTCCCCAAGAAATCGATGCTCGACGAGTACTTGGTCATGCTCGAGGAGGCCAAGAAACGCGACCACCGCAAGATTGGCAAGGAGATGGAACTGTTCGCCTTCTCGCAGAACGTGGGCGCCGGTCTGCCGCTGTGGCTGCCCAAAGGTGCCGCCCTGCGCAACCGCCTACAGGACTTCCTGGCAAAGATTCAGAAGAAGTACGGCTATCTGCAGGTGGTGACCCCGCACATCGGCAACAAGATGCTGTATGTGACCTCGGGGCACTATGCCAAATACGGCAAGGACTCCTTCCAGCCCATCAACACTCCGGAGGAGGGCGAGGAATACCTGCTCAAACCGATGAACTGCCCTCACCACTGCGAGATTTACAAGACGTCGCCCCGCAGTTACCGCGACCTGCCGCTGCGCCTGGCGGAGTTCGGCACGGTGTACCGCTATGAGCAGAGTGGCGAGCTTCACGGCTTGACGCGCGTGCGCTGCTTCTGCCAGGACGACGCGCACCTGTTCTGCACGCCCGACCAGCTCAAGCAGGAGTTCCTCGGGGTGATGGACATCATCTCGTACATCTTTGGCATCTTCGGCTTCGACTACGAGGCACAAATCTCGCTGCGCGACCCGGCTCACCCCGAGAAGTACGTAGGCAGCGACGAGAACTGGGAGAAGGCCGAGCGCGCCATCATCGAGGCTTGCGAGGAGAAGGGGTTGAAAGCCCGCCAGGAGACCGGCGAGGCCGCCTTCTACGGCCCCAAGCTCGACTTCATGGTCAAGGACGCCCTGGGTCGCCGCTGGCAGCTGGGCACCATCCAGGTGGACTACAACCTCCCCGAGCGCTTCGGGCTGGAGTACACCGGCACCGACAACCTCAAGCACCGGCCGGTGATGATTCACCGCGCACCCTTTGGCTCGCTGGAGCGTTTCATCGCCGTGCTGCTCGAGCACACCGCCGGCAAGCTGCCACTGTGGCTCGTGCCCGACCAGTGCGTGGTGCTGCCCATCAGCGAGAAATTCAACGAATACGCCAAGCAGGTGGTGGCACAGCTCAACGAGCTTGACGTGCGCGCCATCATCGACGAGCGCAACGAGAAAATCGGCAAGAAAATCCGCGACAACGAGCTCAAGCGCATACCCTATCTGCTCATTGTGGGCGAAAAAGAAGCCGAAAGTGGCGAAGTTTCGGTAAGAAAACAGGGCGAAGGTGACCAAGGTTCGAAAAAAATTACTACCTTTGCAGCCGATTTGCTTGCCGAAGTCGCCGCAATGACCAACTTCGGCAAGTGACTGATGTTCGCAAAAATTTGAGTTTTAATTACTTAACACTACTGAATGCAGAAAAAACCATTTTGGAGCGGGCCAAAGCGTCCGTTATCGTCAGGCAACCAAAATTCAGCCGGTCGCCGCAAGAACAACCGCCGCCCCGGTGGCAAGAAAGACCAGGAAGCTGGCTACGCCATCAACGAGGAGATACGCTCGCCCGAGGTGCGTCTTGTGGGTGACAACGTCGAGGAGGGCATCTATCCCGTGCAGCGCGCACAGCGCTTGGCCAACGAGCTGGAACTCGACTTGATTGAGATTGTGCCACAGGCCCAGCCGCCCGTGTGCCGCATTATGGACTACCAGAAGTTCCTCTATCAGCAGCGCAAGCGCCTCAAGGAGCAAAAGGCCAAGTCGACCAAGGTGGTGGTCAAGGAAATACGGTTCGGACCGCAAACCGACGACCACGACTACAACTTCAAGCTCAAGCACGCCATCGAGTTCCTGAAAGAAGGCTCGAAGGTGAAGAGTTATGTGTTTTTCAAGGGACGCTCCATCCTCTTCAAGGAGCAGGGCGAGGTGCTGCTGCTGCGCTTTGCCAACGACCTGGAGGAGTATGCCCGCGTAGACCAGATGCCGCTGCTCGAGGGCAAGCGCATGACCATCATGCTCTCGCCCAAGAAGCCCGGCCAGGGAAAGAAGAAAGACGAGGCAGCCAAACCCGAGGCCCAGGGCGAAACGCCAGCCGAGCCGGCAGCACCCGACACGACACAGCCACAAGCCGAGGAGTGAGAAGCAAGAGCCGGCAAACGAGAACCGCATTGCGACGCCAGCAGCCGAATAGCACTTGTGGACTCGCCTGCCTGCTTGCTGAAATAAACTGAAAACCGACCATGGGCGTCAGGCTTGGTAAGTGCCTGCCCCTGGATTTAATTAATAATTTTTTAAAACAAACAAAATGCCAAAAGTTAAGACTAATTCCGGTGCCAAAAAAAGGTTCACCTTTACCGGAACGGGGAAGATTAAGAGAAAACATGCTTACAAGAGCCACATCTTGACGAAGAAGACCAAGAAGCAGAAACGTCGTCTGACGGGCACCGAGGTGGTGAACGCCCACAACGTGAAAGCCATCCGCCGCCTCCTCGTCAAGAAATGATTCACGCGAGCAAGAACCGATTAATCTTTTGAGATTTTCATCATTTTTACTAACCGAATGTCTTCAGCTCAAAGCACCCCCTTGCGTGGGGACGCTGACATTCAAAAACGACTAAAAAAATGCCAAGATCTGTAAATCACGTTGCTTCGAGAGCAAAACGCAAGAGAATCCTCAAACTTACACGCGGCTACTTCGGAGCCCGCAAAAACGTCTGGACGGTTGCCAAGAACACTTGGGAGAAAGGTTTGACCTATGCCTACGCCGACCGCAAGAAGAAGAAACGCAACTTCCGCGCCCTGTGGATTCAGCGCATCAACGCTGCCGCACGCCTGGAAGACCTCTCCTACAGCAAGCTCATGGGTCTGATTCACAAGGCCGGCATCGAGATCAACCGCAAGGTGCTCGCCGACCTGGCCATGAACAACCCCGAAGCCTTCAAGGCCATTGTTGACAAGGCCAAGAACGCCTGACAACAGGTGACGCGAAACCACAAGCTGGCTGCCATTTTTCCGATGGCAGCCAGCTTTTTTGGGGCATGGCAGAATAGCTCCAATTATTGAATCAGCAAATGTAGTCATTGTTCAGTGAACGCACAAAGGCGGATTTCCCAAAATGTGATTTCACCTTATTTTTCGCTACTGAAAGCAAAAATCTGTTTTGAAAAGCGTGCCGTTCCAGCGAAAATGAGTAACTTTGCAAAATTATTTTGAAGCCTTGGTGAATCAAGGCTTGACCACGTTAAATATGAAGTACAACGAGTATAACCAATTCAATCTCTCGGACATCAACAGGCAGATGCTCGAGAAGTGGGATGCCGAGGGAGTGTTTGCCCGCAGCATCAGCGAGCGCGACGGAGCGCCGTCGTTTGTGTTTTACGAGGGTCCGCCCAGTGCCAACGGCATGCCGGGCATCCACCATGTGATGGCCCGCACGCTCAAGGACATCGTGTGCCGCTACAAGACCATGCAGGGTTACCAGGTGCTGCGCAAGGCAGGCTGGGACACCCACGGCCTGCCCGTGGAGCTGGGCGTGGAGAAAGCCCTGGGAATCACCAAAGAAGACATTGGCAAGAAAATCTCGGTCGACGACTACAACGCCGCCTGCCGCAAGGAGGTGATGAAATACACCCGCGAGTGGGAAGACCTCACCCGCAAGATGGGATATTGGGTGGATATGAACGCTCCCTACATCACCTACAAGAACAGCTATATCGAGACGCTGTGGCACCTGCTGCGGCGGCTCTACGACAAGGGCTTGCTCTACAAGGGCTACACCATCCAGCCCTACTCGCCCGCCGCCGGCACCGGCTTGAGCTCGCACGAGCTGAACCTGCCCGGCTGCTACCGCGACGTGAAAGACCAAACGGTGACCGCGCAGTTTGCCGTTGACGACGACAGCCACCCCGTGGTGGCCGCCCTCCGCGCCAAGGCCGACGCGGGCTTCACCGACATTGCCATCCTGGCCTGGACCACCACGCCGTGGACGCTGCCCAGCAACACCGCCCTGTGCGTGGGCGAGAAAATCGACTATGCGGCCATCGAGAGCTACAACCCCTACAATGGCCGCCCCGCCATCTACCTGATGGCCAAGGCACGCATCGAGGCGTATTTCAAGGCCGAGGGCGCCGAGCGCGCACTGGCCGACTACCAGCCGGGCGACAAGCTGGTGCCCTGGCGCGTGATTGCCGAGTTCAAGGGCAGCGACCTGCTGGGCATCCACTACCGGCAGCTCTTCCCCTGGGTGAAGCCCGTCGACAAGCAGGGCGACGACATCGTGGGCAACGACAATGGCTTCCGCGTGATTCCCGGCGACTACGTGACCACCGACGATGGAACGGGCATCGTGCACATCGCACCCACCTTTGGCGCCGACGACGCCGCAGTGGCCAAGGCCGCCGGTATACCCGCGCTGTTCATGATCAACAGCAAGCGCGAAACGCGACCCATGGTCGATTTCACCGGGAAATATTTCAACCTCGACGACCTCGACCCGGAGTTTGTCGACAAGTTTGTCAACGTTGACCTTTACAGCGAATATGCCGGGGCGTGGGTGAAAAACGCCTACGACCCCAAGTACACAGTCAACGGGAAATTTGACGAGGAGGCCGCCAACAAGGCCGAGGACCTGAACGTCTACATCTGCGTGCGCATGAAGCAGGCCGGCACGGCGTTCAAGATCGAGAAGCATGTGCACAACTACCCGCACTGCTGGCGCACCGACAAGCCCGTGCTCTATTACCCGCTCGACAGCTGGTTCATTCGCGCCACCGCCGTGCGCGACCGCATGGTGGAATTGAACAAGACCATCAACTGGAAGCCAGAATCGACGGGCACGGGCCGCTTTGGCAAGTGGCTCGAGAACCTCAACGACTGGAACCTGAGCCGCAGCCGCTACTGGGGCACGCCACTGCCCATCTGGCGCAGTGCCGACGGCGAGGAGAAGTGCATTGGCAGTGTTGCCGAGCTTTACAACGAGATTGAGAGGGCCGTGGCCGCCGGCGTGATGAAGTCGAACCCCTATAAGGAGCGCGGCTTTGTGCCAGGCGACTACAGCGAGGAGAACTACAACAAGATTGACCTGCACCGCCCCTACGTTGACGACATCATCTTGGTGAGCGACAGCGGCCAACCCATGCGGCGCGAGCTCGACCTGATTGACGTGTGGTTCGACAGCGGCGCCATGCCCTACGCACAGTTCCACTATCCATTCGAGAACCGCGAACTGGTGGACAGCGGCCGCGCCTTCCCGGCCGACTTCATCGCCGAGGGCGTGGACCAAACGCGAGGCTGGTTCTACACCCTGCACGCCATCGCCACCATGGCTTTCGACAGCGTGGCCTACAAGAACGTGATTTCCAACGGCCTCGTGCTCGACAAGGTGGGCGTGAAGATGAGCAAACGCTGGGGCAACGCCGTCAACCCATTCGACGCTATCAAGGAGTTTGGGTCCGACCCGCTGCGCTGGTACATGATCAGCAACTCGGCTCCCTGGGACAACCTCAAGTTTGATGCCGAGGGCGTGAAGGAGGTGAGCCGTAAATTCTTCGGCACGCTCTACAACACCTACAACTTCTTTGCCCAGTACGCCAACCTCGACGGCTTTGACCCCGCCACCGCCCAGGTGCCGCTGGAGCAACGGCCCGAAATCGACCGCTGGATAATCTCGCAGCTCAACTCGCTCATTGCCGAAGTCACCGCCTGCCTCGACGACTACGAACCCACGCGGGCAGCAAGGACCATCAGCGAGTTTGTCGACAACCACCTGAGCAACTGGTATGTGCGCTTGAACCGTCAGCGTTTCTGGGCCGGCGAGATGACCGACAACAAGCTTGCCGCCTACCAAACCCTGCATCAGTGCCTCACCACCGTGGCCCTGCTCATGGCTCCCATCTCGCCGTTCTACAGCGATATGCTCTACCGCGACCTCACGGGCAGCGCCCACTCGGTGCACCTGGCCAAGTTCCCGGTGGCCGACCCCACCGTGGTGATTAAGAAGCTGGAACAGCGCACGCAACTCGCGCAGCGCATCACCTCGATGGTACTCGCCCTGCGCCGCAAGCAGAACATCAAGGTGCGCCAGCCGCTTCAGGCCATCATGGTGCCCGTGACCACCGATGAGCAGCGGGCCGACGTGGAGGCCATCTCCGACTTGCTGCGCAGCGAGCTCAACGTGAAGGAAATCAAGATTGTAGGCGGCGATGCCGGCATCCTGGTCAAGCGCGTCAAGCCCGACTTCAAGAAGCTCGGGCGCAAGATGGGCAAGCTGATGAAGGGAGTTGCCGCAGCCCTGGCCGCACTCGACCAAGCGGCCATCAACACCCTTGAGCGCGATGGCCAAGTGGCACTGGAAGTTGAAGGCCAGCAGGCCGTGGTCGAGCTCGCCGACGTGGAAGTCATCAGCGAGGACATTCCCGGCTGGCTTGTGGCCAACGATGGCAACATCACCGTGGCCCTCGACATCACCCTCAACAACGAGCTGGTCGAGGAGGGATTCGCACGCGAGGTGGTGAACCGCATCCAGAACATTCGCAAGATGCGCAATTTCGACATCACCGACAAGATTGTGGTTCAAGCCCAGGTCGACGACGTGGTGCGCGAGGCGATGATGAATCACCGCGACTACATCATGGGGCAAATCCAGGCAATCACCATCCAGTTCATGCCCGTGCCCGGCGAGGCCATCGACTACGACCAGATGGCCGAGATGAAGAAAAAGAACCAGCCGGTGCCGGCAGGGCCGGTGTCGATTGACCTTGATGGCCATGCGGCAGTGGTGATGGTGACTAAAAGATGAATGACACTCTTGGCAAGCGGCGGCCGCAACGGCCCTGCTTGCCGGTTTTAACTCATGAATATGGAAACGAAAACCGAGAAAGTGCGTTACTCCGACGAGGAGTTGCAGGAGTTCAAGGAACTCATTCTCAAGAAACTGGCCGAAGCCGAGGACAACTACCGCCTTGAGAAAGAGGTGCTCATGGCCGACGAGTCGAACCCCACGTTCAAGATGATGGAAGAGGGCAGCAACACCCAAGTGAGGGAACGCGCCCGAATCGGGGTGCAGCGCCAAGCCGATTTCATTGCCAAGCTGCGAGCCGCCCTTGTGCGCATCGAGAACAAGACCTACGGCATCTGCCGCGTGACCGGGAAGCTCATTCCCAAGGGGCGCCTGCTGGCTGTGCCGCACGCCACCACCAGCATCGAGGGTAAGGAAATCGAACAACGACGCAAGAGCGGCATTCGATGAGGCGTTTGTCTAATGGCACACTGGCTGCCATGGTCATCACGCTGGTGATTGTGGCCGACCAGACACTCAAAATATGGGTCAAGACACACTTTGCCTACGGCGAGGAGTGGATGATTACCAGTTGGTTTAGGCTGTTGTTTATCGAGAACAACGGCATGGCCTTTGGCATGGAGCTGGGCAGCAAGATGTTGCTCACCTGGTTCCGAATCATCGCCGTGGTGGCGTTCTGCTATTATTTGTGGAAAATCCGCAACCGCACCCACATTCCGCGAGGGTACGTCACCTGCGTGGCGCTCATCACCGCCGGCGCGCTCGGAAACGTGATTGACTGCGTTGCCTACGGGGTCATCTTCGATGCCCCACCGGCTCCACAAGTGGCACAGCTGTTCCCGCCAGGCGGCCCCTACGGCACGCTGTTCCACGGCCGGGTGGTGGACATGCTCTTTTTCCCGCTCTGCGAATGGAACTGGCCACAATGGATGCCCATGGTGGGAAACGAACACTTTGTGTTCTTCCAGCCCGTTTTCAACGTGGCCGATGCCGCACTCTGTGTCGGCGTCTTTGTGCTAATCCTGTTCTACACGCGCCACCTTGCAGGCGACGCCGACCAAGCTGCCGACGCCGACCAAGCTGCCGATTCGTCGGCCCCCGTCGAGCCCGACGAATCACCCGAATCTGACCAATGAAGCACGTCATGCCCGCACAGAAATCGGCCAACGCATGGTGCATTGTGCTCGGCGCCGTGCTCTGCACCGCCCTCTACGCCTGCGACAAGGCTCCAAATGGAATCATCAGCGAAAGCCGCATGGTGGACTTGCTGGTCGACCTCTATCAGGCCGATGCCTATTTAGAGAGCTACCCCACGCAGTTTCCCGACGATTCCACCAAGATGTCGCTCAAGCAGGCCGTGTATGCCAAGCATGGGGTGACACAGGCCGACTACGACACCTCGCTCGTGTGGTATGCACACAACATGGATGTGTACTCCGATGTTTACCGCCGCGTGGTGGACAAGCTCAACCACGAGCGCGAACACATCGACGTGGACGCCAAGCCCGTAAAGCAGGAAAACAGTCTGTCGCCGCCCAAGCCCTACCTCGCGGCCAAAGGCGACACCGCCGACCTGTGGCAACAGCCCAGGCTGTGGCTGCTCACCCAGGGATTGGGCAACGGCTACTTACCCTTCGAGGCCGACCTCGATGACAACAGCGCGGCGGGTAACCGATATGAAATCAAGTTCAAGGCCCTCGCCCCGCCCAAATGCCTCGCCGTGGTGCTGGCGGCCGACTACAGCGACGGCACCACAGCACTGGTGACGAGGAATGCCATCATCAACGGCTGGAACACCGTAACCCTGCAGACCGACACGGCACGACGTGTGAACCGGGTTTACGGCTATGTGCACTACACCATGCCCACCGGGCAAACGGCCTACCTCGACAGCGTGCAACTCCTGCGCACACACCTCGACAAAGCCAAGTATGCCACAGTGGCAAGCCGACAGCGCATCATCGAGCGCAAAGACAGCAAAACCCAAAAAACCGACAAAGCCGAACCTGTTGAACCTGTTGAGCCCGTCGCCTGGCCCGACTCCGGGCACCGGCCTCCCCATGTGGCCGGCCCACGCCGGTTCACCCCTGTACGGAAACACCGTTGATGCCATGCCACGCTACATTGCCAATTACACCATCTTGCCGTCGGCCACCATCTTGCGCAACCACGTCACCACGGTCGACAACCGCGGCCACCTGCTCGCCCTGAAACCCATCAACGACGAACTGGCCTACACCACCTATGTACCCCACCCCATGCTGGTGCTGCCCTCGGGCTGCCACAGCACGGTGAACCAGCTGGCTCACCATGCCAGGAATCTCGATGACTTGCGGCAATTCCTGAGGCAGTTGAACCTAAAGCCCCCACTGACTGGTGACTCGGTTCTGCTTTACCAGATTGACACCGCCACAGGAAGGATAACGCCCTTGTGTCATGAGTAAAAACAAACAATTCGATAAATTTCAGTCACAAATCAAATATTTGCCACAAATAATGAAAACCGGTGCGTAATAAATTGGCGAATATTTAGTAATTTTGCGCGATTTTTCAGAAAAATTGCGATTTAATCGCGGTTCCGTAGCTCAGTTGGATAGAGCAACAGCCTTCTAAGCTGTGGGTCTTGGGTTCGAGCCCCAACGGAATCACTACTGAAAATCAAGCTGTTAGGAACTTTAATGGAGAAAATCACCATTAAAGTTCCTTGTTTTTTTGCACACTTTGCGCACTTTTTGCGTAATTTTGTACGCCCATTTGGGACTGATTTGGGAATTATCCCAAGTGCTGCAAGCGCATTTTGGCGCGTGACAGGAAACCATTCAAAAACAGCAACAAGATGAAAGCGACATTGACGAACATCAAGACGGGTGAGAAAATCCCCGTCACCGCCAGGACTGTGCGCCCCGGTAGGCAACCCGTGTGGGTGGACGATGCAGGAGTGGCCTACTTCGAGGTGGGGTGTTCCGGCGCGCCGCTCTACACCGTCGAGGCCGAGCCAACCATCGACGAGGTGCGCCGGCAGGTGCGCAAAGCTACATGGGACAACCCACAGGCGCGCCGACAGCTGGCGCGCCGCATCGGCGAGCGGCTGCGCGACGAGCGGGAGAAACGCCGCATCACACATGAGCAGCTCGAGCAGCTCACAGGAATATCGGCAACACGCATTGCCAAATACGAGGATGGCACCTACTCCGGCCACTTCTTCGACCACGCAGCAGCCATCAACGCCACCATGGCCGCCGCCATCGGCTGCAAGCTTGACATCACGCCAGCCGGGTAACGGCGCGCACACACCGACTGCAAAAGGCCGCGGGGAGCAACACCCCCGCGGCCTTTCTCGCTGTATATAGGCAAATTCCGCACGTTTGGCAAGCTCCATTGCGCTACATTTGCACGCATTATCAACACCATATATTGATTCAACTATGATAAGAGCAATTATCGGAGGGGCAACAGCCATCGGGAGCGGGTTGTGGAACGCCACCGTCTGGCGCGACGCGCAGGCCGACGACGCACACAGCGTCATACCGACCCTGCAACAAGCCATCACGGCCTTCGACGAACTCTCGCACGACGACAATTTCAACAACGCCAAGAACACCGGCGACGCACTCCGGGC
>JAFSYB010000074.1 GCA_017443765.1 Muribaculaceae bacterium | reverse complement strand
TGCTTGGGCGATGCCGAGCGTGTGCAGATTCTACAACCAGTAGCGGGCTACGGTTCAAGTAGTTGAGGCAAAAGATGCCAGCAAGCAACCCAAGACGTCCAAAACCATTCATCTCATTTTTGCAA
Organism: Muribaculaceae bacterium; assembly: GCA_017443765.1. Classification (GTDB taxonomy): domain Bacteria; phylum Bacteroidota; class Bacteroidia; order Bacteroidales; family Muribaculaceae; genus Sodaliphilus. The sequence goes on along the minus strand of JAFSYB010000074.1, from coordinate 6,976 downwards.
TTTATAGAACCCACCTTAATTGTGCATTGTGCATTAATTAGTAATTTTGCAGCGCCGTCAGCTGCGGGCTGCGGCTTGTGAACGGAAAAAACTATGGACATCAAGGAATTGAGCGCGCTATTCTGCACGCCCGAGCGCGTGGCGGCGCTGAAACGCCTGGTTGCCTCGCGCCATCGTGTGGTGGAGGTGAGCGGCCTGGCGGGGTCGGCATTGGCCATGCTGTGCATCGCGCTGCCCCGGCGAGGGCAGCCCTACCTGGTTATTGCCGCCGACGGTGACGAGGCCGGCTACCTCTACAACGACCTGGTGCAGCTCACCGACGAGCGACACACGCTCATTTTCCCGTCGGGCTACAAGCGCCACATCAAGTACGGCCAGCCCGACGCACCCAACGAGATCTTGCGCACCGAGGTGCTCAGCCACTGGCACGCCGGCGGCGACTTGCGCTGGGTGGTCACCAGCCCCGAGGCACTGGCCGAGAAAGTGGCGCCGCGCGAGCTGGTGGAACGCAGCACCATCGCCCTGGCCGTTGGCGACACGGCCGACATGAGCCACGTCATCGACCGCTTGGTGCAGCTGGGCTTTGTCCGCGTGGACTACGTTTATGAGCCGGGGCAGTTCGCCGTGCGCGGCTCGCTGCTCGATGTGTTCTCCTTCAGCCACGAGCTGCCGCTGCGCATCGACTTCTTTGGCGACGAGATTGACAGCATTCGCTCGTTCAACGTGGAAACACAGCTCAGCGAGCAGCCGGAGCAGCAAGTGAGCATCGTGTCGCAGGCTGGCGAGGATGCCCGGGGTGTGTCGCTGCTCGACTATGTGGGAGCCGACACGATGCTCGTGTGCCGCAGTGCCGCGCTGGTGGCCGACACCGTGGCCGCCATCGCCGAGCAGGGACGGTCGCACCTGGCCGCGCTGGCCGGCGAGGGCAACGACCAAGCAATGCAGTGCATCGTGGACCCCGACCACTTCGCCAGCCAAATCGGCTCAATGCGCTGCATCCAGTATTCCATGGGTGCCGGCGGCAGCCACACGCCGGCGGCACCCAGCCTCGCCCTGCATTGCGCTCCACAGGGCGTCTATCACAAGAATTTCGACCTTATCAGCGACTCGTTCACGCGCTATCTGGCCCAGGGCTACCGCCTGTTCATCCTCAGCGACAGCGAGAAGCAGGTGCTGCGCCTGCGCACCATCTTCACCGACCGTGGCGACGACATCGGCTTCGAGCCGGTGTTGCGCACCCTGCACGAGGGCTTTGTCGACGAGGAACGCCGGTTGTGCGTGTTCACCGACCACCAGATTTTCGACCGTTTCCACAAGTACAGCCTGCGCAGCGAGCGGGCGCGCTCGGGCAAGCTCGCCCTCTCGCTCAAGGAACTGAACCAAATCGAGGTGGGCGACTATATCGTGCACGAAGACCACGGCATCGGCAAGTTTGGCGGCCTGCTGCGCACGGGCATCAACGGCACCATGCAGGAGATGATCAAGCTGGTCTATCTGAACGGCGACCAGGTGTTTGTGCCCATCCACGCGCTGCGCAAACTCTCGAAATACCGTGGTCGCGAGGGCGAGGAGCCCCGGCTGAGCAAGCTCGGCTCCGGAGCCTGGCAGAAGATGAAAGCCCGCGCCAAGGGCAAGATTAAGGACATCGCCCGCGAGCTTATCCAGCTCTATGCCGCCCGGCGCGGGCAAGAGGGCTTCGCCTTCTCGCCCGACAGCTACCTGCAACAGGAACTCGAGGCCTCGTTCATCTACGAGGACACGCCCGACCAGCTGAAAGCCACGCAGGCCGTCAAGGCCGACATGGAGCGCACGCGCCCCATGGACCGCCTGGTGTGCGGCGATGTGGGATTCGGCAAGACCGAGGTGGCCATCCGCGCAGCCTTCAAGGCCGCCGTCGACGGCAAGCAGACCGCCGTGCTTGTGCCCACCACCGTGCTCGCCTTCCAGCACTACAACACCTTCAGCGAGCGGCTGCGCGACTTCCCCGTGCGTGTGGACTACCTGAGCCGCGCACGCAAGCCCAAGGAGGTGAGGCAGGTGCTGGCCGACCTGGCCGACGGCAAAATCGACATCATCATCGGCACACACAAGCTGGTGGGAAAGACGGTGAAATTCCACGACCTGGGGCTGCTGGTCATCGACGAGGAGCAGAAATTTGGCGTGGCCGTCAAGGAGCGGCTGCGGCAGCTCAAGGTGAACATCGACACGCTCACCATGAGCGCCACGCCCATCCCACGCACGCTGCAATTCTCAGTCATGGGTGCGCGCGACCTGAGCACCATCCACACGCCGCCGCCCAACCGCTACCCCATCTACACCACGCTCGCCAACCTGAGCGACGACGTGATTCACGAAGCGGTGAATTTCGAGCTCTCGCGCAACGGGCAGGTGTTCATCGTGAGCAACCGCATCGAGAACCTGCACTACCTCGAGACCAAGGTGCGCCGCCTGGTGCCCGACGCCCGCGTGGTGGTGGGACACGGCCAGATGCCGCCCGAACAGCTCGAAGAGGTCATCATCGACTTTGCCGCACACGACTACGACGTGCTGCTGGCCACCACCATCATCGAGAACGGCGTGGACATGCCTAACGTGAACACCATCATCATCCACAACGCGCAGAACTTTGGCCTGAGCGAGCTGCACCAGTTGCGCGGCCGCGTGGGGCGCAGCAACCGCAAGGCGTTCTGCTACCTGCTCGTGCCCGCTCTGGGACAGCTCTTGCCCATGGCACGGCGACGGCTGCAGGCCATCGAGAGCTTCAGCGACCTGGGCGCCGGCATCAATATCGCCATGCAAGACCTCGACATCCGCGGTGCCGGAAACCTGCTCGGCGCCGAGCAGAGCGGCTTCATTGCCGACCTGGGCTACGAAACCTACCAGCGCATCCTCAAGGAGGCCGTCCTGGAGCTGCGCACGCAGGAGTTTGCCGACACCTTTGCCGACGACAGCACTGGCGACAACGACCAGCAGGACTTTGTGAACGACTGCACCATCGACACCGACCTGGAGCTGCTGCTGCCCGCCGCCTACGTGCCGCAGGAAAACGAGCGCATCACCCTCTACCGCGAACTCGACGGCATGGAAACCGACGAGCAGCTGGCCGACTTCGAGGCACGTTTGGTGGACCGCTTCGGCCCGGTGCCCGACGTGGCCCGCGAGCTCATTCGCATCGTGCCGCTGCGCCGACACGCACGCGCTCTGGGGATCGAGAAAATCGCCCTGCGTGTGGGCGAGAAAATCGGTGGCCGCGCAGGCGAGCGCGACCACGATATGTACCTCTACTTCGTGGGGCAGGAGAACGTGGCCTACTACCAAAGCTCGGCTTTCGGACGCATTCTCAACTACCTGCAACGCAACCCCATGCGGTGCAAAATCCGCGAGAAGAACGGCCGCCGCTCGCTGCTCATTGGCGATGTGCCCACCGTGAGCCAGGCTCTCGACATCCTCCAGGCCGTAGGGCAGCTGCCACCCGTGTGACAAGATTTGTCGCGCTCACTACGCTTGCACCCACGAGGCACTGAGCGCGAAATCAGGCTGAACACCGGCAAAAATGCACACACCTAATGTATTGGCACCGGGCTCGACAGCTCATGTGCAGCCATTTTTTCGTTAAAACTGCAAATTAATTTGCGTTTTCGCTCGGCTTGCACTAATTTTGTAACGAAATTGAAAACCATCTGGCAAGGCGACTGTTACCGCCTTGCAGCACAACATCTTGATTTTTCAGTATGGATTACTCATTTGTGAAATTTCTTTCGCTGGTAGGCGCGGTGTGCTTGTTCCTCTATGGCATGAAGGTGATGAGCGAGGGGTTGCAAAAAGCTGCCGGCAACCGACTGCGCTCAATCCTGTCGGCCATGACCCGCAACCGATGGATGGGAATCATCACCGGTATCGTGATCACAGCGCTCATCCAAAGCTCCAGCGCTTCCACCGTGATGGTGGTGAGCTTCGTGAATGCGGGGCTTATGAAACTGGCCGAGTCGGTGGCCGTGATTCTGGGTGCCAACATCGGCTCCACGTTCACCACATGGATTGTGGCCTTTTTTGGTTTTTCGATGGACACCTCGCTGTTCACGCTGCCGCTGCTGGCCATCGCTGTGCCCATGCTGTTCACCAAAAAGAGTCATTATAAGTCCATCGCTGAGTTCCTGATTGGATTCGTGTTCCTGTTTATGGGCTTGGCAGCCATCAGCGCCAATGTGCCTAACCTGAAAGAGTCGCCCGAGGTGTTCGAGGCACTCAAGCAGTATTCCTCGCCCACGTTTGTACACATGCTGCTCTTCTACGTCGTGGGCTTGTTGGTCACCATGGTGATCCAGTCGAGTGCGGCCACGTTCTCGATAGTGCTCATCATGGCCACCAAGGGATGGATACCCTTCGAGATGGGATGCGCCATGGTGCTGGGCAGCAATGTGGGCACCACCATCACACCGGTGCTGGCCTCGCTGGGCGGTAACATTGCCGCCAAGAAAGCCGCCGCAAGCCACGTGCTGTTCAACCTGGTGAGCGCCACGTGGATGTTTGTGGTGTTCTTCCCCTTTGTGAGAATGTCGGCCTGGGTCACGCAGGCGTTGCCTTTCGGCTGGGTGGACCCCAACGCGCTCTACAGTGCCGTGCAGGCGGGGCAGGCATCCACTCAGCAGCTCATCGCCTCGATGTCGTGGGGACTCACCATCTACCATACACTCGACAAAACCGTGAGCATGATTGTGATTCTGCCGTTCTACAACCTGCTGGTGAAGGCGGTCGAGGCCCTGTTCCCGTCGAAGCAAACCGACAACGACACCGAGTTCAAGCTCAAGTACATCTCGGCCGGCCTGGTGAGCGCGTCGGAGCTCAACATCCTGTCGGCTCAGAAAGAGGTGGTGCTCATGGCCGAGCGCGTGGAGCGCATGCTGGGGATGGTCAAGACGCTGCTGCACACCAAAATCGGAAGCAACGAGTTCAACGAGCTGTGCCAGCGGGTCGAGAAATATGAGGACATCAGCGACCGCATGGAATATGAAATCGCGAAGTTTCTCAACCAGGTGGTGGACGGCAAGTTGAGCTACGATGCCAAGATGCGCGTGGCCACGATGCTCAACATCGTGAGCGAACTCGAGAGCATTGGCGACAGCTGCCAGAACCTGACCAAGACCCTGCTACGCAAGGGCGAGGCACAGGCACACTTCAGCGAGTACAACTACGAGCACATCGACAAGATGTTTGCCTTTGTGAGCGAAGCCATGAGCAACATGCTCTCCGTGCTGTGCGACATGGACAATGTCACCGTCGACGACCTCACACGCAGCTACGACAAGGAGCGGCAAATCAACGAGTACCGCAACAAATGCCGCGACGAGAACATCGAGAACATCAACGCGAAAATATACCCCTACTCGGCCGGCGTGTTCTATATGGACGTGATTTGCGAGGCCGAGAAGCTGGGCGACTACATCGTGAACGTAATCGACAGCGTCGAGGAGCAGATGCGCCGCATCACCACCGAGGAGGTGGGCAAGCCCGTCATCACCGAACTCAACCCCGAAAAAGCCATTCGCCGCGACTAAGCTCGCAACACCCCAGGTTTTAAACAGTGGATTCCCATGAAAACGTTTGCCGATTACAAAGCTGAAGCATTGTATCCTCAACGAATGTTTGCACAACGCATTAAAATGTCATGGCTGCTTAAAAAGTAAAAAGAATGGCTGTACCTGTAGCATCAACCCATAGCCAGGATTCTCACCGGAGGCTGAAACCAAGCCACAACATCCGCTTCACGCAAACGGCATGGCACAAGGGCGATGGGATTAAGAGACTTTATCATGCCGATAACATTGATGTACTCGGCGCACTTCTCGATGACAGTGATGTGTGCGGAAAGGTTACGCTAATTTATATAGACCCTCCCTATAACACTGGAGGAGCTTTTGAAACAAGGGATTTCAAGCATGCCTATGATGACTGTTTCTCGTTGAGCGAATACTTGGCTTTTATGCGTAAACGATTGGAAATGATGCATGAATTGCTGTCGGACGAAGGCTCTATTTATGTTCATCTTGACAGCAACATGCTATTCCACGTCAAGGTAATGATGGACGACATTTTCGGTATGCGCAATTTCAAGGGAATGATCACCCGCAAGAAATGCAAGCCCAAGAATTTCACACGTAAGACTTACAGCAATATATCTGACTATATATTGTTTTATTCCAAGAGTGAACAAACCGTGTGGAACCGCCCCTACGAACAGTGGAGTGAGGAAAGAATCGAAAAGGAATATCCATACATTGAAGAAGCAACAGGCCGACGCTATAAGAAAGTGCCCATTCTCGCGCCTGGCTCCCGTAACGAGGCTACTGGCACACCTTGGCGAGGAATCATGCCACCCGTAGGCAAACACTGGCAATTTACGCCCGACAAGCTTGACGAAATGGATGCCAATGGAGAGATTTATTGGTCTTCAAATGGAAATCCACGACGGAAAGTTTACCTCGACAACAGCAATGGAATTCCTGTGCAAGACATTTGGCTTGACTTTCTTGATGTGAACAACCAAAACACCCTCATCACGGGCTATCCCACCGAGAAAAACATTGATATGCTCAAGCGCATCATTGAAACATCCTCCCGTCCAGGAGATATTGTGCTTGACTGTTTTCCCGGTTCAGGAACCACACTTGTCGCAGCCGAAGAATTGGACAGGCAATGGATTGGCGTTGACATTGGCAACGAAGCCATCAGCACCATTGTGAACCGTTTCAAGAATGGCAAAAGGCCGATGGGTGACTACACTCAAAAAAGCAAAAAAGAAAGGATAAAAGAAAAAGGCCTGTTTGATGATGTGGCAGAGAATAAAAGGCCGAATGCAGCGTCACAAACGCGGCCAAACGCAAGCGATTCATCATTCGATATCTTTGAATATGCGGAATCGAACAATACTAAAACAAAAAATTAACAGCTAATTATCACTCAAACAATGAAATCACTG
>JAFSYB010000073.1 GCA_017443765.1 Muribaculaceae bacterium | reverse complement strand
TTCAGCTCGCTGAAGATGCTCAGCTGCGAGAACTTGGTGATGCCCGTCAAAAACACGAACCTGAGCCGCGCGGCCTGGGCCTTGAGCGGGCTGTAGAAATCGCGCATGATTTGGCGTATCTCGGCTTGCAGGGCCGGGTTGTCCTGGCTGTCGAGCATGGGCGCGTCGTACTCATCGACCAGCACCACCACAGGTTTTCCTGTTTGTTTGTAAGCAGTTTCAATCAGCCGGTCGAGGCGAGTCCCAGGGGCATCGTTTACATTACTCAAAAGGCCAAACTGCGATTCATTGCTCTCCAACACGCGGTTTAGCATCGAATTGAGGAATGGCACCGAGATGGCTTTCCCCCGGCTCATGTCGAGGCGCAGCACGGGGTGGGCCGTCCATTCCCGCTCCAGTTGCTCGATGGCAAGCCCATGGAACAGCTCCTTGCGGCCTTGGAAATAGGCCTCGAGCGTGCTGATGAGCAGCGACTTGCCAAACCGCCGCGGACGGCTCAGGAAGTAATATTTGCCACTTGAGGCCAATTGGTGGATAAGGGCAGTCTTGTCGACATACACCATGCCCGCCTTGCGCAAACTGGGGAAATCCTGCTCCCCCACGGGGTAGATTAACTGCGTGTCCATAACAATCTATTCTTTTCAGTTTGCAAAATTAGTGCAAACCGAGCGCAATGGCAAATAAATGGCAAACAAAATGAAATTTTGATTTCCTTTAGGAGGAGGGTATCATTTCCCCTCCTTTAGGAGAGGTCAGGGGAGGCCCTCCCCCCCCAAAAAAATCTTCCCGGCTGCAACAATTCACCCTTTAGTGTGCGTCTAATGCGTGAACATGACAATAATTTTGCACTCGCACAATCCGGAACAAAACCGTTACAACAATGAAACGTATACAATTTTTCATGATTCTGCTTGCTGTGGCAATGACAGGCGTGGCAGCGAATTTTACTGGAAGGGTCGTTGACGAGGAGGGGGAACCCTTCGCCTTTGCCAATGTGGTGCTTCTGAGCCCTATCGACAGTGCCTTTGTGTCGGGCACAATGACCGACGACTCAGGTGTGTTCTCGCTCTCGGCCGAGCCTTTAAGTGTCGTGGTCAAAATCTCATATATTGGCTATGAGACAAAGTGCGTCGCTGCAACGCCGGGAGACTTGGGCACGATACAGCTACGGCCAGCAATCACCACGCTCGGCGAGGTGACGGTGACTGCCGCCCGCCCGGTGTTCAAGCTCACCACCGAGGGCATCAAGACCGATGTGGAGAACACCCTGCTGAGCAAGGTGGGCAGCGCCAACGATGTGCTGAAGAACCTGCCCGGTGTGCAGAAGAAGGCCGACGGCATCGAGGTGTTCGGCAAGGGCACACCGCTCATCTACATCAACGGGCGCGAGCTGCGCAACAAGAGCGAACTCGACCAAATCAAAAGTGAGGACATACAGCGCGTGGAGCTGATTACCAACCCCGGCGCGAAGTACAAAGCCGATGTGGAGGCGGTCATCCTCATCAAGACCAAACGTCCACAGGGCGAGGGCTTCTCGTTCGGCACGCAAGCGAGCTACTACCAAGGCGAGAACATGGATCTGGCGCTGGGTGTGAACTGGAACTATCGCCACGGGGGGCTGGACGTGTTCGGCAGTGAGTGGTACAACGAGGATCGTTGGGGACAAAATGATTACTTGCGCTTCGACGTGCAGGCCGATACCACGTGGATTCTTGACGAACAATTGAAAAGCAAAAGCCTTGCGCGGTCAATCTACAGCTCGTTGGGTGTGAACTATGTGCTCAACGACAACCACTCGATGGGAATGCGATACGACACCAAATGGTGGTTCAAGAACCGTGACAGGGGCAGCATGCTCGCTGATGTGACGGCCAACGGCGATTTCTACGACCACCTGGTCAACACCGTGGAGCATAACACCAAATCAAACATGCCCCACACGCTCAACGCTTACTACAACGGCCGCGTGGGCAAGACCAGCATCGATGTGAATGTGGACTACATGTTCTACAAGGATCGCAAGAGTCAGTACAACGACGAGGTGAGCCAGGAGCGCGACAGCCGCATCGTCACTGCGCTCAGCGTGGTGCGCAACCGGTTGGTGGCCGGCAAGTTGGTGTTGTCGTGGCCGTTGCTGGGCGGCAACCTGCAGGCGGGAAGCGAGGTGAGCGACACCCACCGCAACGACGACTATTCCAACCCCGAGAACATCGTGCCATCGTCATTTACCGAACAGCGGGAACATAACTATGCCTTCTTTGTGGAGTATGCACGGCCATTACCATTCGGCCAGCTGCGCATAGGCCTTCGCAACGAGAACGTGTGCAGCGACTACTACAGCATGGGCGCGCGCATGGCCGAGCAGAGCCGCACCTACCACCACTTCTTCCCCAGCATGGGTCTCTCGGCGCAAACCGGCCCGGTGCAAATCATGCTCAACTATGCCATGAAAATCCAGCGCCCCTACTATTGGCAGCTGAATGGCAGTGTGAGCTACGGCAACCGGTTCACCTGGGAGAGCGGGAACCCGGCCCTGAAGCCGTCCATCAACAACCAAGTGGGCCTGATGGCGCGCTGGCAGTGGGTCACCCTGATGGTGGAATATAGGCACACCACCGACACCATCATCAACGTGGGGCGCGAGGTGCCCGGCAGCGAGGCAACCACCCTGATCACCCGCGACAACATAGCCAACAGCGACAAAATGCGCCTGATGCTAAACTTCAGCCCGCAGTTCGGCATCTACCAGCCGCAGCTCTCGTTGGGCATGGTCAAAGACTGGATCAAGATTCCCACCCCGGTTGGGTACATCAGTCCGGAACGGCCGCTCTTCCTGGTTCAGTTCAACAACAACATCAAGCTCCTGCCCTCGTTGACGGCAAGCGCCAATCTGGACATCATCAGCAAGGGCGACCAGGAGAACGTGTCGCTGACACGAGCCGGCGTCACCCTGGACGTGAGCGTGACCAAGACGTTTTTCAACGACCGCCTGAGCGTGAAGGTGGCCGGCCACAACCTGCTCGACGCGCAGGAGCGCGTCCGTTTGCGCTACGGCCTGCGGAACATGTATCAAGAGAGCCATCGCGACTCGCGTGAGCTGGAGGTCACGGTGAAGTACAAATTCAACGCCGCCGGCAGCAAGTGGCGCGGCAGCGGAGCCGGCGAGAGCGAGAAAGCCCGATTGGGCAACAGCAACTGACAATTTTTTGCTTCATCATAATTTTTCAAACGCACTTCATGATTCTGTGGGGTGCGTTTACGTTGCGTGTGCGTGAGTGCGCATTTCACGCAAAATGGAGTAGGATGCATGATAAAATTATGGGTCTGTAACGTTTTGCGGGGTAATTCACACTCAATGCGAATTGTGCGAATTAGGCGAATTTAAGGCGCGCCACCAAAAGACGGTATGGCATGAAGCTACCCATACTATCCGATATAGAATCTCATTTTTCCATGCAGCTTTTCATTGAAGATTGGAAACAAATCATTAACTTTGTGCCGTAGATTGGAATTAGCCCCTCATAGAAATCAGTGCGCTTTTTCTTACAAAGGCACAAAACTGTGGCATCCAGCTCGATGCGTAAACACTTAAAAATAGGTTGCTTAACGTCACACTACCATTTTTTCGTCAGGTGCTGAGCTCTATTTCGGAAATTATAATTACCTTTGCAAATTGAGAGCGAGGTAATGCTGCTCTATCATAAAACGATTTAACTTATGACAAAAGAAGGCTTTCTCAAACTTCTGACGGAAGAAGTTGGAACTTATAAGGATTGTCTTGAGACAGCCAATAATGACTGGATTATCAAGGGTTTTATAGATGTTGATAAGAATGTCTATACAATAACCAATAATACGAAGGTTGTTTCTAAAATCATCGAGATTCTTTGAATTCCAAAACTCGAATTGTTCGCTCGTCTCCATAACATGAGATTGGAATTGCCTACGTCACAAAATTATTATCCTGATTTAACTTTTGTGGATTCTGAAGGACACTTTTTTGCAGTCGATTTCAAATCATCATATTACGAGAACGACAAAAGTATTCATGGATTGACACTTGGCTCTTATTGGGGCTATTTTAGGAATAGAGATACACGCATGAACAGGGATCACACCTATAATGAGTATTCCTCTCATGTTGTAATAGGAATGCTTTATAAGCAAAGTGTGATTGCCGCTGATGAAAAGCGCGTATTCTCTGTAGATGAATTGGGTGTAATTAAATCAGTTAAGTACATGACAAAATTTTAAAGATGTCGAAATTGCTGTATTTCTTACCTTTAAGCAGATAGCATGTGATTTCATCAAGTCCATACTTAAAGTAGGAGAAGGCCCTTCGCCCGTTTTTCAGAGTTCTGATGGCCTTG
>JAFSYB010000072.1 GCA_017443765.1 Muribaculaceae bacterium | reverse complement strand
GGGGCGGTGATGGACTTATTGACGATGGACAGAAAACGCCATGCCTTGAAAATGATTGTTATTGCTGTCTGTTATAAGCAGAAATCTGAGAGCAATAATGAAAAATTGCTCTCAGATTTTGCACTGTAGTCAGTTTTTTACTACCTTTGCAAATTATTCTTTATTCAACCTAAAAAACAATCGTTGTTATGAAAAAGTACGTTTGCGCCCCTTGTGGGTATGAGTATGACCCTGCTGTGGGTGACCCCGACAATGGCATTCCTGCCGGAACCGCTTTTGAGGATTTGCCCGATGACTGGACGTGTCCCGTGTGCGGCGTGGGCAAGGATATGTTTTCGCCGGTCGAGTAAAAAATAAGGTGGGTTTTGAAATCCCACCTTATTTTTTTGAACCATACACTCACACTTTGCCGAGCATGAGGTTGATTAGCCGGTTCATGTCGCCGAAGTCCGCAGCCATGCGCTTGAGCGGGGACTGGAAGGCCCGACGGCAGTAGGCAAGGGCCACCAAACGGTGCCAGTCGCGGGGGAAGCACCGGCGCAGGCGGTCAACGTATGCGCCGAACTTGCCGCTGATGAAGCGCGACAGGCCCAGTTCCTTTGTTGCCCCGACCTTCACCGGCGCTGCCACGCTCGCGGCCGGCGCGCCCTGCCTCGCCTGCTCCAATTCGCGCTCAAGCGCACGTTTGGGCGACTCCCTGAAGCCGCCGTCCTCGGTGATGGTGCCCAAATAGCGCCCGGTCTTCTTTACGCTGCGTTTCTTCTCCTTGTCATACTCGCTGCTGCACTCATACAAGCAGTAACGGCCGTGTATGCATCTCAACTCTGTACCCGGGCGACGATGCTTGACTGCCCAATCTGGATGTGCCATAACAATGTCTGACGTTACAACTATACCATTACGTGAAAACGTAATGCATAATTACTGTCTTTTTGCGAAACCAGTTTTTTTTCACAAAAAATCAGCGAGTTACGAAAAAACGCACCCGCCGACTGATTCCATTACGTGAAATGCTGGGATTTTATGGTTTAAATCTGCAAGAATTACAATACAATTTTAAAATCCGATTATAAGATTGCACGAATGAATTGTATTAATGAAGTGGCCTTTTATTTGGAATAAAGAAATAAAACGGTAAAAAATAGACTTCATTTTTTGCCGTTTGCGCAATTGTCACTATCTTTGCACCCAGTTTCCGGCACACAGGGTGCAGCGGCACCGCCGGAACAACATCGCTGGAATTAACGAAGAGCGTTAAACGATATTATCCCGTATCGAAATCTGGACAATTTCAATGGCTTGGGATAGTAGACGATGACGCTCACGTCTCGTGGTTATGTCGCCCCATGACTGGGACCTTTCATAAGCCACCGAGGCGTGGGCTATCGTTTGTCACCAAGCCAAGGCTGTCCAGAGCCTCGATACAGTGACATTCGACAGTCCCACGCCTCTTCCTTGTACCCTATCAACGAGACGATGGCCGGCGGCGGGACTGCGCCGGCCCCGTGAACGCCATGCCCCACGAAAGCCAAAACCGAGGCCTGCAAACCGCCAACCGCAACCAGAAAGACGAGTTCTACACCCAGCTTGGCGACATCGAGAAAGAGGTGTGCCACTACCGCGAGCTGTTCCGCGACAAAACTGTGCTGTGCAACTGCGACGACCCGCGCGTGAGCAACTTCTTCAAGTATTTCGCCATGAACTTCGAACATCTGGGCCTGCGCAAACTCATCACCACGTGTTACAAAAGCCGCGACATGAACCTGTTCAGCCTGAACCAAGCCGAGCAAGCCATCAGCCTGGAATATGAGGGCGACCGCAACGGCAACCACAGCATCGACCCCGACGAGATAGGCATTCGTCCGCTGCGCGGCGATGGCGACTTTCGCAGTCCGGAATGCATCGAACTGCTGCGCCAGGCCGACATCGTGGTCACCAATCCTCCGTTCAGCCTCTTCCGCGAGTATCTGGCACAGCTGGTGGAGCATCAAAAAAAGTTCCTCATCATCGGCAACATGAACGCCATCACCTACAAAGAGACCTTCCCCCTGCTGATGAGGAATCAAATGTGGCTGGGATGCAGCATCCACAGCGGCGACCGCAAGTTTGGCGTGCCCGACGACTATCCGCTCCAGGCCGCAGGCTGCGGCATCGACGAGGACGGACAGCGGTACATTCGCGTGAAGGGTGTGCGCTGGTTCACCAACCTCGATTACCGCCAGCGACACGAGCCGCTGGTACTCTACAAGCACTACACCCCGGAAGAGTTCCCGAAATACGACAACTACGATGCCATCAACGTGAACGCCTATGCCGACATCCCCATGGACTACGAGGGCGTGATGGGCGTGCCCATCACTTTCATGGACCATTACTGCCCCGACCAGTTCGAAATTGTAGGACTTGACCGATATGTTCAAGACAACCCACGTTTTGGTCAGCGTTTTACTATCAATGGAAAAGAGACTTACGCAAGAATACTAATCCGAAAACTAAAACAATCATGAGAATCGAGTTACACGAGATACCCGTTCGAGAACTGGTGTCATGTTATGTGAACAACGACGAGGAGGGCGTGGTGGGCTATGGCGGGCGGCTGAACATCAGGCCCAAATACCAGCGCGAGTTTGTCTACGCCGACAAGCAGCGCGACGCGGTGATTGACACGGTGCGGCGCGGATTTCCGCTCAACGTGATGTATTGGGCTGTGAACGACGACGGCACCCTTGAGGTGCTCGACGGCCAGCAACGCACCGTGAGCATCTGCGAGTACGTGGCGGGCAATTTCTCCATCAGGGAACGGTATTTCCACACCCTACAACCCGACGAGCGCGAGCAGATTCTCGACTACCGGCTGATGGTGTACTGGTGCGCGGGCAGCGACAGCGAGAAGCTCGACTGGTTCCGCACCATCAACATCGCCGGTGAGCGGCTCACCGACCAAGAGCTGCGCAATGCCGTCTACACTGGCCCGTGGCTCACCGACGCCAAACGTCACTTCAGCAAGCGCGGCTGTGCGGCCTACGCCATAGGAGCCGACTACCTGTCGGGAAACATGATTCGCCAGGAGTATCTTGAAACAGCCATCAAATGGAAAAGCAAGGGTGCCGTGGCGCAATACATGGCCGACCACCAGCACGACCCCAACGCCAATGAACTGTGGCTCTATTTCCAGCAAGTGATCCAATGGGTTCGGGCCACCTTTGTGACCTACCGCCGTGAGATGAAGAGCGTGGATTGGGGTGCGCTCTACGACGCCTATGGCACCGCCACACTCGACACCGCCGAGCTGGAGCGGCGCGTGGCCGCACTCATGCAAGACGACGATGTGACCGCCAAGCGCGGCATCTACCCCTTTGTGCTCAACGGCGACGAACGCACGCTGAGCATCAGGCAATTCACCCCGGCCATGAAACGTGCCGCCTACGAACGCCAGCAGGGCAACTGCCTCATGTGCCAGCGCGAGGGCAAGAGTGCCCACCACGAGCTGGCTAACATGGAAGCCGACCACATCACTCCCTGGTCGCAGGGCGGACGAACCACTGCCGAAAACTGCCAACTGCTGTGCCGAATGCACAACCGGCTCAAAAGCGACAAATAAAACCACAAAAAAAGAATATGGTAATGGTTACTTTTAGAGTATAACGGTATTATATCATGGATATATACAAAACCGAATCAAACATCAAATTATGGAAAGATTGCTAAATAGAGATTACATCTTACTTGCTATTGAGCATGATGGAAGACACGTCATGCGAGAGGAAAATATTCTAAAAAATGTGTTTTTTACGTGAATGTAAACGATATATTCAAGCCATGAATTGTCCTTTCAGCTGTTCCTATTTTTTCCATTTGGGTGAACTGATAGTGAATCCCACGCGTAACTTTGTTGTCTAACTCTGCTGAAATAGGAAATGGTAAGACAACCCGAACAACATAAAACAACTGACATATAATGACGTTGTCCCAAGTTGTTCAGGTTGTCTTCTATCACAAGACTTTCCGTCTTGACCCTGCAGACGTCATTCCGTCAGAAGGCTAATGGACTCGCGTTCAACTATACCATTCGTCATAGCGCCAAAATCTCTAACCCTGCTATTACCAAGATAGCAAGATAGCCCCTACCCTTCTCCAATAATATGGGCTGCTACAACTGCACCGGGGGCCAGCCGTAGTCCTGGTACATGGTCACGGGCAGGTGGTGCTTGGCCACATAGTCGGCAATGATTCGCGTGCGGGTGGAGTCGCGCAACTGGTCGTCGGCGTTGACTTTCATAAACTGCTCGTAGCGTTCGCCAAAGATGCGCTTGGCCGTGGGGTTGAACGCCGAGCCGTCGCCCACGGCATCGAAGGCCACCACCTGACAAGTGCCGTCGCCGGCCTCGCGCAGGTGCATCAGCCCTGGGTGGTTGCCGCCCGACACCGTCTTCAACGTGTCGCCGACCACGTCGTAGTTGAACACCCAGAAACTGCCCCACACCTTGACGTCGCTCTTGTCTTGCTCGTCAATATCGACAATGAGCGGGCAGGTGATGCACACCTGACCCGGAGCGTATTGCGCCCCTATCGAGTCGGCAAAGAAAGCCTCCAACGCCACCATGCGGGCATCGACTGTGTCGGCGCCGGCTTCGGCAACAGCTGTTTCGGGGCTGTCGGCTTCCTGAGGCTTGCTTTGCCGCGAGGTGCACGAAATCACACTCATTGCCCACAGGGCAATACCTAAAATCCAAATTGCTCGTTTCATTTTTCGTCGGTTAGTTTGGTAATCAGTGGGCTGCAAAGGTAGCACTTTCTTATTGAATGGCAAAATATTTTTGCAATCTCCGAAATTTGGCGTATTTTTGCAAAAAAATTACAAACCGGCACAGCAAACGATTAACCACTCCTCAGACCACAAAACAATGAAACGCATATCGATTCTCCCCTTGCTGTTGTCAGCTGTGTGGCTGTTAGTATCCTGCTCAGATTCTGTCGACAACACCGCGCACAAGAGCCTTGTGCAGCAAGCTGTCGATGTCATGGACGCGCATGGCCTCTATGCCTCAGGAACCAGCTGGACGCTGGCACGGCGCGATGCGCTCGAGGCCGAGCCCGGCAGCGAGAGCGAGGCACAGGAACTCATCAGCAAGGCCGTTCATGTGGCAGGCGGACGTCACTCCTCGCTGATTAGCGCGGGCCAGCCCCTGCCCGGCAGTGCGGGCGGAGAGCAGAGCCTGCCCACCGTCAGCTGCGATGACAATGGAGTGTGGCTGATTAGCCTGCCCACTTTCCACGGCACCCGCGAGCAGGCCACCGCCTATGCCCACGCCGTGCTCGATGTCCTGCCCGAGCAAGTGTCAGGCGTGATCATCGACCTGACCGAGACGCAGGGCGAAGACCCATTCCCGTTGCTTGCCGCCGTACACCGCTTCCTTCCCGCCGGCACCGTGCTCAACATTCGCAGTCGCCAGGGCGTAACACCCATCACCGTCGAGAGCATTGTGGCGCACGTTGAGGGGGTTCATGCCAGTGCACCCATCAAGTGCCCGGTGGCCTTGCTTACCAGCACCAGCACCCACTGTGCCGGCGAGGCCGTGCTGCTCAGTTTCGCCGGGGTTGACCAGGCAAAACAGTTCGGCTCGCGCACTGCGGGTTATGCCGCCGTCAACGAGGCATTCCCGCTCGACAACGGCTCACACCTATGGCTCACTACGGGAAATTATGTGACCACAACGGGAAAGGAATTTGGCGAGGAGCCCATCGACCCCGGCATCCAAACCTACACCCCACTGCCGTCGGCCCGGGAGTGGATAAAGCAGCTCATTCCCAATGACCAGGATTACAAGGACTACGTGGCCGCAGCCGTTGACCTCATGGACCAATACGGCCTGCTGGCCGAGGGGGCCGCTTGGGAGGATGCGCGCAGGCAGGCACTCGATGCCGCGCCGCACAGCTACGACGAGGCACACACAATCATCAGGCAGGCACTGGCTGTGGCTGGCGGCAAGCACTCACAGCTGTGGACCCCCGAACAGCGGGAGGCCATCCAAAACACATATTACACCCATAAACCGTCGGTGTCCACCACAGGCAACATTGTGGTCATCACGCTACCAGGGTTTCTGGGCACCAGCGACGCGGGGCGGGAATATGCCACCTCGGTACTCAACGCGCTCTCTGGCCGCACGAATGTGCCAGGCGTGATTATCGACCTGCGCAGCAACAACGGCGGCAACATGTATCCCATGCTTGCCGCTGTGCACCCGTTCCTGCCCAGCAGCGAGCTGCTCACTTTCCGCACGCGGCAGGGCGACAACGTGGTGACAGCAGCCTACGTGCTGCGATCGGTGGGCGTGTCGGCATCGCCAGGCATCCAGTGTCCGGTGGCCCTCCTCACCAGCACGAACACAGCCAGCGCTGGCGAAGCCACCCTGCTCGCCTTCCGGGGTCTCGCCAACACGCATTCCTTCGGGACACCCACAGCGGGATATGCCTCGGGCAACAGCACCTTCACGCTTGCCGACGGCTCACAGATGCTGCTCACCATGGGACGCGACGTGGCACGCACGGGCGAGGTGTTCTGCGACGACCCCATCGTGCCCGACGTCACCACGGCTACACCGCTCGAAGATGCCATTCAATGGATTCAACAACTCACTCAATAAATGCTAATCATTTTCAACCGACAACAGATGATGAAACCGACAATGATAATACTCGCCGCCTGTGCGGCACTGCAGGCTGGAGCCTGGGAGATTGGCGACTTTGTATTGTCGCCTGTGCGTCCGGCGGGCATCGGAGCCGTGCAGCCGGCCACCGATGGCAGCCACTACTACCAAATCAGCGACAATGGGCGCGACATCGACCGCATCGACTACGGCACGTCGATGGCCACTGCCGTGCTGCGCACCGACGAGCTGCAGGGCTGCGCGGTGCAGCAATGGGACGGCTACGAGATAAGTGGCGATGAGCAGCGCATCCTGCTGTGGACGGCCAGCGAGTCCATCTACCGCCACTCGTTCACTGCCGACTATTACGTGCTCGACCGCGCCAGTGGCCAGCTCACGAAAGTAACCGCCGATGGCGGCGAGGAAATCGCCACCCTGTCGCCCGACGGCTGCCGCGTGGCCTACGTCAAGGCCAACAACGCCTACACGCTCGACCTCGCCACCGGCACCACCACGCAGCTCACCCACGACGGCGAGAAAAACAAGGTCATCTACGGCGTGCCCGACTGGGTTTATCAGGAGGAGTTCGGCATCCTGAACTCGTTCACCTGGTCGCCCGACAGCCGCACGCTGGCATTCATTCGCTGGGACGAGAGCCAAGTGCCCATGTACTCGATGACGATGTACGAGGGCGACTGCAAGGCCAACAGCGACTACGCGCTCTATCCCGGGTCGTTCGACTACAAATACCCCGTGGCCGGCGAGCCGAACTCGGTGGTGAACGTGGTGACGTGCGACATGGGTACCGGCGCCGTGCGCACACTCGACCGCCAGTGGGACTACATTCCCCACCTGGCCTTTGCCCGCAACGACGCGCTGATGGTGATGACGCTCAACCGAACGCAGAACGACCTGCACATCTATCGCATGAACCCCGCCGACCAGCACCTTGCCGAGGTATATCGCGACACGAGCGACACCTGGATCGACAGCGAGCTGGCGCGCTCGGTGACCTACACCGACCGCTTCCTGGTCATTCCCAGCGAGCGCAGCGGCTACAGCCAGCTCTACCAGTACAACCTCGACAACGGACAGCTCATGCGGCAGCTCACCACCGGCGAGGAACCCGTGACGGCCTACTATGGCCACGACTCCAAGCGCGGCCTCTTCTTCTACCAATGCACGCACGGACCGCTCAACCGCGTGGTGCGCAGCGTGGACAGCAAGGGCCGCGTGCGCGACGTGGAAAGCCGCGAAGGCTCAAACCGGGCAGCCTTCAGCAGCGACTTTGCCTACTATATCCACACGTTCAGCAACGCCACCACACCGCCGCAATACCGCGTCGTGCGCACGAGCGACCGACGCCAGCTGCGCTCGTTGGAAATGAATGAGAAATATGCCTCGCGCTACCTCGTTCCCGATGTGCCGCAGCGCGAGTTCGTGACTTGCCAAAGCGACGGATACACACTCAACGGCTACATCATCAAACCCGCCAACTTTGACCCCGAAAAGAAATACCCTGTGATTATGTCGCAATACAGCGGCCCCGGCTCACAGCAGGTGCTCAATAGTTGGAAGGTGGACTGGGAGAACTGGTTCGCCATGCAGGGCTACATCGTGGCCTGCTTTGATGGTCGCGGCACCGGCGCACGCGGCAAGGCGTTTGAGAGCGTCACCTACCAAAATCTGGGCCACTACGAGACCATCGACCAGGTGGCGGCTGCACGCCACATAGCCGCGCAGCCCTGGGTGGATGCCGACCACATCGGCATCTGGGGGTGGAGCTACGGCGGCTACATGACACTCATGGCGCTGTCCGAACCCGGACACCCCTTTGCCGCCGGCGTGTCGATAGCCCCGGTGACCAGCTGGCGGTTCTACGACACCATCTATGCCGAGCGATTCATGCGCACTCCGCAGGAGAATGCCGACGGATACGACCGCAGCGCACCGCTCTCGCGCATGGACGACCTAAAAGGCGATTTGCTCATCATGTTCGGCAGTGCCGACGACAACGTGCACATCATCAACTCCATGCAGTACATTGCCAAACTCCATGGCCAAAAGTCGCAATTCGAGATGATGGTGTATCCCAACATGAACCACTCCATCAACGGCTGCGGTGTGCGCGAACCCCTCTACCAGCGCGTGCTGAACTTCTTCGACCGAAAGCTGAAGTGAGTTACGAAGAAGCTACGAGCTACGAGCTGCGAGCTGCGAGTAATGAAATATGAATAATCCGGAGACGAGAACTGAAATGGCTGGGTTTGATGGCGAAACACATCCTCGGGAGGGGCGCAGACTCCACACACCCCTAATTGTCATCACTGGCCCCACGGCATCGGGGAAAACCGCCCGTGCCGTGGCTTTGGCTCGCGCCACCAACGGCGAAATCATCAGCGCCGACTCGCGGCAGCTCTACCGCGGCATGGACCTGGGGACAGGCAAGGACCTGTACGAATACGGCGATGTGCCTTACCATTTGATCGACATCTGCCCGGCTGGCTACAAATACAACCTGTATGAATACTTGCGCGACTTCGCCACCGTGCTGGCCGACATCCGCTCGCGAGGCCGACAACCCATCGTGTGCGGCGGCACGGGAATGTATGTCGAAAGCGTGCTCAAAGGCATCCAGCTGCCGCCCGTACCCGAGAACCCCGCCCTGCGTGCCGCCCTGCACGGCAAGCCGCTCGACGAGCTGGCTGCCCTGCTGGCCACGATGAAAACGCTGCGCAAAAACAGCGACATCGACACCCCGGCACGCGCCATACGCGCCATCGAGATTGCCACCTACTACCACGAGCACCCGCACCTCAAGGCCCTCACCGAGCCGCACCCGATGAACGATGCCCTGGTGGTGGGCGTGATGATTGACCGCGAAACGCGCCGACGGCGCATCAGCGAGCGGCTCGATGCACGACTGCAAGCTGGCATGGTCGACGAAGTGCGGCGGTTGCTCGACAGCGGCATTCCCGCCGACGACCTGATTTACTACGGACTGGAATACAAGTTCATCACCCGCCACGTGATTGGCCAGCTCACCTACCAGGAGATGCACGACGAGCTCGAAATCGCCATCCACCAGTTTGCCAAGCGGCAGATGACCTGGTTCCGAGGCATGGAACGCCGCGGCACTCCCATCCACTGGCTGCCCTGGGACATGGCCTCGCCCGACTTCACCGCCGCCGTGCTACAGCTGGCCAGTGTATAGAGAGGGGGCGGTCCGCTGCTTGAAAACCACAAAAATGCCCACGCGCTTGACCATTACAAATTATTGTTGTAATTTTGCCAGCCGCAACTACCGAGAAAATGGAAAATCACAAAATTATTGACTTTGACGCCTACCGCAGCCAGTTCAATGAATCGAGACTGTGGGAGAAGCTCAAGCGTGTGGCCCGCAAAGCCGGTGTCAAGGTGGTATACGCCGCGCTGCTGCTCTACTACGTCACACGCGACCCTGACGTGCCGTTGACCCTCAAAATGAAAATCTACGGTGCGCTGGGCTACTTCATTTTGCCAGCCGACCTCATTCCCGACCCCATTGTTGCCCTCGGGTTTACCGACGACCTCGCCGCCCTGGCATGGGCCATCTACACTGTGGGCAATCACATCACCCCCGAAATCAAGCGGCAAGCCGAGGAAAAGCTCCGCGAATGGTTCGGAGACTACGACCAGGCCGAAATCACCGCCTTGCTGCCGCAAGAGTAGATCCGCGACCCGCTGTTCACATTCTTTTGCTCCTTGTGGCCTTTTAGTCGAATCACCCCACACGATTCGTCACAGAGCCATTTGCACTCACTCCGCCTTGGGCACGAGCAGCGAGTTCACGTCGACGGCTTTCACACCCGAGAGCATGCGGTTCAAGTACATGTTCAGATCCTCGATGTCGACGGCATGGTCAAAGTTCACATCGGCCGACTTGTAGGGGTCATCGCTTTGCTTGTGCAGCATGATGTTGATGAGCCGATTGATGTCGCCGATGTCGAAACTGCCATCGAAGTCGATGTCGTAGGGGTCGCCCAGCTCAATGCACTCGTCATCGGCTGTCCACACTTTGTATGAGCTGTCGTAGAGCAGGACATCACCATTCTGGTTGCGCACATAATAGATGCTAAATGGGATGTTGCCTCCTCTGCCGCCGCCACCCTTTAGACGCGGAGATAGCAAATCGCCGCCTGTGTTGCCGCCTTTCATACGAGCCATCATGCCATAGCCTTCCACAAGGATATTAAGGTAATCATCACCATATTTTTCCGCATACACACGAAGCAGATCTCCGTCAATTTCCGTGTCTGCGAAGGGGGCAAGGTAACCACTGGGATAAATATTCGGACTGTTGAAATCGTAAATCACCACCTCATAATGTGTGTCGGTTTCGTTCACAACCATTGGATAGTTCAGAGTGTATTTCATTCGAAAATACAGAGACAACTTTACGGAGGGTTTTGAATATCTCTATTACAATGGTTTAACTCAAATGGACACACAGTATATGCTAGTAATGTCTGCATGTACTGTTAATGACCCAGAATTAAGTACATGACAAAATTTTAAAGATGTCGAAATTGCTGTATTTCTTACCTTTAAGCAGATAGCATGTGATTTCATCAAGTCCATACTTAAAGTAGGAGAAGGCCCTTCGCCCGTTTTTCAGAGTTCTGATGGCCTTG
>JAFSYB010000071.1 GCA_017443765.1 Muribaculaceae bacterium | reverse complement strand
CTCATAAATCTTAACTAAGAAATTTTAACTCATAACTTTTAACTCATAAATCATAAATCGAAAATCATTGTAACTAATTAATAATTACTCATTACTCATTAATCATTAATAATTAATAGTCAATCGTAAATTAATTAAATATATACTTGATTCCTATCGAGGCGTTCCAGCACTGACCGATGGCCTTGTTGGGCACAAAGGTCTTGGTGTCGCCGTTGATGCTCGACGGGGTGGAGAAGGTGGCGTAGCCCTGGGCATCGACACCCTCATACTTCAAGATGCGTGCGTCGCTGCCGATTTCGGGGTTGAGGTACTTGCTCACGCCCCAGCTGGAGTTGAACAGGTTCATCACGTTCTTGATGTCGAAGCTCAACTGCAGGGTGTGCTTGGCACCGGCCACGTTCAGGCTGAAGTCGTGCTTGTAGCTCAGGTCGAAGCGGTGCACCCACGGGTTGTAGAGGCTGTAGGCCTCGGCATACTTGCCCTGCTGGTTGCTCAGGTAGCTGCTGTTGTGCACATAGTCCATAAAGCGCTGCTGGTCGTCGGCGCTCACAAAGCGGAACTCCTTGCCGCCCTGGAGTGTGCCGTTGGCGTCGTAATAGCCCACCTCGGCATCGGTGGGAACATACAGGGCGTCGTAGTTGTAGCCGTCGCCGTTCATGTCGTTGGCCAGCATATAGCTGTAGTTGTAGCCGCCGCGCCAAGCCTCGTACACCAGGCCGTAGTGGTTGCCGCTGCGGTCATGGCCGATGGCCGAGAGCACAACGCGGTCGGGGGTCACATACTGCGAGTTGTGCAGCTTGATGTAGTTGGGTCCCTCCACGGTGGGCACATAGGTGAACGCGCTCTCGGCTGCCGAGCCGGGCATGCCGGTGAGCTCCTTGCGCACCACATGGGTGTAGGAGGCCATCAGGCTCAGCCAGTCCACCGGGCGGGCGTTCAGCGTCACGTTGGCGCTCCAGCCGTAGCCCTTGCTGGTGTTCTCAAGCACGAATGCCTTGGTGCCTGTGCGGAAGTCGGTCGGGTAGATGGGACGGTTGTCGGCACCATTGAAGCGCACAAAGCTGCCCACGTTGTTCATGCTCCAGTCGCTGATGGTCACGCCATTCACGGTCTTGTTGACAATGGCCTCGGCGGTGACGGTGAACGGGAACTTCACCGGCAGCGTGTAGTCGATGGCCAGCGACGATTTCCACTCCTGCGGCATCTTGAACTTCGGGTCCACAGCCGAGATGGAGCTGGGCACAGAGCCGTCCTGGGGAGTTACCGTCGAGGGGTAGCCCAGGTCGAAGAGCTTGTTCTTCAGGGCGTCGATGGTGGCGTGGCCGTTGGCGTCGGTCACCAGTCCGCCGGCAAACTGGCTCATGTCGGTGTTGCGGCTGTTGAGCTGGGCTTGGTACTGCACCATTCCGCTGTTGGTGGGCATGTTGGTGAAGAACACCAGGGGCAGTCGGCCCGAGAACAAGCCCGTTCCGCCGCGCAGCTTCAGCGTCTTGTCGCCCAGCACGTCCCACGAGAAGCCCACGCGGGGCTGGAAAATCACGTTGGCCGAGGGCCACTTGCCGGTGTCGATGTATCGGCCGCCAGAGTAGTCCAGGCCCAGGATGCCGCTGCGCACGAGCTCGCGGGTGGCCGGGTCGGGGCTGTTGTAGAGCGGATAGGCACCCCGCTGGGTGACCTGGTTGCCGTTTTTGTCATACACCGTGATGCCGTCGAGCACATTGCCATTGTTGTCGTAGAGGTTCTCGATGGTGCGCACGCCGTTGGTCATCAGGTCGCCGTTGTTGAAGAACAGCCCGTCGATGCGCAGGCCGGCGGTGAGCTTGAAGCGGTCGCTGATGTTCCACTCGTCCTGGCCGTAGATGCCGAGCTTGTTGAACTGCACGCGTGCGGCGGGGTTGCTCTCGCCATCGTAGCCGTAGGTGAGGCACACCACCTCGGGGGCGGCACCGGTGAGGAAGTCGTTCAGGCTGTTGTAGCGGTAGTAGCCCGTGCCGTTGCGCATATAGGCGTTGTCGGCCATCTGGTGCTCAAAGCTCAGGCCACCCATGATTTTGTGGCGGCCCATGTAGTAGGTGATGTCGTCGCGCACGTTCCACACCGTGTTGTGCACGCCGTTGTTCCAGGTGAACAGCTCGTAGCCCAGGGCCATGTAGTTGTCGCGGTTGCCCTCGGCATCGGTCATGGTGATGTCGATGAACGGGAACTCGGTCGAGTTGCTGCCGCGCACATCGTCAAGTTTAGAGAACGTGGCCAGGAACTGGTTCGACAGGTTGTCGCCCAACCGGCTGTTCAGGTCCAGCGAGAACGAGTGCACCAGGTTGTCCATGCTGTACATCGAGTTGGCAAAGGAGAACGACTTCTGCGACATGCGCGCATTGGGCATTCGGCTTCCGCCGTCCATCGACGACGCGTTGGGGTTCTGCCAATAGAAGTTCTTGGTGTAGTTGTAGCGCAGGGCCAGGTGGTGCATCGTGTTGATGTTCCAGTCCAAGCGCACGAGCAGTTTGTTGTTCTTCTCGTCGGCGGGGAAGCTGGTATAGGACCCCGTGTCGTAGCCATATTTGGTGCGCACATAGTCGCTGGCGGTTTTCAGGTCGGCCAGCGAGGTGCGCGAAATATATCGGTCGGGAACGGCCACGCCGTCGGTCGAGGCCACCCAGGTGTTGGTGATGGTGGGGTGCTTGGTCATCTCGCCGTTGACGAAGAAGAAGAGCTTGTCCTTGATGATTGGTCCGCCCAGGCTAAGGCCCCAGGTGGTGTACTGGCTCTTCTCGCGAGCCTGGCCAATCTGCACGCGCTCCACGGCGTCGCCGCGCATGTTCTCGTTGCGGTGGAAGAAGTAGGCGCTCCCCTTGAAAGTGTTCGTTCCGCTCTTGGTGATGGCGTTCACGCCGCCGCCAATGAAGTTGGTCTGGCGCACGTCGTAGGGCGAAATCACCACCTGCATCTCCTCGATAGCCTCGATGCTGATGGGGTTGCCGCCGCCGGGCAGCCCGTCGTTAAGGCCGAAGTTGTTGTTGAAGTTGGCGCCGTCGACGGTGAAGTTCGACGTGCGGCCGTCGGTGCCGGCAAAGCTCATGCCGTTGCCGCCGTAGGGCGACAGGCGCGTGGCGTCGGTGAGGTTGCGCGTCACCGTGGGCAACGCAGCAAGCTGTGCGCTGGTGATGTTGGTTGTGGCACCCATCTTCTCGTTGCTGAATTTCGAGCCTTTGCCCACCACCTCCACCTCGCCGAGCAGGCTGGCGGCGGTGCTCAGGTGCACACTCAGGTTGTAGGTGTTGCCCAGCTCGAGAATCACGCCCTCGACGGTGCGCTTCTCAAAGCCCACATAGCTCACCTCCACGCGGTAGGGGCCGCCGGGGCGCATACCCTGAATGTAGGCCATGCCCTGAAGGTTCGACGACGCGTGGTAGTTGGTTCCCGAAGGCAGGTGGGTGGCACGCACTGTGGCACCAATCAGCCCCTCCTCGTTGTCATCGGTCACTCTCACCGACAACGCCGAGGTGGTCACTTGCGCATTCATGCCGATGGCAAATAGCACCATCGCTAAGAATGACAGGAAATGTAGTCGTTTAAACATTACAGTTAGTTATTAATTAAACAAATCAGTTAATAAGTCACACGATACAAGAGGTCACACCCCTCACGGCCACGGGGGCAGGGTGGGGGTGTAGATAAAAGAGTGACCGCTAATTGCCTCATATCGTGAACGATACAAAGCAACCAAGCGGTCTGTTTCGTCAAGCAAAATCAACATCCTTGTTGTCAATTGCTGTTTTTCGCTGCAAAGGTACAAAGATTATTCCAATCCCCAAGACCGAAACCGACAAAAGTTACTAAAAATCTGCCTCCGCAGTAACTGCGCATGACGGCTTTTGTGACGGCTTTTTCCGTTCAGGCCAAAAAATTCTTGCCACATTTGCTTGTCAATGCGCAAAAAGTAGTAATTTCGCATTTTGAATCATTAATGTGTCGTTGCCGAGAGCCATGAATAGCGAGAGCAACAAGCTGTCGAGCGAGGAGGAAACCCGAATGATTGACAGTGCCTTTGAGGCGCTGCTTGATGGGTATATCCACAGCAATCACCGCCAGAAGACCGAGGTCATCAAGCGGGCCTTTGCCTTTGCGCGCCAGGCCCACCAGGGGGTGCGCCGACGCTCGGGCGAGCCCTACATCATGCACCCGATTGCCGTGGCCACTATTGTGAGCCAGGAAATCGGGCTGGGCTCAACAAGCATTTGCTCGGCGTTGCTGCACGACGTGGTCGAGGACACCGACTATACCGTCGAGGACATCGAGGCACAGTTTGGCGGCAAGGTGGCGCGCATTGTTGATGGGCTGACCAAGATTTCGGGCGGCATCTTCGCCGACATGACCAGCACCCAGGCCGAGAACGTGCGAAAGCTGCTGCTCACCATGGGCGACGACATCAGGGTGGTGCTCATCAAGATGGCCGACCGCCTACACAATATGCGCACGCTGGCCTCGATGCCGCCGCAAAAGCAGTACAAGATTGCCGGCGAAACGCTCTACCTCTACGCTCCGCTGGCACACCGCCTGGGGTTGTTTGCCATCAAGACCGAGCTGGAAGACCTCAGTTTCAAATACGAGCACCCCGAGGTGTACCGCCAAATCGAGCAGAAGATTGCCTCCACCGCCACGCAGCGCAACCAGGTGTTCAACCACTTTGCCGCACCCATCCGCGAGCGCCTCGACCAAATGGGGCTTCGCTACGAGTTTAAGGCACGTGTGAAGTCGTGCTACTCGATTTGGAAAAAGATGGAGCGCAAGCATGTGCCCTTTGAGGAAGTCTACGACCTCTATGCCGCCCGCATTGTGTTTGAGTGTCCCGACGACACCCGCGAGGCCGGAATGTGCTGGGACATCTACAACGCCATTGCTGCCGCCTATCCCAACAAGTTCCACACAGGCCGCCTGCGCGACTGGGTCGTGAACCCCAAGGCCAACGGCTACCGGGCGCTGCACGTGACCGTCATGGGCCCCGATGGCAACTGGGTGGAGGTGCAAATCCGCAGCCAGCGCATGGACGATGTGGACGAGCATGGCCTGGCGGCTCACTGGAAATACAAAATCGGCTCCGAGGCCGAGGACAGCGCACTCACCGGCTGGCTGCAAACCGTGCAGGACATCCTCAAGAACCCCGAGCCCAACGCCCTCGATTTCCTCGACACCATAAAGCTCAACCTGTTTGCAAGCGAAATCCAGGTGTTCACCCCCAAGGGCGACCTCATGCGCCTGCCCAAGGATGCCACCGTGCTCGACATGGCGTTCACGCTGCACAGCGAGATTGGCACCCACTGCATCGCCGGCAAGGTGAACCACAAGCTGGTGCCCCTGTCGCAGCGCCTCAACAACGGCGACCAGGTGGAGGTGCTCACCTCGCACAGCCAGCAGCCAAAGCCCGAATGGGAGAAGTTCCTGGTCACCGCCCGCGGCAAGACGCGCTTGCGTGCCGCACTGCGCCATCGGAGGCGGGCAATCATCAACGAGGGCGAGAGCAAGCTGCGCAACTGGCTCATGGCTAATGGCATCGAGATGAACAGCGACACGCTAATGCGCATTGTCAACACCGAGCATGTGGCGGGCAAGGACGAGCTGCTGTTCATGATTGGCAACGGCGAGATTGCGGTGAGCGACCAGCTGCTGCGCAAGGTGCGGCCACAGCAGTCAACCAGCCTGCTCGACCGCTTTTGGCGAAACCCCTTTGCACCGGCCAAGGGCAAAGACGGGGCCGACGCGCAACAGCACGACATCGACACACGCGAAATCTATGAGCTGCGAACCACCGATGGCGTGAGCAATTACCTGATTGCCCCTTGCTGCAGCCCCATACCCGGCGACGACGTGCTGGGGTGCATCGACGACGAGGGGCGCGTGGTGGTTCACAAGCGAGAGTGCCCCACCGCCATGCTGCTCAAGGCCGGCCAGGGAGGACGACTGGTGCAAACCACCTGGGCAGGCACCGGACGCAAGTTCCCGGCCTCGGTATATGTCGAGGGAATCGACCGCATGGGGATACTGCAAGAAATCATCTATATCATCTCCACCAACATGGCCATCTACTTGCGCAGCCTG
This sequence comes from Muribaculaceae bacterium, assembly GCA_017443765.1. Classification (GTDB taxonomy): domain Bacteria; phylum Bacteroidota; class Bacteroidia; order Bacteroidales; family Muribaculaceae; genus Sodaliphilus. Next base: position 33,835 of record JAFSYB010000071.1, on the reverse strand, counting down.
AATATCCGCGCCGACCAGGGGGTGTTTCGCTGCGACCTCGATGTCCTCATTGAGGACGCTACCGTGATTGCCAACCTGTGCAAGCGGCTCAAGAAAGTGAAAGGCGTAGGCACTGCAGTGCGAATCAACTGATAACAAACTCACTCACATCATGAAATTAACGACCTCCAAAACTCATCACATACTCATTATTCTATTGCTCCTTGTGGCTGTGGCCATCATCGCGGTCACGCTGCCGAGGACGGCCGAGCAGAAAGCCGACCGCTCCTATGTGCTGAACCAGCCCTGGCAGCACCGGGCCGTGTGTGCTACCGTGCGGGTGGCCAAGGAACCCGACGACGAGACCCTGAAGCACATCACCGACAGTGTGCGAAACGAGCACGTGCCCGTTTTCAAGCGCGACAACACCATGGTTGTTGAGCAAACCACCAAGCTGAATGCTGTGCTCGACAGCATGGCCGGTGTGCCACAGGACATCAAGTGGTTGATTAAACGCAGGGTGTATGAAATCTACGACACGTGCATTGTCGACGACAAGACCTATGACCGAATCCAGCAAGCTACGCTGGGCGACATTCGCATCGAAGTGAATGACGACGAAATGGAACGAAAGCCCACCGACAACTTGTTTTCGTGCACAAGTGCTTACGAATGGCTCGATTCCGTCACGGGGCAGAGGACGCTCTTGCGCAGCTTGCACATCGAGAATTACCTGCTGCCAAACCTGATTGCTGACAAGAAGAAGGACTCCATCATCATCGACAACCAGGTGAAGGGGGTTATCGACATGAGGGGGGAGTTCTCGGCTGGCGACACAATTGTTAAAGACGGAGCCATCGTCACCAGTCAAATTGCCAAGTATCTCGACACTTACTTTGCCGAGGTGGATAAGCGCACCAGCGAGAGCCCCGAGCACGGGTTCCCCTGGGCCGGACGCGTGGCGGTGGTGACGATTCTGATGATTGCTTTCTACATCTTTATGCTGCTCATCAGGCCCCGCATCTATCAGCAGTTGAAGTCCATCGTGTTTTTGCTCACGCTGATTGTGCTGTTCACGGCGGCGGTGATTGTGATTGTGCGCTGGAGGCCGCAAATGCTCCATGTGATTCCATTTGCCATGGTGCCCATCATCATCACCTCGTTCATGGACACGCGAACGGCCTTTTTCGTCCACATGATTGTGGTGCTCATCTGCTCGCTGGCGGTGAGCGACCCGGCCGATTTTATTATCTTGCAGTTCCTCGCGGGAGGCATTGCCATTGCTTCGATGCAAGAACTTACCCAGCGCTCGCAGCTCGTGAAGTGCGCGCTGTTCATCTTCCTGGCCTACTGTGTGGGATATACCGCACTTGAAACTGTCGAGGAGCGCACCCTGAGGTCTATTGCCACCAGCTGGCAGATGTGGGTGCGATTCGGCACCAACTGCGTGATGCTTTCGTTTGCCTACTTTGGTATCTTCATTGTCGAGAAATTCTTTGGCTTCACCAGCACCGTGACCCTTGTGGAGCTGTGCGACATCAACAACCGCACACTGCGTGAGCTGGCCGAGAAATGCCCGGGCACCTTCCAGCATGTGCTGCAAGTGGCCAATATTGCCCAGGAGGCCGCACTCAAGATTGGTGCCCGCTCGCAGCTGGTGCGGGCCGGCGCTTTATATCACGACATCGGCAAAATCGACAACCCGGCTTTCTTCACCGAAAACCAGAGCGGGGTGAATCCGCACGACAACCTTGCGCCCGAGCAGAGCGCCGGCATCATTATCCGCCATGTGACCGATGGGCTGAAACGCGCCGACCGTGCGCGGCTGCCCCAGGTGCTGTGCGACCTCATCGCCCAGCACCATGGCAAGGGCAGGGTGAAGTATTTCTATAACAAGGCTTGCCAGGCAGCTGGTGCCGACGATGCCGTCGACCCCGCACCCTTTACCTATCCAGGACCGAACCCCCAGACCAAGGAGGCGGCCATCCTGATGATGGCCGATGCCTGCGAGGCGGCAGCCAAGAGCCTCAAGGTGTTCAACGACGACACCATCGCCGAAATGGTGGAACGCATCGTCACCGCCCAAATGAACGAGGGACTCTTCACCGAGGCTCCCATCAGTTTCCGCGACGTGGGAATTGTCAAGCAAGTGTTTGTTGAGCGACTGCGGGCTTTCTATCACACGCGAATCAGCTATTCCGAGGACACACGCGCCAAGGAATGACTTCTTGCCCGTGATAGCGGGCCAAGCACAAGCAACGGCTGCCAGCACTTTTCGTGCCGGCAGCCGTTGCTTGTTTGCGGGCTTGGGCGCTCATTGCATGAGAACCATGTTGATGATTTCGTTCACGTCGGCGATGTCGGTGTCTCCGTCGCCGTTGATGTCGGTGTTGCCGGCAAGCTGGTCGGCGGTGATTTTTTCAAGAATCAGGTTGATGATGGCATTCACGTCCTCCACATCCACTGCGCCGTCGCCGGTGAGGTCGCCGGGCACGCCGGGCTCTTCCACATCAATCTCCTCGATGTTCTGGAACCGGGTCCAGTTCTCGTCGGCCTGGTAGGCGGCGAGCGAGCCGCGCGGCACGCGCAGCGTGGCAGCGGCACACACCTCGTCGCTAAACACACCACCCGTGGGCGGCACGCGGTTGAGCGAGGTGACCTCGGTGATGGCCGTGCAGCTGGCAAAGGCGTTGCTCTCAAGCATCTCGACCGTGTTGCTCAACACCACCTTTTGAAGCGATCCGCACTGCATGAATGCTGCGCTCTCAAGGGTTTTCAGGCCGGCCTGGGTGACCAGCTCGGTGATGGCCAGGCGACGGCCGGCCTGCGAGCCGATGCTGGTGACCCCGGTGGGGATGGTGAGAACGCTCGTCGCGGCACCTGGAATGGCTACCAACCGCTTGAGGTCGCTGCCGTAGAGCCAGCCGTCCTGCACCGCGTAGTGTGTGTTGGCCGGGTCGATTTGGATGGCGTTCAGCGATGTGGTGCCCACCGTGATGCCCGGCCCGATTTCCTCCACGCCGGCCGAGAGGGTGAGCGACTGCAAGCCGCTGCACAGATAGAATGTGGTGCCCTCCATCACGCGCACACTGGACGGGAGGGTGACGCTCGACAGCGAACGGCAGCCGTAGAACATGGCATTGCCCATGAAGTCGAGTTGTTCGCCGCCGGTGATGGTGGTAAGGTTGTAGTTGTTGCTCAGCGCCTGGCCGCCCACGTAACGCACGTTTTTCAGGTCGATGGCCGTGAGGTCGCAGTTGATAAACGCCGCATACCCGATGGTGTCGAGCGATTCGGGCAGGTTGACCGTCTTGAGTGACTCGCAGGTCGAGAAGGTGCGATCGGCAATCGTGCGGAGCGTGCTGGGAAAGTGGATGGTGGTCAGTCCGCAGTTGCCAAACGACTGAATACCGGTGCTTTCCATGCCCTCGGGCAGGCGAACTGTGGTGAGCGACATCAGGTCGAAGAACGCGTACTGTCCCAGTGTTTTCAAGCCCGTGGGCAGGCTCAGGCTGGTGACCTGCTCGCAGCCCATAAAGGCGCGGTCGCCCACCTGCGTGTCGCTACCCTGAATGTTGATCGACTTCAGGTTCGGACACTGCTCAAAAGCACCGACGCCAATCGCCTTGACCGAAGCCGGGATGGTGATGCCGGTCAGGTTTTGATTCTCGGCGAAGGCGTAGGGAGCAATGTACTCATATCCCTCGGGGATGGTCAGGTTGGGCGATTTCCATTTCTCGTTCGAGGGTTGCCCCGGGCAAGCGATAATCATCGTCTTTTCGGCGTTGACAAGCACTCCCAGGTCCTGCGTGAAATAGGTGGTGGAGTAGCAGATGATGGACTTCACCTTGTTGCCGTAGAAGGCTCCAAACTCCACATAGTCCAGGTCGCCCCGGATGCGGATGCCGATAGCGTCCAGCTCATAGAAGGCGTAGAACTCCAGGCGGGTCACGGTGACGGGGAGGGTGACCTGGCCCACCACTTCGCAGCGTGCGAAAGCGTTCTGGCCGATGGTGTTCACCGTGTAGGTCTCGCCGCCGTTGCTCACGGTTTCGGGCACGGTCACGTGGGTGGACGATGACTTGCCCTGGGTGAGGGTGACGGTTTTCGCAGCGGCATCGTTCACTTCGTAGGACATCCCGTCAACATCGAACGCCATCGCGGGCAAACAGACGAACAGTGCAGCCGCGACTGCCGTTGCGCACTTCAAGATGTAGCTCTTTCTCATTTGGTCATGAATAATGTAAGCCATGCCGCTGAACTGTGTTTCGCGACACAGCGATGGGTAATAATTAGGAATTTTCGCTGCAAAATTACGAAAAAAAATGACGCGAGCAAGTGCTTTCGCGTCAAATTGTTAGGCTGGGTGTGCCATTTGCGTTGTTACGGAATCGAATCTTGGCCGAAAAACGTTTCTTGCCGCTCAATGGCCTCCTTGAGTTGTTGGCCGAAGTCCTCCAAATAGGATATTTGCGCAAGTTCGCTCACAGCCAGTGCGTAGTGTTGCTCAGCGGCGATGTGGTAGTAAGCCTTGGCTTGATCAATGTCGTGGCGCACGCCCGTTCCATGCAGATGGGCGCGTGCCAGTGCCACGGCACACACCGCGCTGCCACCTTCGGTTGCTTGCCGGTGCAGTTGCTCGCGCACGGCTCCCGTGGTGTCGAGCTGGAGTGCGGCACGGTAGAGCCGCAAGGCGCACACGGTGTCGGCTTCCACGCCGAGGGCTTGCTCATAGCAGCGCCCCAGCTGGTAGTTGCCCTCGCCATCGCCCGCCTGTGAGGCCATCGACCACCACTGCGCAGCCTGCCGCAGGTCAGCATGAGGGTTCGCTGTGATGTCGGCGCTCCAGCGGGCCATCGCCTTGATGGCCGGCACATCGCCTTGCCGAGCCAGGCGTTGTTGCTCGGCACTGGGCCAACCCACCCGTGAACTGGTGCAGGCCAGGGCCAGAACCGGGAGCACCGCGATGGTCAGCCAGCGCAGGGTTACTCTTCTCTCGTTCATGGCTCTTGCTTTTTTATCCGAAAGGTGAATACTGTGCGGCCCAGCTTGAACTGGTCGCCGTCGTTGGGATAGATGCTCTCGCCGGTCTGCCTCTCCTCGCCATTGAAATAAACCGGGTTGGCCGAGTGTAGAAAAGTGAGCTTGAATCCACCGTCGCCCGTGGAGGTGATCATGGCCGAGCGGCGGCTCATGTACTCGTCGCCCACCAGAATGTCCTCGTTTACGGGCAGGTCGATGTCGTTGTCGATGGCCGGCAGCTCCTCGCCCTTGGCGGGGCGCCGGCCTATGCAAGTGATGCCGTCCTTGAGCTCATGCGTCTTGCGGCTCATGAGCCTGCCCCAGGTGAGGATGCCCTTGCGGGTGGACGGCTGGCCAAATACCCGCCCTGCCACGGTGGGCTTGGGGGCCATGCGATTCGATCGTGGTGCGTTTGCCATTGAATATTCAGTTTTTTAAGGGTTAGAACTCAAGTTCCCACAGGTCGCTGTCTTCGTCCACCGAGTCCGAATCGTCCTCGTCGCTGTCGTCCTCGTCGTTCCCATCCTCGTCGCTGTAACCATCGCTGTCGCTGCCACGGCCATCGTTGTTGCTGGCGAAGTAGTCGTCGTTGTCGCTGTCGTAGCCTTCGTCATCGTTGTCGTAGCCTTCGCCGTCGTTGTCGTTGTCGCCGTCATCGCGGTAGTCATCGTTGGCGGCTTCTTCTGCCGGGGCTGAACCCATCTGCAAGTCATTGGAGCTGAATGTGTGGGTACTGGCGTAGGTGTCGTCGGGGAAGTCGCTCATCATGTCATCGATCAATCCGGCGGGCGGAATGTAATCTGCCCCGTTCTGCTCGACAATCAGCGCCGCAATGTCGTCGGCCATGAAGCCCAAACTCACGTCATCTTCGCTGGTGAAGGTGTCGATCAGCCGGTAGTCGGAGTTGTAGGCCGCGTCAAAGATGCCGTCGCCATCGGTGTCGGCCATGAAAATGCGGTGGCCGTTCGCATCGCTGAAATAAGCGACCGGACAAACGTTGCCGCGAATCTCCAGCTTTTGGAATCCAAGTGCAGTCAGGTTGTGCTCCTCAATCCAGCTGTGGGCGTCAACCTCCGAGTAATCGATGCGTTCCACGCCGGGGAGCTGGCTGGCTGCCGCCGGAGCCGAAACGGGTGATGGGTGTGCGAACGACCTTGTTTCCAGGTTGTCGCTCTCGCCGGGCGTGCTGGCCGACTGGAGCCCATCGTGGGTGGGGGCGTCTTGCCAAGCGGCGGCCTCCTCGCCCATTTCTATCTCGGTGTCAAGCTCAGCTAAGGCGTTGTCTTCGTCGTCGGCTTCGGCCAAGTCGATGTCGGCCAAGTCGGTGTCGATGTCGCCGGTGGGGGCATCGGCAGTGGCGGCAGCTTCTGGCTGGTCTTCGTCGAGGCCCATTTCTTCGGGACTTGCCTCTTCGATGGGCGACGCTTCCATTCCCATGCCGGTTTCCACGGTCGTCGGGTCGCCGGTTGTCAGGGGCTCATCGGGTGCAACTGCGTCAGTGGCTGGATTGCGGGGGGCATTGGCGGCCGATTCCTCGGTTGTCGCTGCCATCGGTTTCTCGGCAGGTTCGGCTGCGGTGGTTTCGTGGTGAGCCTGTGTTGCGGCGGTGTGCTGGCCCTGCGGTGCGGCGCTGTGGGCTGCCGGGGCGTCCGAGCCCGGTTTGGTGCCGAAGAATCGCCAGGTGGTGTATCCTGCGAGGGCGGCTGCGCTCATCGATGCCGTGCGCACTATGGCCGCTTTCACGCCGCTTTTAGTAAAGGTGTGGCCCTGCGTGGGAGCCGGGGTGAAAATCTCGTCGTTCATAATGTTCTGTAGTTGGTTGGTTAATGTCTTTGTGGGTAATGAGTGCCGCGCTTGCGATTATCTATCACCACGAGACAATAATTTCGTCCATATTGTCGGGCGAAGTCACTAACTGCGGGTGTTGTATGCCCATGCTGCGTTTCACCACGTAGTTGTAAATGTATTTCTCCAGCTCCTTGACTGTGATTTGCTTGTTCTGGTCCTCATCGCACAACCCTTTCAGGCCCAGCACCACAGCCTGGTCAAAGTAGCCGTTGGCATTAATCGCCGCCTCGCTCCACGTGAGTTCCTCGGCCTGGCTCGACGTAAAGAACGCCAGTTTGGGTTTCGGCGAGGGGTCGTCGTTCCAATACACTCCCTTGGCCCACTCCACCGAGGCGGAGTGGCAAGCCTCGATGAACACAAAAATCTGTGACGCCAGCGAGGTTTTGAAAATCCGCATCAGCTCATGGTAGGGGAGATTGGAGTCGTAGACGGCGAGTGCACCTTTGGCACCGTGGCCGAGGTAGAAGAAAAAGATGCGGTCGCCAGGCTGTGCGTTGTCGCACAGGCGGTGCAGCTGGCTCACGATGCTGTCGCGCGTGGCATAACGCCCCGTGAGCATCGACACGGTGGAGTTGGGCTGCTTGGCCATCACGCTCTTGATACGCTTGGCCACTTTGCTGTTCACGGGCAGGTCGTTGAGGTCGGGGCGAGCCCGGTAGTTATTGATGCTGGCAATCAGCGTGTAGGTGTTCTGCGAATAGGCCATCAGGGCACCAACGGCCAGGGCCAGCAGGATTAAGTATCTTTTCATGATGTTTCAGCGATTGAGGGGTTGTCGGGAATCGTGATTCGCGCGTGCTCGCGGCTCACGTGCTCATATTTGTCGGGGATATAAAACGGCTGCTCGCCGGCACGGCCGATAATGAGGATTCGGGGCATAACAATTTATTGTTTAAGGTGTGAATACTAATGTCTAATCAATGGTCATAAATCAAAGTCAAGCAAGTCGTCATCGTCTGGCAAATCAAAGTCGGTGTCATCGATGTCGGTGTCGCAGTGGGGGTCACACTCCTGCAAGTCGTCGTCGGTCAGCCAGTCCATGTCGGGCAGGTCGCCTTCGGGTTCGCTGTCCCATTCGATGTCGAGCGTTTCGGCCTCGTCGGCCAGCTCGCGCAGCACGTCGCTGTCGTCGAGGAGCTGCGCCAGCAGTGCGCTCTCGGCATCTCCCAGGTTGCCCTCCAAGTATGCGCCCAGATCCTCTGAGCTGATGTGGCGGATATACTCGCTCATAGCTTGCCCTCCTTTCTGGCTTGTGCCACGAGCAGGTTCAGCTTCTCGTTGGCACGCCGCTTGATGTTGTAGAAATTATCCATGTTCACATTCATTTGTTGCGCAATCTCGGTGTTGCTCAGCTGTTCGATGTGTTGCAGCCGCAGCAGCTCGCGGTAGCGCTCATTGTCCACTAAACCCAGCACCACGCTCACATCGCGAGCATGAAGGCTGTCCTCGTTTGGGGGTAAAGAGGGTTCGTAACCACGAAATCTATCACCGTCATCATTTTCCTGTGGCGAAAGGCTGATGGTGTCAATCTCGCCGTGGTGGGTGTGGTTGCAGTAGTTGATGGTGACGATTTTCAGCCACATGGTGAGCGTGCATCGGTGGGTGAACGTCTGCAAGGGGCACTGCCCGCTGCGCTTGCCGGGGGTAAGCAGCAAGATGAGCACCTCCTTGGCAAGGTCGGCCCATGTGTCGCAATCGACCGGATGGTGACGGTCGTGCACCGCCTTGAACAGCGGGTAGCACTTCTTGAACAGGAACCATTGCGTGAGGCCGCTGTCGCGAACAAGAAGCCCTTGCACAATGGCGCGGTCGTCGAGGGCGGAATATGTAGATGCAACTGGTATCATGCCGCAAAGGTACTACTTTTTGTCTAATCATCTCGCACCAATGCCAAAAAAATGCCGATTCTGTGTCGTCGTTGAGCAATTTTGTTGTAACTTTGCAGCTTGAATTGATTTAAACCTCATTAATCGTGGATACCAGATATATTTTCGTTACTGGAGGAGTTGTTTCATCATTGGGCAAGGGCATCATTTCCTCGTCTATTGCCCGGTTGCTGCTTTCGCGTGGCTACCAAGTCACCATACAAAAGTTTGACCCATATATAAACATCGACCCGGGTACCTTGAATCCTTACGAGCATGGCGAGTGCTATGTGACCGTCGATGGCCATGAGGCCGACCTGGACCTGGGGCATTACGAGCGGTTTACCAATATCAAAACCACGCGTGTCAATAACATCACCACAGGCCGCGTCTACCAAAGCGTCATCGACAAGGAGCGCCGCGGCGACTACCTGGGCAAGACCGTGCAAATCATTCCACATATCACCGATGAAATCAAGCGCTGTGTGAAGCTGCTCGGTGCCAATGGCGACTACGACTTTGTCATCACCGAGATTGGAGGCACGGTGGGCGACATCGAGTCGCTGCCCTTCCTCGAGGCGGTGAGGCAGCTGCGATGGGAGCTGGGGAACAAGTGCATTTGCGTGCACCTCACCTATGTACCCTATATTCGTGCGGCCAAGGAACTCAAAACCAAGCCCACACAGCACTCGGTGAAGCAGTTGCAGCAAGTGGGTATCCAGCCCGATGTGCTGGTGCTGCGCACCGAACACGACATTCCCGCTGCCATGCGACGCAAGGTGGCTCAGTTCTGCAACGTGAGCCCCGACGCCGTAATCCAAAGCATCGACGCTCCCACCATCTACGAGGTGCCGCTCATGATGCTCGACCAGCACCTCGACACCATCATCCTCGACAAGACCGACACGCCCTACCGCAACGAGCCCGACCTGCACAAGTGGAATCAGTTCCTCGACAAGCTGCGCGAGGCTTCACAGGTGGTGCGCATCGGACTGGTGGGGAAGTATGTCGAGCTGCAAGATGCCTACAAGTCGATCGACGAATCGCTCTTTCAGGCTGCCACCTACAACGACCGCAAGGTGAAAATCACCTACATCAACAGCGAGCGCCTCACCGATGCCAACGTGGAGGAGATGCTTGCCAGCCACGATGGCATTGTGGTGGCTCCAGGCTTTGGACAGCGGGGCACCGAGGGTAAGTTTATTGCCCTGCGCTGGTGCCGCGAGCACGATGTGCCCACCTTTGGTATTTGCCTCGGCATGCAATCGATGGTCATTGAGTTTGCGCGCAATGTGCTCGATATGCCCGATGCCAACAGCGTGGAGCTCGACCCCACAACGCCGCATAATGTGATTGACCTCATGGAGGAGCAAAAGAGTGTCACCAACATGGGCGGCACCATGCGGCTGGGCGCCTACGCCTGCCACCTGAAAGATGGCACGAAAGTTGCAAGCGCTTATGGAACACTCGACATCGAGGAGCGGCACCGACACCGTTTTGAGTTCAATAGCGACTACCGCGAGCAGTTCGAGCAGGCAGGCATGAAGTGCGTGGGCGAGAACCCGCAGACCCACCTCGTCGAAGTCATCGAAATGCCCGACAAGCGATGGTACATCGGCACCCAGTACCACCCCGAGTACAGCAGCACCGTGCTCAACCCTCACCCGCTGTTCATGGACTTCATTCGCGCCGCCATCGACTATCAAAACCAAAACACTGCCAATCAGGCCAAATAAAAAACTATAACCCTATCAATGGATAAGAACACAATCACAGGAATGTTGCTCATGTGTGCCGTTATTTTCGGCTACATGTATTTCTTTGGCCCCAGCGAGGCCGAGATGGCCGAGCAACAGCGTCAGCAAGACTCCATCGCCGCTGTGCAGCAAGCCGCCAAGGCGGCCACTCCGGCCACTGCCATTGATGTGCTCAATGCCGACGAAGTGACGCAAATTAAGAACCTGCTCACCGGCATGGCCGGCGATTCGCTGCACTCCGGCACCATCGACCGCGATGGCGTGCACATTCACTTAGACCAGGGCAGCCTGGCCGGAACCATCGCACTGGCCGACACCACTTTCGCTTTCGACGAGGCACTCTCTGCCACTTCGCCTGTGCCGGCAAAGCACAACCAGGCGGTTGCCGCTGTGCGAAAGGCGGTGGAGAGCTATTTGAAAAATGGCTCGTTTGCCAATTGCCTCACCGGCACCGAGCAAATCGTGAAACTGGAAAACGACTCGCTGCGGCTCGAGCTCTCGACCAAGGGGGGCACCATCTCGCGCGCGCAACTCAAGGCCTACAAGGCTTTCAACGCTCCGATGGTCGAGGTGTTCACCCCCGGCGAGAACGACTACAGCTTCACCTTGTGCAACAACACCCAGCGCTTCGAGACACGCGACTTTTACTTCACTCCCGAACGCGTGAGCGATTCTTGTGTGGTGATGAGGCTCAACCTTGACGGCGGTGCCACGTGGGCGTTGCGCTACACGCTCGTGCCGGGGTCCTACATGGTGCGCATGGAGATGGTGCAAAACGCCATGCAGTCGGTCATTCCCATCAACATCAACAGCGTGGACTTGACTTGGCACCAAAAAATGGCTCGACACGAGGAAGGCAAAATGTTTGAGGAGCGCAACTCGGCCATTTACTACAAGTATTACGGTCAGGGCGGCGATGTGGAGTACACCAAGGAGAGTGGCAACGACGAGAAAGACGTTCGCGACAAAATCAAGTGGATTTCGACCAAGAACCAGTTCTTCAGCGCCGTGCTCATTGCCGACAGCCTCTTCAATGGCGCCCAGCTCACAAGCCGTGAGTTTGAGAAAGGCTCAGCCGAATACCAAAACTACCTCAAGGACATGACCATTCGCACCTCGCTGCCCTATGCCAGCGACAAGACGAACCCGGCCGCGTTCTACTTCTATCTCGGTCCGAACCGCTATCCCACGCTCTCGGCCCTGGACTGCTACTCGCCCAACGAAGACCTCAAGCTCACACGACTGATTCCCCTGGGATGGAAACTATTCCGATGGATTAACACGGGCGTCATCATTCCGGTGTTCACCTGGCTGGGGAAGTTTATCGGCAACTATGGTATCATCATCCTCATTCTCACCATCTTGCTCAAGATAGTGCTGTCGCCGCTTACGTTCAAGAGCTATATGTCGCAGGCCAAGATGCGAATCCTCGCGCCCGACATTGCCGCCATCAACGAGCAGTACCCCGACCAGGAGGATGCCATGAAGCGCCAGCAAAAGACCATGGAGCTCTACAGCCTTGCCGGGGCAAGCCCATTTGGCGGTTGCCTGCCCATGCTGTTGCAGATGCCCATCCTGATTGCCATGTTCACCTTCTTCCCCTCGTGCATCGAGCTGCGCGGACAAGCCTTCCTCTGGGCGAAAGACCTCTCAGCTCCCGACAAAATCTTTGAGTGGACAGCGCAAATACCGTTCATCACCAACTATTTCGGCAACCACATCAGCCTCTTCTGCCTGCTCATGACCGTGACCAACATCGGCTACACCTACCTGACCATGCAGTCGCAAAACCAGCAGCAGTCCATGCCTGGCATGAAGTGGATGATGTACCTGATGCCCCTCATGTTCTTGGTGTTCTTCAACAACTACGCCTCGGGATTGAGCTACTACTACTTTATCTCGCTGCTCATCACCATCGCGCAGACCTACCTCTGCCGCGCGTTTGTGAGCGAGGACAAGGTGCGGGCCACCATTGCCGCCAACCGCGACAAGCCAAAGAAAAAAAGCGGCTTTATGGCACGCCTCGAGGAGGCCCAGCGACAGCAGCAGGCCATGCTTCGCGAGCAGGAAAAGCGCAAAGGGGCAAAAGGCAAGGGACGCCGTTGACGGTGTAATGTAATCTTTCTCACGATAATAGCATTTCAAACGATATATTATGGTTCAGTATCAATGCCCCCGGTGTGGCCGACATTTCACCACCGACCAGCAGATGAGCCCCGTGCGATGCCCGTTTTGCGGCAACGTGTTCAATGTGGCGTTCACACAGCAAACGCCCCCGCAGTTCGGCCAGCAGTATGCCTATGGCGGCCCGCAGCCAATGCCCACCAGCGACATCGGTGTGTTCGATGTCGGTCCCTCGGGCAAGAGCCGAGGAGTGGCTGGGTTGCTCGCTATCCTGCTCGGACCACTCGGTGTACATTACTTTTATATTGGCAAACACGTGGGCGGCCTTGTGTGCCTACTCGTTTCCATCGGCTCTTGTGGTATTCTTGCACCCATTGTGTCAATCCTCACGCTCGTGCAGGGTATCATGATGTTTGCCATGCGAAGCGACGAGTTTGAGCGGAAATTTGTCAACACCACCTCGGCTATGCCGATGTTCTGATTCCCATGGCTCTATCACACGGCAAAATAAGCCGGGATCGACCCGACTACATCAAGTGGGCCTTGCCGTGCGGGGCACTGATAGCCATTGCCCTGTTCGCCTTTTTTACCTACCGGCACTTCAGACCCGACGTCAATGTTGACCGTTTCGAGGTGCGGGGCATCGATGTCTCGCGCCACAACGGAAACATCGACTGGCACAAAGTTGCCGACAGCGGCATCCGCTTTGTGTTCATCAAGGCCACCGAGGGTGCCTCGTTCAGGAATCCTATTCTCAACGACCAGTGCCTTGGCGCTCGCGAGGCCGGCCTCAAAGTGGGTTTTTACCATTTTTTTCGCAAGAATCGCGATGGCGTCGCACAGGCTCGACACTTTCTTGCCACGGTCGAGGCCTTGCACCCCGACCTGCCACTGGCCATCGACATCGAGAACTCGCACAACGACAATGATGTTGACGACACCACGGTGGTCGCACAGCTGATGGCTATGGTGGCCGTGCTTGAGCAGCAGGGGTTCAGCGTGATGATTTACACCAATGGCGATGGGTATAATGCCTATTACCACGGGCACCTTGACCAAAACGAACTCTGGCTCAGCTCGTTCAGGGAACCCGACTCAATCGCGCATCTCGGACACCGAATCCAGCAGTACAGCCACTGGGGCACCGTCGACGGAGTCAGCACCGACGTCGACCTGAATGTTTTCATGGGCTCGGAGCGCGATTGGGAAAAATGGCTGAAGCAGCAAAAACACTAATCACTCACACTCTATGAAACGTGCCTCACTCGCAATCCTGATGATGGTCTGCTCCATAGCGGCCTGGGCATCGGTCTACACCTGGAGCGCTCACAACCTCACCTTTGAAGTTCCTGATGGGGGCTTCGTTTCCTACAGCACCAACACGCGATTCGAAATCCATTGGGACGACATGGTGATGACCATACAGCTCTACAACAAAGACAAGAGCGACGACAAGTTTCTGCGCGACAACCTCGCTCGCAAGGCGCTCGGTTACAATATGTACGACACCAAGCAAGGCAAACTCAAGGTTAAGGGCTTCAAGGCGCTGTGCATCGAGGGCACCATGCCCGATGGCAGCCGTGCCGTGATTGCCGACCTCATCAGCAAGAAACAGAACCTCATTGCCGAGGTCACCATCAATTATCTCTACGGCAACCGTGAGGTGGTGGACGACATCCTCAAGAGTTTTGCCGACAACGACAGCCGCCAGCCCAACCGCGAAAAGAAACGACAACGCGTGCAGTCGAAACAAGAATCCGAGAAACAGAAAAAACAACAGCAGCAAAAACAGCCGCGGCGCGACGACGGCCCGCTCTACGAGGCCTGACGCCCTGCAACCGGCTGCCGTAAACCGACGAAAACCCATCTAATGATGAAGAAAATCCTGCTTACTCTCACCGTTGCGCTTGCCCTGCAAGCACACGCCCAAACCGACCCCAGCATCTTGCTTGTGCCACTCATCTTCGAACACTACCAGGTGGTCGACAACGACTTGGCCGCACCCGACATCAATCCCGACAACACCCAGGCTTGCACGCTCGACGCACACGACCAGTGGCTTGAACAAGCCAAGCGGAACTCACAGCACTGTAGGGCCGTGCGCTACCAAGCCATGATCGACAACCCGCAACTGGTGCGCTTCAACGAAAACTCACTCCCCGAGCCGCCCAAGGAATACGCACTCACCGCCGACCCAACGCGAGGACGACTCACCATTGCTCCGCCGCAAGTTGTCGAACCCGTCGAGACCACCATCGAGGAACCCCCGCTCGACGTGCGTAACTGGATTCACATTTTCCAAAGCTCACTACATTTCACGCAAGCCTACATCAGCGAGAACTGGTATCAGGGAGGACAAAACAACCTCAACATCCTCGGCGATGTCAAGTGGGACTTCAACCTCAATCAGGACAAGCACCCCAACTGGCTGTTCAACAATTCGCTGGCCTACAAGCTCGGTGTCGCAACGGCACCGGGCGACACCATTCGCGACTACATGATCAACGAGGACAACTTCCTCTTCACTTCCCAGCTTGGTTACAAGGCCGTCAAGCATTGGTACTACAGTGCCATGTTGCAGTTCAAGACACAGTTCCTCAACAACTACAAGAGCAACACCGAGCAGATGACCGCGGCTTTTCTCTCGCCCGGCGAACTCAATCTCGGTCTTGGTATGACCTACGACCACAAGACTGCCGACGGCATCCGCACCATCACCGTGGCCATTGCGCCGCTCTCCTACAACATGAAGATTTGCCGAAACATCGACGACCTCGACCCAACGGCTTTTGGCATCGATGCCGGACACCACACCAAGCACAGCTTCGGTAGCAACATCGAGGCAAAGCTCAATTGGAAACTCCACCCCAATGTGCAGTGGCAATCCCGATTCTACGTGTTCACCGACTACCACTTCGTGCAGGGGGACTGGGAGAACACCTTCGATTTCTCAATCACCAAGCACATCAACACGCAAATCTATACCCACTTGCGCTACGACAAGTCGCGCCCCAGGCACCAGAACTGGAATTACTGGCAGTTCAAGGAGATTCTTTCTTTCGGTATCACCTACCGCTTTGCCACCAACTGAGCCATGCGACACTCACCACTGTGGACCATGCTGCTGCTCCTGCTCCTGCCCTTGGCGGGGTGGGGCAGCGATGTGCCTGATGTGGCCGACTTTTTCCCCGGCCTCGACGAGGACTCCATGCGCGTCCGCCTTGCCGAAGCCGACCTACAGCCCATGGAGGGCATCTGGTTCTTTCCCGACGAGGACATGACGCTCGGCATCGAGCGATGCGCAGCTGTTGGACACAACGAGCGTTACCGTATCATTATGCTTGCCAGTTCCGACTTGCACCTCCTGCCGGGTACGGTCATCGGATACTTGCAGGCCAGCGCACTGCCCACCAAGTGGCAGCTCTGGCTCTACACCGAGCGCGACCAGCTCACCCTTGCCAAACCCATGAGCACCGTTGCCACTTCCGATGCCTCGTGCACGCACATCACCTTCGACCGACCGCATTGGCGCGTGAAGGTTCGACTGAACGTCGCTCGTTTCCTGCCGTCGATTTTTCGCGGGCTCACCATCTCTCCCGAGAAAGTCGAGGAGGAACTCCCCGTCGGCTTCCGTAAGGTCTATCCCGAAGGCTCCGATGGACAGGCTTTTAACCGAATTAGATACCTCTGATGATGAAGCGAGTTCTTGCCCTGTCACTCCTTGCACTGGTGGTGCTGTGCGCGGCCTTCGCACGCACGCGCACCACGCAGCCAAACCTGCGCACTGCGGCCATCCTTATTGAGCCCATTCCGCTCACTCACGCCGCCGATTCGGCGGCAGTGGCCGCGGTCGACCAGTATGCCATCACCCTGCGAGGCTTCAACAAGCGCCTACGCGATTCCAAGGAAACTTTTCTGGTTACCAACAACACCGACCGGCGCATCTCGGCCTTGCGCATCACACTGCGTTACTCCACGCTCGATGGCAGCATGATTCATGAGCGCACCGTCACCATTCCCGTCATGATCAACCCGCACCAAACACAGCTGGCCGAGGTCAAGACATTCGACACCCAGCACCAGTTCTATTATTACGCCGGCCCCACGCCGAAAAAGAGTGCCACTCCATTCCAGGTCGCTTACCGTCTTGTGGGCTACGACGTGCCAGTGGGTTATTGATTCATGGCAAAACCATTCCCTGGCCCCATGGCTTCCCCTGGCCCCTCCTAAAGGAGGGGAATGTGACCTCGAGGCCTCGACGACCTCCCCCTTTAGGGGGACTGAGGGGGCCTCGAAGAGTAACTTTGTGGATTATCGATAACACTTGAACGCAGGTGCCATATACTCTTGTTCGTCACGCGACACCCCGAGTGGCAGGGCGTACGACCGCCATCGGCCGATTATCGACGAGAGAGTGGCGAGTGATGATTTGGCCTCGTGCTGCTCCAGGCCGTAGTAAGGGGCTGTCTCAAGAAGCAACTCAAAGTCGAGGCTGTTGTCTGCATCTGTGATATTGAGTTTTAGCCCCATGCCATCGGGATTTGGTGTCAGGTCATAGGCCGGCGACAACGCCCAACCCTTCGTTGTGAGGATAAAGCCGTGGTTTCGCAAATGGTCATCACAATTGGTGATGGCGACATTGAAAGCGACGCGTTTCCACAACTCTCGCAGGTCGCTTTGCAGGTTGGTCGTGCCAAAACGCCGCAGGAATTCCACCATCTCCAAGTAGCTCACGCCATCTTCAGCGTCATGGCCATCGGCATACCCAAGTAACGTCATGGCCGAGGCAAAATGGAGGCGCTTGGCACCATTGCGGTCGAAACGCTTGGAAAGGAATGTGTGATGTCGCGACGTGAATCGCTCAGCCCTCACCTCGGGTACCTGCAGTCCATAATCACGAGCCATCAACGTGACGGCATATTCCCAAGCACCCACATTTACCTTGTCGAGGCGACTTGGGAACTTGGCAATCCACATATTTCCCTTCTCATCAACGACATTGGCTTTGGGTCGTGCGCCACCGAGCGACGAGCCGGGCATATACAACATTTGTAGCCATTTGCGGTACTCATCGCAGTTTTCGGCCTCGCTCCGTTCGTAGTTTAGCGAGGCTTGTTCCAGAACCCGGATAGATGTGATGGGAGGTGTGGCAAGATTAGGGTCATTGTCCAGGAACGCGCCGTCGGCTGTCAGCTTGTATCTCAATGCACCCATTCGGCTCTCGTCATTTACGCCCAATAAGTAATCGGCTTCATGCAGCCGATGTGCGGCACGGCTCTCGTCTTTTGCCTTTATGCGTTCACGGCGTTGCATCAGCACTCGCCCCCAGCGGTCGGGACACGAGTCGAGAAACAAGCCGAAGTTGCTCTTGCCTTGTGGGGCATACTGGTTGCCCATAAATGGTTTCAAGTCGGCATCCAGAAAAGTCATTGCCTGATTGCTCAGCCAATCCCGGCTCGCTCGGAACGAGAACACCTCTTTTCCCCTAATGTTTTCAGTGGTCAAAGTGCCTAAAAACAATTGGGCATCGGTGATATTATGCGCGTCGATATAGACTAAAATTTCCATTGTCTCAACGATTATTTCGACGTGGCGCGTCGGCGGGTGATTAGTTTTGCGTCTTGCAGCTGGCGACCCAATTCATCATCCTTTGCCAGCAGGAGTATATCGCGATCAAGTCCCAGGGCAATCAGGACACGGAAATAACTGCCCATTGCCACGCGCTCATCGCCGGCCTCGATGCGGACGATGGTGTTCCGTCCCAGCGAGGTGCGCTGGGCCATCTCCACCGACGTGATATTGCGGCGCAGACGCGCAAGCTTGATCTGGCTTCCAACCGCGGCCAGCATATGGGTTTGACGGGGTAATAATTGAGGTTTCATAGCGCCTAAACTTTGATTTGTGGCGCAAAATTACTAATAATGTTTTATATGGCAAACATTATTAGGCGAAAAATCTTGGCCGAGATTATGTTGTCATTCAACTCCCGCAAGTGTTGTGTCATATTCCGCCCCGATTGGCCCCCACGGTAATCGCCCGCCCGCAAGGCGATTCCCCAGGCCGTAAGCGTGCCGCTCGCACGCATGGCGAAGTGCAGGCCGTAGGTCTGCATGAGGCCAGCGGCCTCAAAGTGAACGACCCCCCACGGCGCATACATCGAAGATGTGTGTGGCGTTGGGGTAGCTGCGCCTCCCGCGGCCGGGCCTCGAAGAGGGCCAACTAAGCATGTCGCGGGTGTGCCGCCGCCGATGAAGTTCCTCTTCGAGGCACACTTCGAGGCTTGTCGTCATGACCAAGCTGCGAGCCTCTTCGAGGCTCAATGTTGAGGAAGGTTTTGATGCTTTCAGCACCGCACGCTGCACTTCGTGCAACTCGTGCTTCAAAACTTCCTCGAGTGTTTCGTAGTTGCATGGTCTTTAACATGGAGCCGGGTCTTCGACCCGTGCGACCTCTTCGAGGTCTTTGCCGGGCTATCTATCCGCCCCTCACACACTGCGGGCTCCAAGCCGGAGCGTGCGGCTCATTCCCCGTGTCGCCGCCATTCCTGTGACGACACGGAAACAATGTGGTGCGTACCCACATTCCTCAACAAATGGATTCCAGGCTGGGTATGTAGTTCTTTTGAATCGACACGGCAATGGCTTCTGCCACTTCGCGTTCACTCAGACTGATGCTTTTGCCAAATTGATACAGCAACTCCAACTCGGAGTTGACAATAACCTTGTCGCTGAGCACGATGTGAATCATGTAATCCAACATTCCCGAGCGCAACCCGGGATTGATATTCAGAATGCCTTCCACGGCTTCGTTGAATATCTTGCCGACATCGCCATCTGCTATATCTTCCAGGAATTGGCGCGGGAAAATCTTGAGTGCGGCCAAGGATTCGATGATTTGATTGATTTCGTCACGGTTCATTCGTTGGTCGCTGTTAGCCACGAGCAGGCCGGCCGAAGCGATGAAGCGTGCCATGTGCTCGTCGAGCTCGCTATCGCCCACTTTCAGCAAAATGGAAATCAGTTCGTCCATGCCTTGCTGGAGCGCTTTTTGGGTTTTGCAAGTCGCAAACAGGTTGAGCGCTTGAACCCTGATGGGGTTCACGGGGTGCGACGACCGGCTCACGCCCCGGTCGTTGAGGAAGTATTGCAGCCGGCGGTTGTAGTCGGCAATGAGCGCGTCAATGCTCACATTCATTTTTTCGAGGTCGAGCCCCGAGGCCATCTTGAAGAAAGCGGTCACGCACACGCCCAGGTCGCGTGTGGCAAGATAACCGTAGCGGTCGGCCACCAGTTCGGCCAGTTGCTCATGAAGCCTGATTTTGTATTGCAAGGTGACAGGCACCGCTGCCTCGGGCGGGAACACGAAGTTGATTAACCGCGACAGTGCGGTGTCTTTGTTGATCAGGTGACCCAGTTCGTGACCAATCACGAAACACAGTTCAGCCTCGCTCATCAGGTCGAAGAGCCCCGAGTTGATGTTCACGATGTGCGGCTCGCCTTCATCCTCGGCGGCCAGCGAGAAGGCGTTCACATCCGAATCGCCGGTGATGTAGAAATCAACCGGGTCGTCAAACTTGAGGCGTGCCTTCACCTTTTCGCACAGCGCATACATATCGGGCAGGAGTTCTTTCTGCACCTTCAGGCTGTGGCCTTCCATATTGCTGCGCCAGTATGCGTCGCTGCTGGAAATCCGCGTCTTGCGCAACACGTCTTCAACTACCGACCCTTGAAGCGCATTATAGATTTGTTCTCCCAACTGTTTCTCTAATTTCAAGGTAGGATTAAGCGTACTCATTATTATACTGTTATTATGTGATTGTGTCAGCGGCAAAAACTGCGTGAGCGTTTTCTCGCAGTCGGGGGTGGGGCGGCGCGAGGTGCCATCGGCGTGATGCCGTGTCAGCGTCCGCGTGTGCGCAGCTGGAACGACCCCAGCGTGTACAGGTGGTCGCCGTCGCTCAGGCTGATGGCGAAGTCGGCCGTGCCGTTCTTGAGCTTGTTGGTGGCCACCACCTCGGCTTGGTAGCGCACGGCACCGCCGGGCGACAATTCGCTGATGATGGCCGTGGGCGAGAGCAGGATTTGCTTCGTGCCCGTGACCGTGATCACGGGAGCCAGGTCGTAGGCGTACTGGCTGCCGCAGTTGCGCACCACAAACGACACCTTGGTGTGCTCACCGGCCTCGATGCAGTTGTTGCGGTTCGGGTCCACAAAGCGGATGTCCTCCACCTGAATGTCGGCGTAGGGGCTGGCATAGTCGTTCTGCCAATAGTCGCTCTGGTCGTAGCCGCCGTAGTAGTCCGACGTGCGGCTCTCGGTGCTGCGTGTCTTGGGCGTGGTGGCCGCCACACCCACGGCGGCTCCCACGGCCATTCCCACCACGGTGCCCACATCATGCCCGCGGGGGCCGCCGGCAATGCCGCCAATCGCCGAGCCAAACAGCCCGCCCAACGAGGCACCCGTGGCACCGCCGTAGAACTGCGACGTGCTCGTGCAGCCGCTCAACATAATCAATGCAGCCACAGCTGCCACTAAAGTCTTTTTCATCTTTCTTTCGGTTTTGGTTTCGCTTTGTAACGTTAGACGTGATTTTGGGCGAAAAGTTAAATCAAGGTATCTATAGAACCGGTAGTTTAGTGTCAGTTGGCAAAGTCCACGCTCACGCCGATTTGGAAGCGGCGTGGGTTGAGCGGG
This sequence comes from Muribaculaceae bacterium, assembly GCA_017443765.1. Lineage (GTDB taxonomy): Bacteria > Bacteroidota > Bacteroidia > Bacteroidales > Muribaculaceae > Sodaliphilus. The sequence continues at coordinate 12,547 of JAFSYB010000071.1, read as the reverse complement.
TAGTGCGGGATGGCAAAGTAGTTGTCGCCGCCAAAGAGCTTGGCGTTGGCGTGGGTGTAGGCCACATAGAACCGTGCGCGCTTGAGCTTGAAATTGGCGTAGATGTTCATCATCAGGAAGTTGCCGCACTCGGTGTCGTGCTGGTTGCGGAACGTCATTGTGGCCGGGTTGTAGGCCGGGGCGTAGTACTTGGTGTAGTAGTTGGCGTCCACGCCAAATTGCAAGTGCAGCACGCGGGCGATGAGCACCTTGAGGTAGAGGTTGCTGTAGATGGCCAGCTTGGGCAGCGGCAGCACATCGTTGTCGCTGCTGGTTTGCAGGGTGACGGCGTTTTCCCAGTTCAGGGCGCGCACGTGCAGGTCTTGGTGCAGGGTGGCGCTGAGCACGTGCAGCGGCGAGGTGCGCTGCGCGGGCACGCCAAGCGTGTCGAAGTAGACGTGGTTCTTGAGCGTTTCATAGCCCACGCCCACGCGGGTCCAGGTGTGGGGGATGGTGAGCTCGCCGCCCACGCGCACGCGCTTGATTTTGCCGAAGTCGTTGCTCCACACGGCGTGGTTCGACACAAAGTTGCGCAGCAGGTAGGGCACGGCAAGGTTCTTGAGGTAGCCGTAGGCGCGCAGGCTCACCGAATCGCGTCCCAAACGGAAACGTGTGGTGAGGTCGCCCGTGATGTCGAGCTCGCCGGCGGCATCACCCAGCACGCCCACTTGTGCCTGGGCACTGTAACGCAGCAGGGCTCCCCGCTGCTTGGTGAGCCGTCCGCCCACCCACAGCAGGTTCTGCGTGGTGCTGGCCGGCACGGCGGCGGGCAACGGCGTGAGCGAGGCGTCGCGCTCGGCCACGGTGTCAGCCACCTGCGTGAACCGGCGCACCTCGTGGGTGCCATAGACCGAGAAGCCAAACTTGGCGTAGCGGTTGAACCCCTCGAGCAGGGCCACGCCCAGGGTGTTGCGCAGTCGCCAGGCGCGTGTGCGCTCGTCGGTGCCGTCCGCCGTCAGGTAGGTGGCCGGGAAATAGCTGGCATCCTCGGTGCCGTTCTCGTTCACGAAGCGGTGGCTGTTGTTCTTGAAGTCGAGGGTCCACACAAAGCTGGTCACCGGCACGTAGGTGCGGCTGACGATGCTGTCGGTGACGCTGTCGCGCTGCGTGCGGTAGAACCCCACCTTGTAGCGTTGGTTGACGTAGAGGTGGCTGCTTTCGAGCGAGTTCTGCGCGGCGTTGAGGCGCGTGGTGATGCTCTTGTTGTCGACGCGCGTCACGCCGCCTTGCACGGCGGCCGGGTCGGTGATGTAGCGGTCGTCGGTGATGCCCCCATTCTCCAGCGTGGTGTAGCTGTAGTGGCTGAAGAACGTTTGCAGCTCGTAGCGGTCGCCCATGTAGGAGGCCATGCCGTGCCAGTCGAAGTTTTTGTCAGCCTGGTGGTCGTAGGAGCCCTTGGAGTAGATGTAGTCAAGGCCGGCGCCGATTTGCAGCCGGCGGTTCACATTGCCGCTGAACACGCCCCGCGTGCGGTCCTGGTTGCTGTATTTGTCGCCGCCGGTGGCGTGGCCGAGCAACGTCATGGGGATGCGCGTGTTGTAGAAGCGGTGCGAGGCGGTGGTGTGCAGCCAGTGGGCAATGGCGTCCTCCATAAAAAACTCTGAAGTCATCGGCCGCTCGAAAAACAGCTGGTTCTGTCCCGCCGAGCCATAGTTGCCCGTGGTGGCCCACGCCGCGCTGGGCAGGCTCGGCACTGCCGTGCGGTGGAAATCCTCGAACAGCGTGTCGATGGTGGCCTCGCGGTGGTCGCCCAACGGGTCGTCAACACCCCAGGCCACCGACGGCTCGACGGTTTGCGACTGCAACGCGCACCAGCTGCAACTGGCAAGCAAGATGATAAGGAGTTGTTTCATAGAATAGAAGCCATAGCGGCTAACGAAGCTAAAGTGGCTGTTGAGGGTGAATCAAAACTCCAAGATGAGCGTGCCACGCGGCTGGAGGGTGATGTCGTTGGTGAGGTTGATGGTGTTGCCGGTGGGCACGTCGCGGGCGGTGGTGTGCCCGTCGATGACCTCGGCGTAGCGCTTCACGGGCAGCAAGCGGGCTTGCTCGGTGCCGTTGACAATGGTCATTACCGTGCGGCCGCCAAGGCGGCGAGCGACCACGTAGAGTCCGTTAAAGGGAATGAACTGCGTCTGCCTGCCCTGGGTGATGCACTTGTTGCCCTGCCGCCAGTGCAGCACGGTGCTGAGCCAGTTGAACATGTCGTTCTCCTCGGCGGTGCGTCCTTGTGCGGTGAAAGCATTGCGCGAATCGCCGGGGAAGCCGCCCACAAAGTCCTTGCGCACATAGCCGTCGGTGATGCGCTTGGTGCCGTTCATCAGCACCTCGGTGCCGTAGTACAGCTGTGGGATTCGGTTCACGGTGAGCAGCAGGGCCAGCGCCTGCTTGAGCTTGCGGGCGTCGCGGCCCTCGCCCAGGAAGCGGTCGGTGTCGTGGTTCTCGATAAAGGCCATCACGCTGCTTGGGTTGGGGTAGAGGTAGTCCTGCATCAGGCTGTTGTACACGCGGTTGAAGCCGCGCCACTGGCCGTCGGTGACCTCGATGGCCGCCGAATCGACCATGGCATAGAACGAGAAGTCCATCACCGTCTTCAGGTAGCTGTTCTCGCGGGCTATGCGGCTGTCCTTCTGCCAGGCTGCCGTGTAGGCGGGTTGCTCAAACCACGTCTCGCCCACCACGTTGAAGTTGGGGTACTCGCGGTCGAGGGTGCGCATCCAGCGGGCCATCGGAGCCTCGTAGGCGTAGGGGTAGGTGTCCATGCGTATGCCGTCGATGCCCACGGTCTCAATCCACCAAATGCTGTTCTGAATCAGGTAGTTCATCACATGGGGGTTGTTCTGGTTGAGGTCGGGCATGGTCGAGACGAACCACCCCTGGACAGTCTCGCGCCGGTCCACCGCGCTGGCGTATGGGTCGAGCACGGGGGCGAGCTTGTAGCTGGTCTGCTGGAAACTGGTGCCGCGCGAGTCGCTGGTGCCTCCCGATTCCTGGAGCCAGTCTTTCAGGTTGAACCAGTCGTGGCTGGGCATGTCGGCCACCCAGGGATGCTCAAAGCCGCAGTGGTTGAAAATCATGTCCATCACCACTTTCAGCCCCTTGCTGTGTGCCTCGCGCACCAGCTGGCGGTACTCCTCGTTGGTGCCAAAGCGCGGGTCCACGCGGTAGTAGTTGGTGGTGGCGTAGCCGTGGTAGGTGTCGTTGGTGCCGAAGGCTTCGGGTGAGTCGTTCTCCAGCACAGGGGTGAACCACAAGGCGGTCACACCCAGCTCGTTCAGGTAGTCGAGGTGCTGGCGAATGCCCTCCAGGTCGCCGCCGTGGCGCACGCTGGGGCGGCTGCGGTCGCAAGTGGCGCTGCGCATGCCCGCCACCACGTTGTTGCCCGGGTTGCCGTCGGCAAAGCGGTCGGGCATGAGCATGTAGAGCACATCGGCGTTGGTGAACCCGCGGCGCTGGCTGCCTGGCATCTCACGAGCCTGGAGCGTGTAGTTGACCGTTTTCTTGGCCTTGCCCAGTTTGAAGTTGAGGGGCATCGTGCCCGGCTGTGCACCTGCGAGGTTCATGTAGATGAGCAGGTAGTTGGGCGAGTCGAGGCGCACTAAGCTGTCGATTACCGCGCCGGGGTAGGTGGTGGAGACTTCGGCCTCGCGTATGCCTGGCCCGTAGGCCATCAGCTGCACCGAGGGCACGGCGTTGTGCAGCCCCACATACCAGTCGGTGGGCTCGATGCGGTCCACCTTCACTGTGGCCGCCTGCATAGCCACCGCCACAGCGGCCATTGCCAATATCAATGTCGTCGTTTTCATGAGGAATTGTTTTTTGATTTCGTTTTCTTTAGGGAGCAGATTTCCGCAATTAGACCGCAAAAGTAAACAAAAAGCGTCAAACGGCCAAATCCGTTCAACGCTTTTTTCGTGGCAAGAGCCTTGCCGCGACCGTGAAAGGCTTGTGGGGCTCAGTCGGCGCACTTGGCGCAGATGAACTCGCGGTTCAGGCGCGCGATGTTGCTGAGCTTGATGTTCTTGGGGCACTCGGCGGCGCAGGCACCGGTGTTGGTGCAGTTGCCGAATCCCAGCTCGTCCATCTTGCTGAGCATGGCTTTGACGCGCTTCTTTGCTTCGGCCTTGCCTTGTGGCAGCAGTGCGAACTGGCTCACCTTGGCGCTGACGAAGAGCATGGCCGAGCCGTTCTTGCAGGCGGCCACGCAGGCGCCGCAGCCGATACACGACGCGCTGTCCATGGCCTCGTCGGCGGCAACCTTCGAGATGGGGATGGCGTTGGCATCCTGCGCACCGCCGGTGTTGAAGCTCACATAGCCGCCGGCCTGCTGAATCTGGTCGAGGGCGTTGCGGTTCACCATCAAGTCCTTGATGACGGGGAAGGCTGCCGAGCGCCACGGCTCCACGGTGATGGTGTCGCCGTCATGGAAGCGGCGCATGTAGAGCTGGCACGTGGTGGCCCCGGTGGCCGGGCCGTGAGGGTGGCCGTTGATGTAGAGCGAGCACATGCCGCAGATGCCCTCGCGGCAGTCGTGGTCGAAGTGGATGGGCTCCTCGCCTTTCTCCACCAGCTGTTCGTTGAGGATGTCGAGCATCTCCAGGAACGAGGTGTCGGTGGGGATGTCGTTCACGTCGTAGGTCACGAACTGCCCTTGCGACTTGGCATCCTTCTGCCGCCACACCTTGAGCTTGAAACTTATTGAATTTTCCATTTGTTTTGATTTTTAGCTACGAGCTACGAGTCATTAGTTATGAGTTATGAGTTGCGATGCCAGAATCCTGCTTGATTCTCTTAATCAGAGCCAACAGCATTCGACGTATTTCAGTGCAATCGTCAGATAACGCCATTGAAGTTTCTTGTGACAAAAATCCTATTTCATTCGAAATGATGATCTGAGTTTCCAGTTCTGACAATGAACCTAACGCCAAATACAAAAAACGTGTGAATCTTTTACGGAGTTTCGTGCAGCACCCTCTGCGATATTCGACGGAACTGAAACAGCTGCTCTTCTCATCTGCGATGTGATTCCGTAAAGTTCATATTGCGGAAATAGCTGTGTGGTCAAATATATGCCTTTTACGAGAGCGATGCTCTTTTGCCATACAATCAAGTCCTTGTGGGTCTTGATTCTGTTCTCTCCGCTAAAATGGTTCTCGTCACTCATTACACGTCACACATTACACGTTACACATTACTCGTCACACACATTACTCGTCACACTCATTACTCGTCACTCATGACTCATTACTCAGTACTCATTACTCCTTACTCATTACTTAATTCTTATAATTACGTGTTTGTACCTTAATTGCCTCGTAGTGGAGCGGCTCCTTGACCTGCGTGGGAGCGGTCTCGTCGCTGCCGTTGTACTTCCAGCAGGAGACGTAGAAGTAGTTCTCGTCGTCGCGCTTGGCCTCGCCCTCTTCGGTTTGATACTCCTCGCGGAAGTGACCGCCGCAGCTCTCGTTGCGGCTCAGGGCATCGTATGCAATCAACTCGCCCATGGCGATGAAGTCGCGCAGGCGGAACGCCTTGTCAAGCTCGTTGTTCATGCCTTCTTGCGTGCCGGGAATGAACAGGTTGGTCTCGAACTCCTTGCGCAGCTCTTTGAGTTTCTGCAAGGCGGTTTCCAGGCCTTCGCGGGTGCGGCCCATGCCCACATACTCCCACATGATGTGGCCCAGCTCCTTGTGGATGCTGTCCACCGAGCGCTTGCCCTGGATGCTCATCAGACGGTCCAGGTTGTCCTGCACCGCTTTCTCGGCGGCCTCAAACTCGGGCGTGTCGGTGCTGAACCGCGGCACGGTGATTTGGTCGCTCAGGTAGTTCTGGATGGTGTAGGGCAGCACAAAGTAGCCGTCGGCCAGGCCCTGCATGAGCGCCGAGGCTCCCAGGCGGTTGGCGCCATGGTCGCTGAAGTTGCACTCGCCGATGGCGAACAGGCCCTTGACGCTGGTTTGCAGCTCATAGTCCACCCAGATGCCGCCCATGGTGTAGTGGATGGCCGGGTAGATCATCATGGGGTTGTAGTATTTCACGCCGTCAATCTCGTTGGCGAGCTCGCCGGGGTTCACGTCGGTGATTTCCTCATACATGTCGAAGAGGTTGCCATAGCGCTGGCGAATCACGTCGATGCCCAGGCGGTTGATGGCCTCGCTGAAGTCGAGGAACACGGCCAGGCCGGTGTTGTTCACGCCGTAGCCCTTGTCGCAACGCTCCTTGGCGGCGCGGCTGGCCACGTCGCGCGGCACCAGGTTGCCAAAGGCCGGGTAGCGGCGCTCGAGATAATAGTCACGCTCTTTCTCCGGGATGTCGCTGCCCTTGATTTCTCCTGCCTGCAGTTTCTTGGCATCCTCGATGTTCTTGGGCACCCAGATGCGGCCGTCGTTGCGCAGCGACTCGCTCATGAGCGTGAGCTTCGACTGCTTGTCGCCGTGCACGGGGATGCACGTGGGGTGGATTTGCACGTAGGCCGGGTTGGCAAACATGGCTCCCTTGCGGTAGCAGGCCATGGCGGCCGAGCAGTTGCAGGCCATGGCGTTGGTCGACAGGAAGTAGGTGTTGCCATAGCCGCCGGTGGCGATGACCACGGCATGGGCGGCAAAGCGCTCGAGCTTGCCGGTGACCAGGTTTTTGGCAATGATGCCGCGGGCGCGGCCGTCAATAATCACCACATCGTGCATCTCGTAGCGGTTGTAACTCTTCACCTTGCCGGCGTTGATTTGCCGGTTCAGGCTCGAATATGCTCCCAGCAGCAGCTGCTGGCCCGTCTGCCCCTTGGCATAGAAGGTGCGGCTCACCTGTGCGCCGCCAAACGAGCGGTTGGCCAGCAGGCCGCCATACTCGCGTGCGAATGGCACACCCTGCGCCACGCATTGGTCGATGATGTTGTTGCTCACCTCGGCCAGGCGGTAGACGTTGGCCTCGCGGGCGCGGTAGTCGCCACCCTTCACGGTGTCGTAGAACAGGCGATAGACCGAATCGCCGTCGTTCTGGTAGTTCTTGGCGGCGTTGATGCCGCCCTGGGCGGCGATGGAGTGGGCGCGGCGCGGCGAATCCTGGATGCAGAAGTTGAGCACGTTGAAGCCCATCTCGCCAAGCGTGGCGGCGGCGCTGGCACCAGCCAGACCCGTGCCCACCACGATGATGTCGAGACGCCGTTTGTTGGCCGGGTTCACCAGCTTCTGGTGAGCCTTGTAGTTGGTCCACTTCTCAGCAATGGGGCCTTCGGGAATCTTGGAGTCGATGACCGGCTGAGCCGTTTTATTCATTGTTTCTTCCATTTCAATTCAAAGTGTTAAGCGTTAATAACTCCGAAGGCCATCAGAAACTGAAGGCATCAAAAAAATAGGCGAAATAGATGGCCTCGATGGCGAACAGCCCCATCACAATGGTGGCCCACCACCAGCCGATGCATTTGAAACGCTCAATCCAGCGGTCGTTGGTGGTGCCCAACGATTGCAGGGCGCTCCAGAACCCGTGGGTGATGTGGAACCAGATGGCCACGAAACAAATCAAATACACGGGCAGCACCCAGATTTTGCTGAATGTCATTCTCAAGGCCACCTCACCGGCGGCGGGGTCGTCGCCCATGATTTCGGGCAACTGCATCTTGGCCCAGAAGTGGGCCAGGTGCAGCACGATGAAGCACAGCACGATGATACCCAGCACGAGCATGTTTTGCGAGGCCCATTCCACCGAGGCGGGCTTGGCACTCACTTCATAAGCATTCCCACCCCGGGCCTTGCGGTTCTGAAGGGTGAGCCAAAAGGCGTAGATGATGTGCAGCACCATGCCGCCCGCAAGCACCGCAGTGCCCACCAGCGCATACCAGTTGGCTCCCAGAAACTCGCACACCGCCTCGTAGGCTTCGAGTGAAATCAGGGCCACCGCATTCATCAACGCATGGAACGTCAGAAATAGGATTAAGAAAAGCCCGGTGACACTCATCACCACTTTTCGTCCTACCGAAGAATTAGTTAACCACATAGTAGTTCAGAAAGGTTTTTAAGTTATTAATTGATTGTTTGTTAAATACATGAAAGTGAACGCCTTGCCATTACATTGGCAAAAACAATCTGCAAATTTACAAAAAAATGCGCAATGCGCCAAGCACATGGTGCTGAATTATTCGCTTTCGCCATGCCGGAGCAGTGCGAGCAGTGTGGGTGCGATGGCTGGCGTGGCGGCCATGAGGGCGATGCCCCGGTCGGGACGGTAGCGGCTCACCACCGCGCCGGCCTCGGTGGCGATGAGCGCGGCGGCGCACACGTCCCACTCATGCAGGTTCATTTCCCAGTAACCGTCGAGGAAGCCTGCCGCCACATAGCAGATGTCGAGTGCCGCGCTGCCCAGCCGACGGATGCCGCGCACGCGAGGCAGCACACGCGACAGCTCGGCCACGTTGTTGTCGGGGTTCACATCCTTGTCGTAGGGGAATCCGGTGGCCAGCACGGCGTGAGCCAGGTCGCTGGCCGGGCTGGGCTGGATGGCGCGTCCTTGGCCGAACAGCGCCCCGCCGCCGCGGACGGCTGTGAACAGCTCGCCCAGTGCCGGCGCGTAAACCACGCCGCCCACGGTTTTGCCCTGGTGGCGAATGCCTATCGACACGTTGAACAGCGGCAGCCCGGCGTTGTAGTTGGTGGTGCCGTCGAGCGGGTCCACCACCCACTGCCACGGTGCCTCGGCGTGGCAGTGGCCGCTTTCCTCCGACAGCACGCCCACCTCGCCCAGGCTCAGCGCCTCGGCAATGATCATGGCCTCGCAGGCCTTGTCCACCTGGGTCACGATGTCGGCGGCGCGACCTTTCTCCTCCACCGCGAAGTCGTGCTTGCGCCAGTGTTGCAGTTGATACGCTCCGGCACGCCTGGCCACTGCCATGGCGTGCTCCATCATCTTGCTCAGTGATGCTGTTTCTTTCATAGTGCGAGTTTTGTTGTGCAAAATTAAGAAAAAAACGGCACATCTGAAAACTATTTTGTAATTTTGCGCCATGATTGCGCAATTGCTGATGTCAATGCCCATGATGGTGTGCGGTGTGTGCACCATGTTCGCCTTGCTCAAGTGGCTTGAGCAGCGCACGTTGCCCTTGCGGTGGCTGGTGGTGTTTTTGTTCACAGCCACCACGCTCTATGGCTGCCATTATCTCTATTTCAATCATGTGACCACAGCGATGCCGGTCATCGACGTGGTTTATTGCCTGTGCAACCTGTTGGTGTTCCCGCTGTTTTTCCTCTATTTGAGCAAGCAGGCGGTGGGCTCGTTGTTGCAGCGGCGCATACCTCGGGCAGCAGTGTTGCTGGCCCCGGCCGTTGTGCTGCCGATGGCTATTGCCGGGGTCTATGCGGCCATGGGCACTGCCCGAGCCGACCAATTCATAGCCTGCTATATCTTTGGCGGACAATGGACGGGCTTTAGCGGCCTCGCATTGGTTCAGCGTGTGCTGCACATTCTTGTGAAAGTGCTCTTTGCCATTCAGATTATACCGATTGTTTGGGCGGGGCGCAGGATGATGCGTGAGCACGACGATTATGTGCGCGATAACTATGCCGATACCGAGGGGCGCACTTTGGGCACGCTGAACAACTTGATGGTCGTGGTGTTTGCCACCTCGCTGGCCTCGTTTGTTGCCAACCTGGTGGGACGCAGTTTTTTCGACAATGGAAACACCTGGCTGCTGGCGGTGCCCAGCATTGTGTTCTCGGCCTTGCTTTTTGCCGTGGCATACGTGAGCATGAAGCAGGATTATCCCATGGTGGGCAACGTTGGCGATGATGACATTGACCTGGAAACAGCCGACTTGGTGCGTGAACACACCGAAAATGGCCAATACACCGATGTGGCGGAGGATGGCGGTGAGCCGGCAACGGCGCGCAACGCAAGTGAGGACAACCCAGCCAATCCCGACCAGAATGACGCCGACAACGAACCGGGTAAGCTGGCCAACCTGTATGATGATATTATGCGTTTCCTCAAGGACGAGAAGCTCTTTCTAAAGCACGACCTGCGCATTGCCGACCTTGTGGATTTGGTGCACTCCAACCGCAACTACATCCAGCAGGCCATTCACGCCGAGATGGGCTGCACGTTCAGTGAGCTGGTGAACCGCCTGCGGGTGGAATACGCTGTGGAACTGATGCGCAAGCACCCGGAGATGCCCGTTGCTGTGGTGGCCGACAAAAGCGGCTACCAGTCGCTGGCATCGTTCTACCGCAATTTCAAGCTAATCAATGGCTGCACACCCAAGGACTTCAAGAGATAAAGAACCAAGAAGCAAGAACACCGATAGCACTCGATAGTACTCGATAGTACCCACATCATGTGCTACCCCCCCAAGCCTTAGCCCCCACCCAATTATGAACCAGCGCCAACAGCCCAACGTGAAAACCGAGAACCTCATAACCAGTTTGCAGAACACGCAGGTGAAGCGTGTGGTGCTGTTGCAGCAAAAATCGGCCGAGCGCCGGCGGCAGGGGCTTTTCGTCGTCGAGGGGCAGCGCGAGCTTGGGCGCTGCCTTGCGGCGGGCTATGAAATCGAGGAGGTTTATTTCTGCCCCGATTTGTGCGCGCCTCCTGCGGGACTGCCTGTTGTGCCGGTGAGCCGCGAGGTGTACGCCAAAATCGCCTGCCGCGACAGCACCGAGGGGGTGGTGGCTGTGGCCCAGGCCCGCACACTCACGCTCGATGACCTGCGTTTGCCCGTCAATCCGCTCATTGTGGTGCTCGAGCGGGTGGAGAAGCCTGGCAACCTGGGTGCCGTGCTGCGCACTGCCGATGCCGCCGGTGTGGACGCCGTCGTTGTTTGCGACCCGCTCACCGACCTCTATAATCCCAATTTGATTCGCAGTTCCATCGGTGCCGCCTTCACGGTGCCCTGCGTGGCCTGCTCCTCGGCCCAGGGCATCGACTTCCTCAAGAGGAACGGCATAACCATCCTCACTGCGCAGCTGCAGGATTCACACCTTTATTATAACACCGATATGCGTGGTGGCACGGCCATCGTGATGGGTGCCAAGAGCACCGGGCTCACCCGGCAATGGCGACAGGCTGCCGACGCACACATTCGTATCCCCATGCTCGGGGCGCTCGACTCGCTCAATGTGTCGGCCAGCGCGGCCATTCTCATTTTTGAGGCTGTGCGCCAGCGTGGAGGCGGTTCACAATAAGGGCAATAGCACCATCGCCCGTCACATTGCACGCCGTGCCAAAGCTGTCCATCGTGATGTAGAGCGCGATCATCAGCGCCTGCTGGCTGGCGTCAAAGCCCAGAATGCCCTGGAGCACGCCCAGCGCCGCCATAATGGCCCCACCCGGCACTCCGGGCGCAGCCACCATCATCACGCCCAGCATCAAGATAAAGCCCACAAACGTGCCGAAGTCGATGGCCACTCCCTGCATGAGCAGCAGAGCCACGGCGCAAGCCGTGATTTTCATCGTGCTCCCCGACAGGTGGATGGTGGCGCACAGCGGCACCACAAAGCCCGCCACGCCCTCGTCGACACCGTTCTTGCGTGTCTGCGCCAGCGTCACCGGGATGGTGGCCGCGCTCGACGACGTGCCCAAGGCCGTGAAGTAGGCCGGCAGCATCGTCGACAGCGCCTTGAGCGGGTGCCGGCGAGCTATCGCACCCGCTGCGCAGTACTGCAACAACAGCAGCACGATGTGCATGGCGAATATCACGCCGATGATGCTGATGAACACGTTCACGATGTGCCACGCCTGGCCGGTGAAGGCCATGTTCATGAAAATGCCCATGATATAGAGGGGCAGAATGGGAATCAGCGCCACCTCGATGGCCTTGGCAATGATATCCTTGAACTCGCTGAAACCGTGCTTGAGCGAGGACGAGTCGAAAAACGACATCCCCAGTCCCAGCGTGAACGCCAGCACCAGGGCGCTCATCACGTCCATCAGCGGCGGAATGGTGACGGTGAAAAACGGTTGCAGCTCCTCGGCCTGGGCAATCTGCCGCGACGCACCCGCCGAGATGAGCGACGGAAACACCGCTGTGCTCGTGAGGTAGGAGAACAGTCCCGAAAGCACCGTGTCGCCGTAGGCAATCAGCACCGTGACAAGCAGCAGCCGGCCCGCTCCCTTGCCCATGAACGCGATGGCCGGCGTCACCAGCCCTACAATGATGAGAGGTATCAAGAACGACAGGAAGTTGCCAAACACGCTGTTGAACGTCACAAAGCACCGCACCGCCCAGCCGGGCAGCACATTACCCAACACAATGCCCAGCGCAATCGCAACAATCACGCGGGGCAAAAGCCCGAATCGAATACGTTTCATGCCGCAAAGTTAATAAATAGATTTCAATCAGTTGCTTTTATTCGTCGTAGAAATGCGGGTGGGTTCTATAAATTGCAAAAATGAGATGAATGGTTTTGGACGTCTTGGGTTGCTTGCTGGCATCTTTTGCCTCAACAACTTGAACCGTAGCCCGCTACTGGTTGTAGAATCTGCACACGCTCGGCATCGCCCAAGCAAGCTTGGCGTTGCACTCACT
>JAFSYB010000070.1 GCA_017443765.1 Muribaculaceae bacterium | reverse complement strand
GTCGCCGGGATTCGCCACGCCGAAGACCTCGCCGAGCAGCTCGACCCAGAACACTTGTGAGTCGCCTTTCTCGTAGCCCCGCCCGGCCCATCGCCTCGCAAAGCCCGACGCTGCCTCGGCTTGCCGTTTCTCGTTGTTCATCGTTCAGTTGGGTTCAAAACAATGGAATAAAGCGCTTGTGTGGTTAAACCCTCTTGAATCAAAGGCTGACGTTATTATTGGTGGCCTATTGCCTTGTGAAGAACTGCTTCATCACCTCGATCATGGCTACGTGGTCGCGGCACGAGGCGGTCTCGCGCACCGAGTGCATGGCCAGCAGGGGGTTGCCCACGTCCACGCCCTCGATGTCAATCTGTCCGGTGAGGATGTTGCCCAGGGTGGAGCCGCCGGCCACGTCGCTGTGGTTGACGAAATACTGGAACGGCATCTCGGCGGCCTCGCACAGCGAGCGGAAGACAGCTGCCGAGTGGGCATCGGTCATATACTTGCAGTTGGCGTTGATTTTGATGCATGGTCCGCCGCCCAGCACGGGGTGGTTAGTGGGGTCGTATTTCTCGGCGTAGTTGGGGTGGAAGGCGTGGGCATTGTCGGCCGATACCATAAACGAGCGTGCGATGGCTCGTGCGAAATCGTCGAAGCGTCCGCCGCCGGCCACTGTAAGGCGCAGCAGCATATTGGCCAGCACGGGCGAGCCGGCTCCTTGCTTGGTGCCGCTGCCGGTCTCCTCGTTGTCGAAGATGGCCGCCACGCAGGTAGCCTCGTCGTCGGTGGCTTCGGCCAACGCGGTTACTGCCGCATGGGCCATGCTCAAGTCGTCGAGGCGGCCGCAGGAGATGAACTCGTTGTCGAGGCCGAACAGCGTGGCGTGCTGCGTGTCGTAGAGCATGAGGTCGAAATCGAGGATGTCGGCCATGTCCACTTTCAGCTCGGCTGCCACCAGCTTCAGCAGCAAGTTCTTGGCTTCGAGGTGGCTGGTGACCTGCGCCACAATGGGCAGCATGTCCTTTTGCTTCGAGAGTGGGTTGCCCTCGTTCACGGCACGGTTGAAGTGGATGGCAAGGTGCGGGATGGTGAGCAGCGGGCGGTTCACCTTGACGAGCCGTGTAACCGGGTGCAGGGCGTCGGCACCGCGCAGGATTACGCGGCCGGCCACCGACAGCGGACGGTCGAACCAGGTGTAGAGAATCGGGCCGCCGTACACCTCGGTGTTCAGCTTCACGATGCCGCCCTCGGTGAGCATCTCGGCGTGGGGCTTGATGCGGAAGCCGGGCGAATCGCTGTGTGCGGCCACAATCTTGAAGCCACTCTCGGCCGGGGACTGGGTGCCCACCTTCACGGCAAACAGCGCCGAGTCGTTCTTGGTGACGTAGAACCGCTCGCCGGCCTTGCACGTCATTTTCTCGTCGAGACGCCGCTCAACATAGCCGGCGGCCTCAAGTATCTCTTTCATCGTTTTCACTGCCAGAAAATTGCAGGGACTGGCATCCATGAACCGCAGCAGCGACTCCACGTATGGGTGAGTAGGTGTCATAGTTGGTTATCTGTTTTTTAGGAATTAATAGTCGTTGTTGTCGATAGTGGTATATTTAATATTGTGCAAGGCGCGCAGCACGTTCACCACGGTCTGGCCCCAATAGTCGGTGAAATCCTCGTGGCACAGGCCAATCAGGTCGCTCAAGTCGTCACTGGTGGCGTATTGCGCGGCGTGCACCAGGTTGTAGAACTCTTGGTAGAGGTCGGCCAGGTTTTCCGACACGGTGGCCGAGATGGGGGTGTCGCTGTATCTCATGTCGTCGAGAAACACCTCGAGGTACACGTCCTCGTCGGCCATCACCTGGGCCAGTGTTTCGCGCACTTGCTCGTACGTGCTTTCGTCGAGCGACGGCGTGATCTGGGTTTCGGTCATCGCGTTCATGTCCAGGTCGCTGGCGGTGATGTAGATGCGTGGCAGCAGCTGGGTCATGGTGCCGACGAGCCATGCGCGGTTGTGGGCGGCAACCGACTCGATGGCTTGGCAATACTCGTTGGTCAGTGCGATGAATGCCAATTGATTGGGCGATAATTTGTTGTCAGTCATTGTTGTTGTAGATTTTGTGTCGTGTGGCAAATTGCTCCACGTCGTCGGGCACATAGAAGGCGGCGCTCTTGCCTGCGGCCAGCAGCTCGCGCACTTGTGTGGACGAGATTTCGATTATTGGTGCGTCGACCAGTGCGACGCGGTTGGCGAGCGCGGGAGGAATCACCACCTCGAAGCCCAGGCGGGGATAGACCAGCACATGGTGGCGTGCCACAATCTCGTCGGCCTCTTTCCAGCGTTCCCAGGCCGCCCAGTTGTCGGCGCCGATGAGCAGGTGGAACTCGTCGTCGGGGAACTTGGCTTGCAAAGCGCGCAGCGTGTCGATGGTGTAGCTGGGGCGGGGGAGTTGCATCTCGAAAGCCGAGGTCACTGCACCGGGAATGCGGCGCGTGACCATCTCGGTCATGCGCAGGCGGGCATCCTCCGAAGCCAGGCGCTGCCCGCTTTTGAACGGGTTCTCGGGCGTAACCATCAGCCACAGCTGGTCGACCAACCCCTGCCGAAGCACATGGCTGGCTATGATGGCGTGACCCACATGAATGGGGTTGAACGACCCACCGAATATGCCAATCTTTCGCATAGGAATAATGCCGCTAAACGCGTGAACAAGTAAATGGGTGAAACCATTGCTTGTTCACGCTATTCATTCACAAAGTCATTAATCAGTTGCCACACCTGGTGCACGGCATCGTCAAGTACGTCGTTCACCACCGTGTGGTCGAATTGCGGAGCGAAGCTCATCTCATATTCCGCCTTGTTCACGCGGTTGTCGATGTCCTCGGGCGAGTCGGTGCCGCGTTTCACGAGCCGCTCGCGCAGCACCTCCACACTGGGGGGCTGAATAAAGATGCTCAGGGCGTGGTCGCCGTAGAGGCGCTTGACGTTGATGCCGCCTTTCACGTCAACGTCGAACACCACATTGCGGCCGGCGGTGGTGAGGCGGCTGATTTCGCGCTTGAGCGTGCCGTAGAAGCGACCCGGATACACTTCCTCGTATTCGGCAAACGCCTCTTGCTCAATTTCCTGGCGGAACTGCTCCTCGGTCATGAAGTAGTAGTCCACGCCGTCCTGCTCCTCGCCGCGCGGGGGGCGCGTGGTGGCCGACACCGAGAATGCCAGCCGCAGCCGGCTGTCGTCGATGAGGCGGCCAATGATGGTTGATTTCCCTGACCCCGAAGGAGCCGAGATGATAATGAGTTTTCCTGTTTGTTTCATGATTTGTGGATAATGGGGCCAATGGGGCTAATGGGTTTGGTTCTTCTCACAACACGTTCAGCACCTGTTCCTTGATTTGCTCAAGGTGGTCTTTCATGCGCACGACCAGCTTTTGCAGCTCGGCCTCGTTGGCTTTCGACCCCAGGGTGTTGATTTCGCGGCCCATCTCCTGGGTGATGAATCCCAGTTTCTTGCCTTGCCCGATGTCGCCGTGCAGGGTGTCGAGGAAATAGGTCAGGTGGTTCTGGAGGCGGATTTTCTCCTCGGTGATGTCGAGTTTCTCAATATAATAAATGAGTTCCTGTTCCAGTCGGTTGTTGTCGTATTCCACCCCCTCGAGCTTTGCTAAGGCCTCGGTGATGCGTGCCTTGATTTTCTCGACGCGGGGTTGTTCGTATTGCGGCACCTGGTCGAGCAGCTGCTGGATGGCCGCGATTTTTTCCTCGAAGAATTGCTCCAGCCTTGCCCCCTCCTGGTGGCGGAAGTCTTGCAGGTGTCCCAGTGCCTGGGTCACGGCTTGCAGCAGGGCGGCGTTCTCGGCCGCATCGGGGGCGGCCAACCCGCTGTCGGTCACAAGTGCGTCGGGCAGCCGCAGCAGGGTGCCATACCAGTCGGCGGGGGCCGGGATGCCGAGTGTGCGCGACAGCTCCTCGAGCTGCTGCTTGTATTGGCCCAGCAGGGGCACATTGAGCTTGGCGGCCGCCTGGGCGGCCTCGGTCTCGCAGGTGATGGTCAGCTCCACCTTGCCGCGTAGCAACGCACGCGACACGGTGTTGCGCAAGCCCATTTCGGCCTCGCGATATTGCTGTGGCACTCGAACCGTCAGGTCGAGCTGCTTGCTGTTGAGCGATTTGACCTCGGCGGTGTATTTGTGGCTTGCCAACTCCACAACAGCCTTGCCAAATCCTGTCATTGATAATATCATTTCACACGAAATTTAGGTCATGGAATAATATTGCAAATTTACTGCTTTTTTCGGCACGCCCGGTGGTGCGAAGGCCGAAAAATTCAAAAAAAAGTATAATTCCATTCCAAAACCGAAAGAAAACGCCCATTGTGGTGTCGTGGCGTTTTACTTTTTTGTAATTTTGTAGTCTGAAAGAGTGGAATGGCGACTATTCTAAATATCGAGACATCGACCGAGGTGTGTTCAGTGGCCCTCACGGCCGATGGGCAGGTGCTTGGCCATCACGAGAACTATGATGGCCACACGCACTCCACCCTGTTGAGTGCTTTTGTGCGCGACGAGCTCCACTATGTGCGTTCACGCGAGTTGCACCTCGATGCCGTGGCGGTGAGCGTGGGGCCGGGCTCCTACACGGGGCTGCGCATCGGGCTGAGCCAGGCCAAGGGGCTGGCCTACGGCCTGGGCGTGCCGCTCATTGGCGTGGGCACGCTGCCCCTGCTGGCGGTGACAGCGATGTTCGGCGATTTCTACGACGACAACGTGCTCTTTGTCCCGATGATTGATGCCCGCCGCATGGAAATCTACACCGCTGCCTACGATGCCGCCTTGCACCCGGTGCTTGAGCCACAGCCCATGATTCTCGAGCCTGACGCCCTCGATATGCTCTCGCATCCGCTGGTGGTCGTGGGCAATGGTGCCGAAAAAGCCAAGGCCGTGATCAACCGGCCGGGCACGCGCTTCCTGCCTGATGTGAAGCCTGTGGCGCTCAACATGATGGCCCTGGCCGAGAAAGCTTTCCGAGAGCAGGATTTCATCGATGTGGCTTACTCCACGCCATTCTACCTAAAGGATTTTCAGGCCACCAAGCCCAAAAACAAGGTGCTCACGGCCTCAATAACAAACAACCAAGCTCTATAAGCACAATGCTGATATACAACTCACAACTGAAAAAGATGGTGCTGCCCGAGTATGGGCGCAACATTCACCAGATGGTTGACGTGTGCCTCGGCATCGCCGACCGCGAGCAACGCAACCGCTGCGCCTACACGATTGTCGCCATCATGGACAATATGTTTCCCGAGCTGCGCAGCGAGGCCGACTACAAGCACAAGCTCTGGGACCACCTGGCCATCATGAGCGACTTCAAGCTCGATGTGGACTACCCCTTCCCCGTGGTCAAGCCCGAGAACCTCGACGACAAGCCCGCGAAAGTGCCTTACCAGCTGGTGCCCATCAAGTTCCGCCACTACGGCAAGATTATCGAGCGCATGATTGAGCGCGCTGCACAGTACCCCGAGGGCGAGGAGCGCGACGCACTGGTGATGCTACTGGCCAACCACATGAAGAAATCCATCTACCAAATCAACAACGAGGTGGTGGAGGATGCCAAAATATTCAACGACCTGGCGCACTACTCGCATGGGGCCATCCGCCTCGACCCGGCTACACACGTGTTACATGAGTTCCAGCTGGCACCTGTGCCCCAAAACGCCGGCAAGAAAAAGAAGAAGAAATGATTACACGCGACCAGCTGGTGCTAATAGGGCGTTACAACAAGCCCCATGGGGTGCAAGGCGAAATCAACGCCACACTCGATGTGGCAGCGGACTTGTTGCCGGGTTTTGGTTGCCTGGTCTCGGACGTTGATGGCATCTTTGTGCCGTTCTTCGTGGCAAGTTGCCGCACCAAAACGGCTTCATCGCTGTTGCTCACCCTTGAGGGAATCGACAGCGAGCGCGAAGTGGCGAAGCTGGTGAACCACGACATTTATGTGCTGAAGACCGAGTTCGACGCGCTGGCCCACGACAATGAATGTGACGAGTTCCCGCTCGATTACTTCATTGGCTTCCGGGTGGTCGACGACGGCGAGCCGGTGGGCGTGATTGTTGACGTGGACGACGCCACCGACAATGTGCTCTTCGTGGTCGAGCAACCCGATGGCAACCTCGTGCGCGTGCCGGCAGTCGACGACTTGATCACAGATATTGACGAGGATAACCAAACACTTTTGATGCAGTTGCCTGTCGGACTGCTTGATTTGTGAAACCGTTTTATTGCGAACAAAACAATGAACGAGAAAGAATATGATGAATTTGAGGCGATAGCCTTTATCAGGCAGCGCGTGAGCGGGGCGCAGGATTGCAGCGACGATGACTTGCTCCTGCTCATCGACACCATGTTCGACTACTACGATTCGCTCGACGACGACGCCACCGACGACCAATACGATGTGGAATTTGTGGCTGCTTTCGTGGCGCGTCAGCTGGCCAAGGACAAGGAGTGTGCCATTCCACGCAACTTGGTTCCCGAACTTGTGACTGCCGAGTTGGAATACGAAACCACGCTTGATAATTGACCTTGAACATCTGCTGTCATGAAAACTATTCACTACATTTTGCTGCTGCTGTTGCTGGCCTGCCTCGCCTTGCCGCATGATGCCCAGGCAAAGAAGAAAAAGGTGGACATCTACGAGCTCTCGCTCGACGACAACCTGGAGATGCCCGAAATCACCAACGATAAGCAGGCCGACCGCATTCAGGAGTATCAGTACAAAGTGGCCGTGGAGCTGAAGAAGGCCAGCTACGATGTGGAGCTGATGCGCGATGATGAGGTCATTGTCGTCACCTTGCCCGCCAGCCGGCTGTTTGCCGCCAACGACACCGTGCTCACCGATGTGGGAAAAAAACTCCTGGGGCCGCTCACACGCTACCTGAAGAACCCCGGATTCTACAAGATGCTGCTGGTCATGCACAGCGACAACACCGGCAGCGACAAGTACACCCTGAACCTTACACGGCAGCGCGTTAATGCCGTCTACGACTGGCTCGACGAGAAGGCCAGCGTCGACTTCGTGGTCCCCTACGCGCTCGGCGACACAGACCCCATCACCGACAACAACTCCATGGAATCGCGCAAGCGAAACCGGCGACTCGAGATATACCTCGTCCCCGAGGAAGTGATGCTCAACCAGGCAAAAAAAGGCAACATCAACATCAACCGAATCACAAAGTGATTCCTCATGCCGCAAAATGGCTGAAGCATTGGGGTGTTGGTTGTCACAACCGCGAGGCACATTACGAGAATACTCCTTAATAATCCAATTGTAAACTGAAAACTGACAACGATAATGGCAAAAGAACTCAAAAACCTAACCAAACGCAGCGAGAACTACTCGCAATGGTACAACGAACTCGTGGTCAAGGCCGACCTCGCCGAGCAGTCGGCCGTGCGCGGCTGCATGGTCATCAAGCCATACGGCTATGCCATCTGGGAGAAGATGCAGCGGCAGCTCGACGACATGTTCAAACTCACGGGCGTTCAGAACGCCTATTTCCCCCTGCTGATTCCCAAGTCGTTTCTCA
Organism: Muribaculaceae bacterium; assembly: GCA_017443765.1. Classification (GTDB taxonomy): domain Bacteria; phylum Bacteroidota; class Bacteroidia; order Bacteroidales; family Muribaculaceae; genus Sodaliphilus. The sequence goes on along the minus strand of JAFSYB010000070.1, from coordinate 24,487 downwards.
GCCGCGAGGCCGAGCATGTCGAGGGTTTCGCCAAGGAGTGCGCTGTGGTCACACACCACCGCCTCATGAACGACCCCGACGGCAAGGGGGTGGTCGTGGACCCCGAGGCACGCCTCGAGGAGGAACTCATCATTCGCCCCACGTCGGAAACCATCATTTGGAACACCTATAAAAACTGGGTGAGTTCCTGGCGCGACCTGCCCGTGCTGTGCAACCAGTGGTGCAACGTCATGCGCTGGGAGATGCGCACGAGGCTGTTCCTGCGCACCGCCGAGTTCCTCTGGCAGGAGGGACACACCGCACACGCCACGCGCGACGAGGCCGAGCAGCGGGCCATTCAGATGCTCAACGTCTATGCCGACTTTGCCGAGAAATACATGGCTCTGCCCGTAATCAAGGGCATCAAGACCGCCAACGAGCGCTTTGCCGGCGCTCTTGAAACCTACACCATCGAGGCCATGATGCAGGACGGCAAGGCACTGCAAAGCGGCACCTCGCACTTCCTGGGACAAAACTTCGCCAAGGCTTTCGACGTGAAGTATATCAATAAGGAGAACACGCTCGACTATGTGTGGGCCACCTCGTGGGGCGTGTCCACACGCCTGATTGGCGCACTGATTATGACCCACAGCGACGACAACGGCCTTGTGCTGCCACCGCACCTGGCTCCCATCCAGGTCGTGATTGTACCCGTCTATAAGACCGACGACCAGCTCCAGGCCATCAACACTGTGGTCAACCCCATCGTTGCCAACCTGCAGGCCTTGGGCGTGACAGTAAAGTACGACAATGCCGACAACAAGCGTCCCGGTTTCAAGTTTGCCGACTACGAGCTCAAGGGAGTGCCCGTGCGCCTGGTGCTTGGCGCGCGCGACATCGAGAATGGCACCGTCGAGGTCATGCGACGCGACACCCTCGAGAAGCACGAGGCACCGCTGCAAGGCATCGAGCAATATGTGAAGAACCTGCTTGAGGACATTCAGCAGGGCATCTACGACAAGGCCCTGCGGCAGCGCGAGGCCATGACCTACCGCGTCGACACCTGGGACGAGTTCAAGGCGCAAATCGAGAAAGGCGGTTTCTTGCTTGCCCACTGGGACGGCACCACCGAGACCGAGGAGCGCATCAAGGAGGAAACCAAGGCCACCATCCGCTGCATACCTCTCGATGCCCCCGACGAGCAAGGTCGTTGCATCTACACTGGGCGCCCCAGCAGCCGCCGAGTGATTTTCGCTCGTAACTATTGACGCTGGCCCGCAGCCCGGACATCATCGGAATTGCGGGGTAAAAGACGTATGAACACAAGCTGCATTGATAAGCTTATTCGGGACTGACCAAGTCCCGGAAAAGGTCCGAAGTGCAAAAGTCACACATTATTTGTTCCCCCTGCAAAACACAGGTTTTGCAGGGGGAACCTTCGTTAAAAAACGCTCCGATGCCTCTCGTCCCGCTCGATTATTCAAATGCTCGATTGCACGAATGCACGAGTGCTCGATTGTTCGCCCGGCCGGGCCTCATCGCTTTGCCACACAGCCGGGCCACATACAGCCATGAACGCCTTAGCGCGAAGCCCAGAGGTCGCTTTGCGCGGCGAGCTGCTGGTAGGCGGTGTAGCCTTGCTCGTTTAGCTCGACGGTGGTGAAGCCGCCGCCGGGAGCGGCCACGCGCACGTGGGTGTCGTCGACAAAGGTCATGAACACTGTCTGCTCGCCGTTGTGCTCCACGCTCCACGAGCGCGTCATGCTGTCGAAGGTGAGCCGCACCACGCTGTGGTCGCCCAGGTTGGTGATGGTGTAGCCCGTGGCGTCGCTCTCAACCAGGTAACGGCCGGTTTGGCCATCGACAACGCGCCGCTGAGCCGTTACCGGGTTCTCGCCATTCCAAAACTCGATGGAGTTGATTACCAGCGCATCGGCCAGTGCCGCAACCTCATACACGGGCAGGATGCAGAAGCATACGAACACAACCTCGTTGACCCATTTGTCGCCAATCTGGTGGTTCCACGTGAGGATTTTCTTGGTCAGGGCGAAACTGCCTATGCAGCTCTCAAGGGGCAGCAGCGCGGCCATGGCCAGTACCGCTGCGATGGTGATTTTTGGTTTTTTCATGATGCTTTTTCTTATGTTTGGTTTCGTGTTTTTCTTCGTACTTGTTCTTGTAATAGAAGTACTGCTGCTCCACCTTGGCCACATATTCCACGGTTTCCTGCCCCCGGAAGTAGCCGTAGCGGCACACGCGGTCGTTGTAGTACTGCGGGTTGCTCTTCCACAAGATGCACTCCTCCACGTTGTCGTTCCACACATGCGGGTCCTTGCCATATTTCCGCGCCAGCTCGATGGCGTCGAGCACATGGCCGGCGCCGGCGTTGTAGCTGGCCAGCACAAACCGCGACCGCTCGGAGATGTTCTCGACGCTGTCCTTGAACTGTGCGTTGATGTCGAGCAGCGTGCGCACCGACACGTAGATGTTTGCCTCGGGTTGCTCAATCTTCTCGAGGGGCAGGTCGTAGGCACGCGCGGTGCTGGGCATGAGTTGCATGATTCCTCGTGCGCCGGCCCACGACACCGCGTGCGGGTCGAAGCCCGATTCCACGTAGCCGATGGCCACCAGCAGGTACCAGTCGATGCCCGACTGCTCGCCGTAGTGCCTGAACAGGCTGTCGAATGGCGAGATGGCTCCCGGCGGCGTGATGTAGACGGTGTCGCTGTCGGTCAGGGCGTGCTGCTCGCTCTTGCTCATCTCGAAGTAGCGCCGCAGGGCCGTCTTGGAGTAGGCTTGCGCACCGCTCGACTTGGCCCAGGCGTCGATGCTGTCGCCCAGCCAGGTGTTGTGGTGGCTCACCGCCCACGACGACCGCTGGCCGAAGCTCACCTGCAGGCTGATGTCGATGCTGTCGACGCGTGTTCGCCTCATCTGGGCAATGTCGCTGTCGACCACGGTGAGCGGTATCTCGCCGCGTGCCACCATGTCTATAAGGTCTTCGGGCATGAGCGTGTCGGGCGGAATGGCATGGATGCGAATGCCGCCGCCCAGCTCGTTGTCGAGGTTGCGCAGCCGCGATTCGTAGCGCGAGCCGTGTTCGACATACACATCGCGCCCCACAAGCTGGGTGACATCGGTGAGCACCGAGTCGCTGGCTCGCTGGATAAGCACCTGATAGGTGATGTTTTCCGCGCCGCAGCTGTGTACCAGCTTGCGGTATTCGGCAGTGACGGGTATCTCGTAGGCCGCTGCCTGCACCGTGTCGGACCTGAGCCACCTGATGAGCGTGGCCATGTTGGGAGCCACGTGCCACCGCAGGCGGATGCCCTTGGTGCGGGCGAAGTCGCTGAATCGGTCGTAGTCGTAGCCCAGCGTGTCGCCGCGCAGGATGAAGAAGCTCGTCGGGCTGTAGAGCGTACCCACATCAAGCACATCGGGCAGCGGGTGCCGCTGCGGGGCCGACTTGCCGCCCCCGCAGCCCGCCAGCCACAGCAGCACAGCGGCTGCGGCCACAATCCACAGCAGTCGGCGCTCAGTAGTGATAGGTGCCATGCCCGGTGATGATGGTGAGGTGGTTGCGCTCGGCATCGTGCACATGGCCCACAATGCGGGCTTCGATGCCGAATGATTGCGACACATCTATCACGGCCTGCGCATCGGCCGGGGACACATACACCTCCAGCCGGTGCCCCATGTTGAACACCCGGTACATCTCGCTCCACTCGGTGCCGCTCTGCTGCTGAATCAGGCTGAACAACGGCGGGGTGGGGAACAGGTTGTCCTTCACCACAAGCTTGCGCTCGACAAAGTGCATGACCTTGGTTTGCGCACCGCCGGTGCAGTGCACCATGCCGTGGATGCGTGGCCGCATCTCGTCGAGCAGCCGCTTGACCACGGGGGCGTAGGTGCGCGTGGGCGAGAGCACGAGCCGGCCTGCGGTGAGCGGCGTGCCGGCCACGGGGCTGTCGAGGCGCAGCTGGCCGCTGTAGGCCAGCTCGGACGGCATGCCGAGGTCAAGGGTCTCGGGGTAACGCTCGGCCAGGTAGTGCGCAAACACGTCGTGGCGTGCCGAGGTGAGCCCGTTGCTGCCCATGCCACCGTTGTAGCCGCTCTCGTAGGTGGCTTGCCCAAACGAGGCCAGGCCCACAATCACGTCGCCGTCGGCAATGCGGGCGTTGTCCACCACTTGGTCGCGTCGCATTCGGCATGTCACGGTGCTGTCGACGATGATGGTGCGCACCAGGTCGCCCACGTCGGCAGTCTCGCCGCCTGTCGACACAATGTCAACGCCCAGTGTGCGCAGCTGTGCGAGAAACTCCTCGGTGCCGTTGATGATGGCGGCAATCACCTCGCCGGGAATCAGCCGCTTGTTGCGCCCAATCGTCGACGAGAGCAGGATGCCCGAAGTGGCTCCCACGCACAGCAGGTCGTCCAGGTTCATCACAATGGCGTCTTGCGCAATGCCGCGCCACACGTCCAGGTCGCCCGTCTCGCGCCAGTAGGCGTAGGCCAGCGACGACTTGGTGCCGGCACCGTCGGCGTGCATGATGTTGCACCACGACGAATCGCCGCCAAGCAGGTCGGGAATGATTTTGCAGAATGCCTGGGGAAAAAGGCCTTTGTCGATATTCTTGATGGCGTTGTGCACATCCTCTTTTGAGGACGAAACGCCGCGGGCTTCGTAACGCGACATAGTGGAGAATGTTTTTTGGGGGGTTCAAGTGTTGGAGCTGCGAGCTATTCGCGTCTGGGTTATCGGTGGCGAGCTGTGGTCTCGCCTCATGCGTCAGTTATACACCACAAGTGACAGATAGATGAGTGCCGCGGGGCTGACGAGCAGCAGGCTGTCGATGCGGTCGAGCAGGCCGCCGTGGCCGGGAATGATGTTCCCGGAGTCTTTCACACCCTCGGTGCGCTTGAGCAGCGACTCGGTGAGGTCGCCAAAGGTGGCCGCCACGGCAACCACAATGCTCAGCCCCACCCAGGTGGTGAGCTCGGGCACCTGAAAGAACTCGTTGCACCACCGGTGGGTGGCCAGCGCAACGAGCACGCAAGCAGCCAAACCGCCAAAGAACCCTTCCCAGGATTTCTTGGGCGAGATGCGCTCAAAGAGCCGGTGCCGGCCCAGCGTGATGCCTGTGAGGAACGCTCCGGTGTCGTTCACCCAAATGAACATAAATATGGCCAGCAGCAGCCTCGGGGCGGTTATGCTCACGATGGTGTTGAGCAGTGCGATGGGCACTGCCACATACACCAGGGCGAAGAACGAGCGTTGCAGACTGCGCACGGCGTTCTGCCGTGGGCGGTAGAGCTGCACCACGCACCGCACCACGATGTAGATGGCAAGCGGCAATGCGCGCAATCCCGCCATGCCGGTTCCCTTGCTGTAGTAGTAGAATGCCAGCAGCAGTCCCACGCCGCCGGCCATGTCGGTCACCGTCACCAACCACGAGGCCGGGCCGACATCGTGCGACAGTTTGTGCAACTCGCTGATGCCTATGATAATGAATAGGCCGAACACGATGAGAAAGGCGATGGGCGAATTGTCGAGCAGCAGAATCGAGGCCACAATGAGTGCCACATAAATGCTGCCCGATAAGGCTCTGATGATGATATTCTTCACGATGCAACAGCTGTTGGCGACCCAAGGCACTCGGGCCGGAGGAGTTCACTTGTGTTCATTTCACCTGATAGACCCATGCTTGGCTGTAGGCTTTGGGCAAGGTGTTTTTGAAAGCATAAAGCGCGGCGGGGTCTTGTGCGCGTGCCACACACACGCGGTAGTGCTTCCCGCTGTGCTCCACATAGGTGTGACCTTGCAGTTCGGGGTGCACTTCCAGGAATTTGTCCACCTGCTTGGTGCTGGTGAGGGTCGAGACAACCAGATAGTACTTGCCGCCCTCGTCCAGCAGCAGCTCTGCCCCGGGGGCAACGGGTGGTTGCGCGTGGGTGGTTTCTGCCGCGGTGCGGGCAGTGGCGGTTGTTGCCTGGCTCGCGGTGGCTTCGGGCACCGATGTCGTGTGCGGTACGCTCACGGCGGGCAGGCTCAGGCTGGCCGCATCGTGAGGGTGGCGGTTCACGAGCACGGGGGTAGACAGCAGCACTCCCAACCCCAGCAGCACAGCCACCGAGGCCGCGGTCTGCAACACGCGGCGGCTGAGCCAGTTGGGCCTCACAATGGCGCCACGGGCAGGCTCGGCCGGTTTTGCAGGGGCAACATCGGCCTCGCGTTCCAGTTCCTCAAGGGGAGTGAAACGCACGCTGCGCAAGCCAAAGTACTGGTCGTTGCACATCTCGTGGTAGAAGGGAATGAACTCAAAGCGTCCCTCGCTGTCGGCATGGAAGAATCCCAGCCGCCCCATGCCTAACTCGCCGCCTTGGGCAAGCTGCTGGCGGAAGGTGGTCACGCTCTGCTCGATAAAGCGCACGGCCTCGTCGTAGGCCAGCCCCTCGCGGCGCACCAGCGACTGCGCCAGCAGGCCGTCGTTGTGGCTCACCGAGGCGTTGAAACCCACTTGCCGCACAGGCTTTTCCAGTAGGCGGCGATTACTGTCGTAGAACGACTCGCTGTATTGCGCCACCAGGGCGCCCCAGCCGGGGATGACCACGCAGTCGTGGTGCATCATCAAGTATTCGATATGTTCGTTAAGTGTAAACATCACGCAAATGTACTCATTCTTGGCGACATGGCCAAATTATTTCAGCAATTTTTCTGCCACCATTCGTTCAACGCCGTGATTCACAGCCTCATCAATGTCGCGAGCCGCATCATCAAGATTCCATCGCAATTTGTTGAGCTTGGCACGCAGCACGTAGAGGTAGCCGTCGTCGGGGTCCAGCTCCAGGGCGCGCTGGATGTCGTCGGCTGCCTCGGTGAGCCGCTTTTCGGTCAACAGGCAGTCGGCCCGGTTGGCCAGCAGCCGGGCGTCGGCATGGGCATCGATGGCCGCCGACAGCCGCTCAATGGCACGGGCGTGCTTGCCCTGCTCTTTGTACATCAGCCCCAGCCCCTCGTTGGCCAGTGCTGACCGGGGCGCGAACTGCAGGATTTCGTTGAAGAGGCTCTCGGCGCGGGCAAAGTCGTGGCGCTCCACGGCAAGCATTCCCAGGCTGTAGCGCGACTCGTCGTCGCTTGCGTCGAGTGTGCGCACGCGCTCCAGGTCGGCCTCGGCTTCGGCCGTGCGCCCCATCTCGAGCAGCAGCGCGGCGCGGTTCAGTAGCAGTGTGACGGCATTCGGCGTCAGGTCGATGCTCAGGTTGTAGGTGCGCAGGGCATCATCGAGGTGTCCCTGGCGACGCTGCACGGTGCCCAGGTTCGACAGCAGCAGCGCGTTGGTGTCGTTGTCGGGGTCGCTGGCCAGGGCGGCCCTCAGACAACGCTCGGCCTCGGCCCACTGGCCGACGCTGGCGTGGATCTGGGCTGAATCGGCCAGCTGGTAATAGGCGGCGGTGCTGTCGGTTTCCACGTGGCAGGGGCGCGTCGTTGTCGGCTCCACGCCGGGCGAGGGCCGCTCTCCAACGGGGATGCGCATATTTTCTTTCCCCAGCTGAGTGACTACCTGGGCCTGGGCCGCGAGGCACAACACCGCGGCAAAAGCCGAAATCTGAAAGCGTGACAGTCCTTTCATCTTTGCAAAGGTAATACATTTCTTTCTTTTCGGATTCAACCAAAACGTTTTTTGGCGTTTTTTCAGATGATTTTACGGCCAGCCGGGGTTGTGGTCATGCATTGTAGCCTGATGGCTCTACTAAATAAGTATAAACAATGTCTATTGTTGTTAATTTTTACCCTGAATGTTTTGATATGCCACTTGATTGCCGTAACTTTGCATGATTTATGGTAGGCCAAAACGGCACAAGGGCAGTTCAAGCCATGCTATGCAATCCATATCTTGCAGTGGCACATGTTTGTGCAGTGGCCAGGCAGCCATTTGGGGGCAGTGGGCATCACGCGCCACCCATGACAAGGCTGTGCCGCCATGCCGTGAATCAACTCGTCGCCTCCAGCGGGAGGGGCGCAAGCCATGCACATAAATAAAACAACATAAATGATAAGTAAATGGAATTACTTACCACTGACACCCGAAGAACAAAAGATAGCAGAGCAGCTGGCCGCATTGTATCCCAACTGCCCGTCTATCGCGCGGCTTTTGGTGCTGCGTGGCTTGAAGACGCCCGACGACGTGCAGGCTTTCTTCAGTCCTTCGCTAAACCAAATGCCCGATCCATTCCTGATGAAGGACATGGACCGGGCGGTGGCTCGGCTCAATCAGGCGTTAGGGGCGAAAGAGAAAATCATGGTCTATGGCGACTATGATGTAGATGGGACAACAGCGGTGGCACTGGTTTACCGCTATTTGCAGAATTTCTACTCCAATCTGGTGTATTATATCCCAACCCGTGATGATGAGGGCTACGGGATATCAATCCAGAGCATTGACTATGCCAAGAGCATTGGAGTGTCGCTCATCATCGTGCTCGACTGCGGCATCAAAGCCGTTGACGAGATTGCCTACGCCCGTGACAAGGGCATTGATTTCATTGTGTGCGACCACCACGTGCCCGACGACGTGCTGCCGCCAGCTGCCGCCATTCTCAATCCCAAGCAGCTCGACGACCACTACCCATACAAGGGGCTTTCGGGGTGCGGAGTGGGCTACAAGTTCATGCAGGCTTTCACACGCAGCAACGGGTTTACCAACCTCTACGACCTGGAGTGCATGCTCGACCTGGTGGCTGTGAGCATTGCCGCCGACATCGTGCCGCTCACCGGCGAGAACCGCGTGATGACGTTCTATGGCCTGCGCCGACTGAACAATAATCCCAACGTGGGGCTCAAAAGCATTATCAAACTCTGTGGCTTGACGGGCAAGGAGCTGGGCATTAGCGACATAATCTTCAAGATTGGGCCGCGCATCAACGCTTCGGGCCGCATGGAGTCGGGGCAGGAATCGGTCGAGCTGCTGGTCACGCGCAATGCGGCCGAAGCAGCCGAAATCAGCCAGCGTATCGACCAGTATAACAAGGACCGCAAGGAACTTGACCGCCAAATCACCATCGAGGCAAACCAGATTATCGAGCACCACGCGCAGTCGCTCGAGGGAAAGAAACCCATCGTGATCTACGACCGCTCGTGGCACAAAGGCGTTATCGGCATCGTGGCCTCGAGGCTTGCCGAGCTCTACTTCCGCCCGTCGGTGGTGCTCACCTACAGCAACGGGCTGGCCACCGGCTCCTCGCGCTCGGTGAGGGGCTTTGATGTCTACAGTGCCGTGAAATCGTGTCGCGACTTGCTGGAGAACTTTGGCGGACACACCAATGCCGTGGGCCTCTCGCTGCGCGAGGAGAACATTCCCGAGTTCCGACGACGGCTCACCGAGTACGTCGAGAGCCACATCCACGACGACCAGGTGACACCCGCACTCGACATCGACTGCGAAATCTCCTTCGGCGAAATCAACCGCGAGTTTATGCGCCGACTGCGCTACTTCAACCCTTTCGGCCCCGAGAACGCCAAGCCCGTGTTCATCACCCGGGGCGTGGTGGATGCCGGCACAAGCAAGCTCGTGGGGCGAACGCTCGAACACGTGAAGCTAGAGATTGTCGACGGCAAGTGCGCTCGCATCATCAATGGCATTGCCTTTGGCAAGGCATGCTATTTCGACCACATCAAGCAGGGAAAGCCTTTCGACATTTGCTACACCATCGAGGAAAACCGCCGCCGTAACAGCTCGTCGATTCAATTGATGGTGAAGGATATACGAATCCCCGACCCGCAGGCTGCGCAGTGACCCCGCAAGAAATTCTCCGAAAGCACTGGGGCTATACAGCTTTTCGCGACCTTCAGGAGGACATCATCAACTCGGTGCTCGCCGGCCGCGACACGCTGGGGCTGATGCCCACCGGTGGGGGCAAGTCCATCACCTTCCAGGTGCCCACACTCATGTGCGATGGCTTGGCCTTGGTGGTCACGCCCATCATCTCGCTGATGAAGGACCAGGTGGATGCGCTTCTCGCCCGGCAAATCAAGGCCACTTACCTGCATTCCGGCCTCACACGCGCCGAGGTGAAACGTGCCTACGACAAGTGCCGTTACGGCAACTGCAAGTTTCTCTACATCTCGCCCGAGCGGCTGGCTGTGCAGGCGTTCCTCGACCAGTTGCGGCACTTCCCGGTCTCGCTTGTCGTGGTCGACGAGGCGCACTGCATCTCGCAATGGGGCTACGACTTCCGGCCGTCGTTCCTGCGCATTGCCTCGGTGCGCGCACTGTTCCCCGATGTGCCCGTGCTGGCCCTCACAGCCACAGCAACACCTGTGGTGGTCAACGACATTATGGAGCGCCTGGAGTTCCGGCAGCCCAACGTGTTGCGAAAGAGTTTCCGGCGCGACAATCTCACCTACGTGGTGCGCCACACCACCGACAAGCTCGCCGAATTGACGCGCATCCTTGCCTCGGTGCCCGGAACAGCCATCGTTTATGTGCGCAGTCGCAAGCGCACAAAGCTCATCAGCGATGATCTCAACCGCCTGGGCATTCACGCCGACTACTACCACGCCGGCCTGGCGGTGGCCGACAAGGAGGACAAGCAAAACAAGTGGAAAAGCGACCAGTGCCGCGTGATTGTGGCCACCAACGCCTTTGGCATGGGCATCGACAAGCCCGATGTGCGCTTGGTGGTACACATCGATGTGCCTGGCTCGCTCGAGGAGTACTACCAGGAGGCCGGCCGTGCCGGCCGTGACGGACAGCGTGCCTACGCCGTGATGCTTGTCAAGGCCACCGACCGCCGAACGCTCAACAAGCACCTGGCCGACGCTTTTCCCGAAAAAGAGTTCATTCGACGCGTGTATGAGCTTACAGGCAATTTCCTTGAGGTGCCTCTTGGCTCTGGTTATCAGAAAACCTATGATTTCAACTTCAACCTCTTTTGCCGCACGTTCAAGCTCCCCGTCCTGCCTGCACACAACGCGCTCCATATCCTCACCGCAGCCGGATATATCGACTATGTGGAGGAACTGGAGACCCAGTCGCGGGTGATGATACTGGCCCGCAAGGACCAGCTTTACGACCTGCCCACCACCACCCCCGGGGCCGACCGCGTGCTGCAGGCCTTGCTTCGCCTCTACACCGGCCTGTTTGCCGACTATGTTTACGTCAACGAGGACGTGATTGCGTTGCGCTCGGGCATAGACCAGCAGGCCATCTACGAATCGCTGCTTGAGCTCACCCGGATGCACATCTTGAGTTATGTGCCGCGCAAGCGCACCCCTTACGTCACTTTTACCACCTCGCGCGAGGAACCCCGCCATGTGCTGCTGCCGCGTGAGGTGTATGAGTGCCAGCGACAGCGCATGGAAAAGCGCATCGAGGCCGTCATCGACTATGCCTACCGCAATGCCGGCTGCCGCGAGGCGCGAATGTTGCAATACTTTGGCGAGCACGCCGAGGGCGAATGTGGCCACTGCGACTTGTGCATCGACCGCCGAAAGCGCACCCAGCTCAATACCGACGACCTTCGCGAAGCCATCCTCTACATGGCCGGCAACCAGCCACGCAGCCTCGACGACTTCATGCGCACGCTCGCTTTTCCAAAGGACGAGGTGTGCCGCACGGTGGATTTTCTAGTCGATGAGGGCTTTCTCCGTCACCACGATGACGACACCTACTCAAGGTGAGTTCGACGCATTGCTTGAGCGCTCCTCTCATTTTTCCATTTAAAGGACCCGCCTATGGAATTGCCCCGACTTCTTGTCTCGGAATTGGAATAAGTTTAAATTAGCCATTCCGCAAAGTTGCTGAATCATAACACGTCGTGCGAGGTGGAATTTCCTTTTTGGAAAATTTTTATAGCTATCCGTAAATTATAATTCGTTGATAATCACTTGTATAGTAAAAATTACCGTAAAACTTGATTTTTTGTGGAAAGATTTTGCTGTGTCAAAATGATTGACTATCTTTGCAGTCGCATTTAAAAAAACGCAATCAAAACCCCCTTTCCAGTGGAGAACAATCAGACTTACAATTATCAGCAAGCCTTCGAAGCCTCGTTGAAATATTTCGAAGGCGACGAGCTGGCCGCTCGCGTGTGGGCCAGCAAGTATGCACTCAAGGACAGCTACGGCAACATCTACGAGCTCACCCCCGACGACATGCACCACCGCATCGCCCGCGAGGTGGCTCGCATCGAGCGCAAGTATCCCAACCCCATGACCGAGCAGGAGGTGTTTGACCTGATCAAGCATTTCCGCTACATCGTGCCGCAGGGGAGCCCCATGGCCGGCATCGGCAACGATTTCCAGATTGGCTCGCTTTCCAACTGTTTCGTCATTGGCCTCGACGGCGAGCCGGATTCATACGGCGGCATCATCAAAATCGATGAGGAGCAGGTGCAGCTCATGAAGCGCCGCGGTGGCGTGGGGCACGACCTGTCGCACATCCGTCCCAAAGGCTCGCCGGTGAAAAACTCGGCCCTCACCAGCACCGGCCTGGTGCCGTTCATGGAGCGATACAGCAACTCCACGCGCGAGGTGGCGCAGGACGGTCGGCGCGGCGCACTCATGCTCACCGTGAGCATCAAGCACCCCGATGCCGAGTCGTTCATCGACGCCAAGCTCACCGAGGGAAAGGTGACCGGGGCCAATGTGAGTGTGCGCATCGACGATGCGTTCATGAAGGCCGCCGTCGAGGGCAAGCCATACGTGCAGCAGTATCCCATCGACAGCGACGAGCCAATCTACAAGAAGGAGATTGACGCCAGCAAGCTGTGGGCGAAAATCATTCACAACGCGTGGAAAAGCGCAGAGCCGGGCGTGCTCTTCTGGGACACCATCACCCGCGAGGCACTGCCCGACTGCTATGCCGACCTGGGCTTCCGAACCATCAGCACCAACCCCTGCGGTGAGATTCCACTGTGCCCCTACGACAGCTGCCGACTGGTGGCCGTGAACCTCTACAGCTATGTGGTGAACCCGTTTACCCCCGAGGCCCACTTCGATTTCGACCTATTTGCCAAGCACATCGCCTGCGCGCAACGAATCATGGACGACATCATTGACCTCGAGATGGAGAAAATCGAGAAAATCATTGCCAAAATCAAGGAAGACCCCGAAACCGCCGAGGTCAAGACCACCGAGCTGAACCTGTGGGAGAAAATCCGTTCCAAGACCCTCAAGGGTCGCCGCACGGGCGTGGGCACCACCGCCGAGGGCGACATGATTGCCGCCATGGGGCTGCGCTACGGCACCGACGAGGCCACCGCCTTCTCGGTGAGCGTGCACCGCGCACTCACCCTGGCTGCCTACCGCTCCAGCGTCACCATGGCGCAAGAGCGCGGAGCCTTTGAGCTTTACGACCCCAAGCGCGAGCAGAACAACCCCTTCATCGCACGCATCCGCGAGGCCGACCCCGAGCTGTACGAACTCATGCTTAAGCACGGCCGCCGCAATATTGCCTGCCTCACCATCGCACCAACTGGCACCACCAGCCTGATGACACAGACCACCTCGGGCATCGAACCCGTGTTCCTGCCCGTGTACAAGCGCCGCCGTAAGGTGAACCCCAGCGACAGGGACGTGCACATCGACTATGTGGACGAGAACGGCGACTCGTTTGAGGAGTTCATCGTCTATCACCCCAAGTTCATCACCTGGATGAACGTTAAGGGCATCGAGGTACGCAACGACTACACCCAGGAACAAATCAACGAGCTGGTCGCGCAGTCGCCCTACTACCATGCCACATCGAACGACATCGACTGGGTGGCCAAGGTGCGCATGCAGGGTGCGGTGCAGAAGTGGGTGGACCACAGCATCAGCGTCACCGTCAATCTGCCCAACGACATCTCGGAGGAGATGGTGGCGCGCGTCTATCTCGAGGCCTGGCAATGCGGCTGCAAGGGCTGCACCGTCTATCGCGACGGCTCACGCTCGGGCGTACTCGTCCAGCTCACCAAGGAGGACAAGGAGAAGCAGAAAAAGAAAGCCGCACACTACATCGCCGACGAGGAGCACATCCTCAAACGCCCCGTGGAACTCGAGGCCGATGTGGTGCGCTTTCAAAACAACAAGGAGAAGTGGATTGCCTTTATCGGCCTGATTGATGGCCGGCCCTACGAGATTTTCACCGGTATAGCCGACGACGAGGAGGGCATCTTCTGTCCCAAGTCGGTCACCAAGGGCAAGATTATCAAGGCGGTGAGCGAAGACGGCACCAAGCGATACGACTTCCAGTTCATCAACAAGCGAGGCTTCAAAACCACCATCGAGGGCTTGAGCGAGAAATTCAACCCCGAGTTCTGGAACTACGCCAAGCTCATCAGCGGCGTGCTGCGCTACGGAATGCCCATCGAGCAGGTGCTCAAGCTCGTGAGCAGTCTCGAACTCGACAACCAGTCAATCAACACCTGGAAAATGGGTGTGGAGCGTGCCCTGAAGAAATACCTCCCCAACGGCACCAAGGCCAGCGGGCAGACGTGTCCCAACTGCGGGCAGGAAACCCTTGTCTATCAGGAAGGCTGCCTGATTTGCACCAACTGCGGCACCTCGCGCTGCGGATAAGGATTGTGCTTGCTCTGTCAGTGTTCCTCGGCCCAGGCACCCTGGGTGACGAGTGTGTGCACAGGGCAGGGCAGGGTGGCAAGCGAATCGGCTGGCAACCGCGTGGCAGCGACCACAAGTCGCGAATGGAACGCGCTGGTTGCCAGCCGTGTGCTTCCCCCATAGCTGCGGGTGAGCAGCAGCACATCGGCTGGCACGCGCAGGCTGTCGGCGGCCAGCTGGCGCCACGTCTTGCGCTGCAAGGCCAGCAGGCTTTTGCCACCGGCTATCGCGTAGGGGGCACGCACGGCTATGCCGCAAGGCAGCGTGGTGTCGCCACCCACCACGCACGACAGCTCGACGATGTGCCGCCGCGACAGAAAAGCACGGTGTTTGCGGGTGAAATCTTCGACAAGATAGGCTGCGTCGTCATCGCCATCGGGCATCCACAGCACCCCTTGCCCCTGCGCATAGGCCACCACAGGCAGGTGCTTGAAATCGTTGAAGACCACTACCCCCGACGACGGCGACTGCCAGCGAGTGAGCACCATCGACACCGCCATGCCCACTGTGGCGACAAGCACCCCGGCCAGCAGCCACCGGTTGCGGCGAGCAAGCCACCAGCCCAGCAGTGCCAGTGCCAGCGCATAGAGCACGGTGGTGCCTGTGCTCACATACAAGCCGTCGAGGTGACTGAACGGCACGTTGCCCAGCTGCCGCGCCACCCACGCCAACAGCCGGCACACAACATCGGCAGCACTGTTCACCATTGCCAACTCGAATCCCGCGGCGCTGCAAGCCACCAGCAAGGCCCCGGCCGCAATCGCAACAGGCACCAGCGGCAGTGCCAGCAGGTTCGACACCAGGGTGAGCAGCGGAACCGTGTGAAAATAATACGCCGAAATCATGGTGGTTGCCAGCGTGGCAACCGTGGTCGCCACCAATACCGACTTCACCGCGCCGACGATGCCGTTGCGGCGGGTGACGCGCTGTGTCGCCAGCAGCAACGCGCCCACGGTGATGAAGCTGAGTTGGAAGCCTGCGCCGAAGAGCTGGCTGGGGGCAAACAGCAGGATAAGCAAGGCCGCCAGGGCGAGGGCGTTGAGCGGATGGCTGCGGCGGTACGCCACCTCGCTGGCAAACGCGGCCGAAATCATCAGCGTGGCTCGCACCACCGAGGGCGACAGCCCTGTGAACACGGCAAAAGCCGCCACGACACCCAGCGTGAGCAACAGGCGAACCCGCTTCAACCCCATGTAGTCGAGCGGAAACAGCAGCAGCCACACAATCCAGGCAATCACCCCAACATGCAGGCCGCTCAATGCCAGGATGTGGGTCACGCCGGCGTGCGAGAACTCGTCGCGCAATTCATCGTCAATCATGCGACTGTCGCCAAGCAGCATTGCCGACACCAGCTGCTGTGTCAACGGCGAGGTGTGCGTGTTCATCACGCGCTCCTCTACCTGCCAGCGCCACCTTGCGGCGCGCTCACGCCACGAGGGGGCATTTTCCTCAAGCACCCGCAACTCCGTTAACGGCACATGCATTCGGTAGCGCAAGCCCTGGCGCAGCATTTGGTTGGCATAATCGGGCTCGTCGGGATTGCCCAGATTGGTGATGGGCTCGAGTGCCAGCGTGGCCAGCATGGTGTGGCCGGGGTGCAGCGTGTAGTCGCAACCCCGTGTGGAAACCATCACCACCGGGTGGTTGCGCAAGGCTAGCCCCTCGATCCGCTCGATGCGTGCCGATATGCTCATGCTGAAGTCTTTGCGCGTCACCTGCTCGATGTGCAGCACAGCCACGCGTCCGTTTGCTTCTTGCAGATTCAGTTGCGGTGGCGAGTGCAGGATAGCTGTGGCCATGCCCAGCGACATCGCCATCGCTCCCAGGGGAATCCACCACCAGTGCCGCATGGCTTGCCGCCTGGCGGGCGTGCGCGAGGCGACCCGCAGCACGATGTACACGGCAAGGCTTGCCAGTGCCATGGCCACCCACAGCGGCACCTCGCCAATCCATGAGCACACGGCAATGCCCACCATCATGGGCAGCAAAAGCCGCAGGACGGGGGCGGGGAGGATCACTCGGTCCACATTTGATAGGATATAAAGGCTTGAAGCAATAGCATCTCCAAGCCATTCTTTACCTGGGCGCCCATCTCAAGCGACCGGCGCAGGAAGCAAGTCTCGTCGGGATTGTAAATCAGGTCGTAGCACAGGTGCTCGCTCGTGAGGAAACGGAACGGGAAGTCGGGGCACTGGTCCACATCGGGCCACTTGCCCAATGGCGTGGCATTAATCACCAGCTTGTGGCGCGCTACCAAGCTGCGCGTGATTTCCTCATAGGTCACCGTGGCTGCAGACTTTCGGCGCGAGACCAGCTGCACGGTCACGCCCAAGCCTTGCAGCGCATGGCTCACCGCTTTGGCAGCACCGCCGGTGCCCAGCACCAGGGCGCGGTCGAGGCGCGGGGTGAGCAGTGGCTCGATGGTGCGCGAAAACGCCGGGCTGTCGCTGTTGTAACCTTTCATGGCTGCCTTGCCACTGTGCTTGTCATGAAACACCTTGATCACATTCACCGCACCAATGGTGCGGGCATCATCATCAAGGGCGTTCAGCAGAGGCAACACTGCCTCCTTGTACGGGGCGGTCACGTTCAGCCCGCGCAGCTCGGGAAGCTCGCCCACAAGATCGCACAGCCTCTCAACATCGTCAATCTCGAAGTTGAGGTATTCAGCGTTTATGCCTTCGGCCGCGAATTTCTTGTTGAAGAAGTCGCGCGAGAAGGAGTGCGTCAGTGGGTAGCCGATAAGGCCGTAAATCGTTTTGCTCTGCTCTGATCCCATGTTCCGAATGGTTGATTTGATATTCCCAATCACTGCAAAATTACAAAAAATTCTCAATATGTTGTAATTTGATTGGCGTTTTTTGCCTCATGAGGCGTTTTTTAGTAAATTTGCCACGATTTTCAGTTTCTGTCACTCGTTGTTATGCCTTGTGGCCAGTGTCGCAGCGGCTCAACGTGAACAGTGCTTAATCCTAAAAAACGACTTATTTAAAGATGAAGAAAAACGTCTTGATTGCGGTGACTGTGATTGCCAGCCTGTGCTTGCTCTACTGGGGCATTGAGTTCCTCAAGGGGGTGAATATGTTCAAGCCGGCAAATTTCTATTATGCTAAGTTTGAGCGTGTGAATGGCCTGGTCGAGGCTGCACCCGTGATGGTGAATGGTTTCCAGGTGGGCCAGGTGCGCGAAATCACCTACGACTACGCCACCAACCAAATCTCGGTGATGATGGCCATGAACCGCGAATTGCACATTCCCGTCGGCAGCTCGGTGAGCGTGGTGTCGTCGCTCACCGGTGCTTCCACGCTTGCCCTCGAAATGGCAACGACTGAACAATATTATAAGGTGGGCGACGAGATTCCCGGGGTTGTGCCGCACTCACTCATGGACCGGGTTCAGACCGAAATCATGCCACAAGTGAGCGGCATTCTCCCCAAGGTGGATTCCATCATGGGCGGCGTGAACGACATCGTGGCCGACCCGGCGCTGAAAGTGTCTATCGCACGCCTCGATGCCATCACGCAGCAGCTGGCTCAAAGCGCACAACAGCTCAACCAACTCATGGCCTCACTGAACAAGTCGGTGCCCGGCGTGATGAACAATGTTAATGGCATTACCAGCAACCTGGCCGATGCCTCGGGCAACATCAACCACTTCAGCGGCAACCTGCAGACGTTGCCAATCGACTCGACACTCAATCAGGTCAACGCCACAGTTGCCAATCTGCAAGCCCTCACGGCCAAACTCAACGACCCCAATTCATCGCTTGGATTGTTGCTCAACGACCGCTCGCTCTACAACAATGCCAACAGGACCATTTCCGACCTCGATTCGTTGTTCATTGATATTAAGGCCAATCCCAAGCGATACATTAATGTGAAAGTTTTTTGAACCACATTTTTGCCATTGTTTAGACCCCGTCTAAATATTGGACGGCACTCGGTTTTCTGCCATAAATGCATAAAACAATAAAAAAAGAGCGTGTTTTACCGCCACATTCTTTATGCTGCCGATGGCTTGCTGTGGAACATATTTGTGCAAACGGCTGAAAAATAGAAAACTTGAGAGGCGTGTAATTTTTTCACAAGCCAGTGTCGGGTGGAATTTTTAATTCCATGATTCATAGGGTTTTGGCATGAGATTGGATTTTCCAAATTTTTTCTGCTATTTTTTTTGTGAAATTTTCGGCCGAACTTTGTAGTGTGAAAAGCAGCCCCTGTTGGGTAACTCGACACCGCTTTTTATTTTCATGGATAAGACTTCGCAACAATGGAACAAGTGCCTTGAAATCATCAAGGACAACCTCTCGGCCGAGCAATTCAAAGCTTGGTTCGCTCCCATTGTTGCCGTTTCCCATGAGAACGATGCACTCACACTCAAGGTGCCTTCCACCTTTTTTATAGAGCGTATCGAGGAGCAGTATCTCCACTTGCTCAAGAGTGTCATCAGCCGGGTCTTCGGGCCGGCCACAAAATTGTTCTACCGAACCAACGTGGCCAGGAACGAGGAAGTCAAGGTGGCCGATGCCGGCGAGAGTGCCATTCTCAAGTATGGAAACACCACGCGCAAGCGTGTGGCAGCAAACCCCTTTGTCGAGCCCGAGTATGACGACATCGACCCGCAGCTCAACTTGAGATACACGTTCGAGAACTACTGCTCAAGTGCTTCAAATCTTTTGCCACTCACAGTGGCCAAGGCCATTGCCAACGACCCGGACAACAAGACCTATAACCCGCTCTTCGTGTTCGGCTCCACTGGTGTGGGGAAAACACATCTTATCCAGGCCATTGGCATTCGCATCAAGGAGCGCAATCCACGCGCCAGAGTGCTTTATGTCACCGCAAAGGTTTTTGAGAACCAGTTCGTTTCGGCCTCGCGCAACAACAAAACGCCTGATTTCATCAGCTTCTACCAGAGCATCGATGTCCTCATCATTGATGATATTCAAGACTTTGCAGGAAAGCCTGCCACACAAAACACCTTCTTCCACATCTTCAACCACCTGCACCAGAACAGCAAGCAGCTCATCATGTCGTGCGACACGCGCCCCTGCGAGCTTGACGGCCTTGAGCCCAGGCTTATCTCGAGGTTTAAATGGGGAATGACCGTGGAGCTGGCCAAGCCCGACTATGACCTGCGTCGCGAGGTGCTCAGCCTGAAAGCCGCGCAGGACGGACTCACACTCTCCGAACAGGTGCTTGACCTAATTGCCTCCAGGGTGACCGACAGCGTGCGCGACCTCGAGGGAGTGGTGGTTTCTCTCCTCGCACATGCAACGGTCTTGAATTGCGAAATCACTACCGAGCTGGCGCAAACGGTGATTGGCAATTCGGTGAAAATCGGAACGAAACCCCCTTGCACCTTCGAGCTGATGGTCGAGACCGTGGCCGACTTCTATCACATCGATGCCGAAGACATCTACGGCAAGTCGCGCAAGCGTGAAATCAGCGACGCTCGGCAGGTGCTCATGTATTTTGCCAAGACTATCGGGAACATGTCTTCGACCACCGTCGGACTGCGACTCTCGCGCAACCATGCCACCGTGCTGCACGCCTGCAAGCAGGTGGAGCAGCGTATGTCGGTCGAGAAAAAATTCCGCGACGAAATAGAACAACTCCGTCAGAAACTTTCCTGACGCCTCGCCTATATGCGGTGGCACAGCTCGGACGGGCCGGGCCTAATGACATAACAACTGATTTTGATTAGATTTCAGCTGTTTATCCTTTATGCCCGGATTTGATTCGCATTCAGCCTCTTCTTTTTTATTATCATAACTCAAAATCCAATTATGAAAAAATTGTTTTACCTCTTGTCTTTGTTGCTGCTGTTCCAGTCATGCCGGCCGCAGGCCGACAAGCAGAAGGCCGCTTTCTCGTTGCCCGAAGTAGATGATGTGGTGATGTACCAGGTCAATCCCCGTGTGTTCGCACCGCGTCAGTCGCTGCGGGCAGTGGCAGCACGCATCGATTCCATCGCCAGCCTCGGCGTGAACGTTGTGTGGGTGATGCCCATCTATCCCATTGGCGAGGAGAAATCGAAAAATTCGCCATACTCCATTCGTGACTATAAGGCCGTGGCACGCGAGTTTGGCACCATCGACGACCTGCGCGCACTCATCGACACCTGCCACAATCACGGCATTGCACTGATTCTTGACTGGGTGGCCAATCACACCGCCTGGGACAGCCCCTGGCTCAAGCAGCACCCCGAATGGTACACCCACGACACGCTGGGCAATGTCGTCTTTCCCCCGGGTACCGACTGGACCGATGTGGCCGACTTGAATTACGACAATGCCGAGATGCGCCTGGCCATGATTGATGCCATGAAATACTGGGTCACCGAGGTGGGGGTGGACGGCTTCCGCTGCGATGTGGCCGATGGCGTGCCGGCCGACTTTTGGCAGGCTGCCATCGACACCCTGCGCGACGCTGCCAAGCCAAGGAAGCTGCTCATGCTTGCCGAGGGCAAGAGAAACGACAACTTCACGGCTGGCTTCGACATGAACTATGCCTGGGACTTCAAGGACGCGCTTGTGAAGGTGTTCACAGCCCAAGCTCCGGCAACTATGCTGGCTGATGTCGACAAGGCTGAGTACGACAGCATTCCACAGGGAAAGGTGAAACTGCGCTTCACCACCAACCACGACCACTCCACCGAGGTGACACCCGTGGAGCAGTTCGGACCCCGCGGACAGATGGCGGCTTTGGTGGCCACATGGTTCCTCCACGGCGGTGCACTCATCTACGGCTCGCAAGAAGTGGCTTATCCCAAGCCAATCAATTTCTTCAAATATGTCCCCGTCGATTGGATGGCCAATGGCGATGTGTGGCGTGAGCACCAACGCTTGCTGGCTCTCTACAATGCCGAGAGCGGCCTGCGGCATGGCGAGCCGTGCAGCTTCTCGACCAAGGACGCACTCGTGTTCTCGAAAGGTAACGGTGTCTATGTGGTGATGGTCAATGTGCGCGACCGCAAGGTGGATGTGGAGCTTCCCGACGTGCTAAGCAACCGGCCGCGCATCAACCTGCTCGACAGCACCGACGTTGACGTCAAGGGCAGAATACCCCTCAACCCCTACCAGTATCTAATCCTGAAAAACAAGTGAGAATCAATGCCCCATTACCCATTGCTCCTTACATGCACATCGAGTTGCGGGAATGGGAAGTTGATGCCGTGGGCGGGTAGGGTGGTGTAAATCTGCTCGTTGATGGCGTAAAGCACACTCCAATAATCGGGCGTGGCACACCAGGCGCGCACCACCAGCACCACCGAGCTGTCGGCCAGGCTCTCCACAGCCACCACTGGCGAGTAGTCCTTCTTGGGCAGCCGGCTTTCGATGTCGGCTTGCTGTTGTGCCTTCCACTCGGTGGCCTTTGCCTTCGACAGGTGGAGCCAATGCAGCAACCGTTTCCACCACGAGCGCTGTGTTTCCTCGCCGGCTGCCGCTGACGGGCTGGTCGAGGCTGCGGGCTGTGCAGGCTCATGGTCTTCGACGTATTGCTTCACAATGCGGGAATCGTTGTCGAGCAGCGACAGAATGGCATTGCGGGCCGCCGACACATCATCGCCGTAGGATATCGACACACGCCACTCCAACCGACGGTAGGCCTCGCTCGACAGGTTGTTCAGCGCACCAGTCGACAAGCCTCCATTAGGAATGATGATGCGGTCGTTGTTATAGGTCGTCAAGATGGTGTGAAAAATCTGAATCTCCTTCACAAAACCCTTGTACTCGCCAAACACGATGTAGTCACCAACTTTGTATGGCTTAAGCAGCAAGATGAGCACGCCTCCCGCAAAGTTCTGCAGCGTGCCGCTCAGCGCCATGCCAATCGCCACACCCGCCGAGGCGAAGATGGCAATGAACGAACTCGTTTCGATGCCCAGTACGCCTATCACTGACACAATCAGCAGGAACAGGAGCACAAAGCGAATCAGACTCAGCAGGAATGTGGCCAGCGATCGGTCGAAGTCACGCTTGATCATCACCGCACGGGTGACCGCATGGATTTTGTTGATGATAAACTTGCCAATGAAAAACAGCACAATGGCTGCCACCACCCGCAGGCAAAACGACACCGCCTGCGTCGACAGCGCGGTGAACGCACCGCTCCAGTCAAAGCCTTTCACTGTCGCGGCCCATGCCGTGGGGGCGGCCAAGGAAAGCGAGTCGGGGCTGGCAACGACGGCCGGGCCGCTCTCGCCAGCCGATGATGCGATAGACGAGGCAGTGCCAGTAGCTGCCTGCGTACTTTGAAGTAGAATGGTAAACAGAGTCATAAGCCTTAGTGATTTGATTCACAAAAGTACTCTTTTCCTCGCACATATCCAATACCCCAAGCCCATTTCTGATTCCCAAACCGCACAAAAACGTCGGCAAAGCCAGAAAAATGCCTGAAAATTTTGCCATTTCAGCAAAAAGAATTAACTTTGCACCGCTTTTTGAGCGCGACAGGGTGCTTAGCTCAGCTGGTTCAGAGCACCTGCCTTACAAGCAGGGGGTCATTGGTTCGAATCCGATAGCGCCCACCACTGAAAATCAAGCTGTTAGGAACTTTAATGGAGAAAATCACCGTTAAAGTTCCTTGTTTTTGCGCACTTTTGTACGCCCATTTGGGAATGATTTGGGATTGTCCCAAGTGCAACAAGCGCATTTTGGTCGCCGTCCCCGCATTTGGTCGCCGTCCCCGCGTTTGGGGTTTGTTTCTGTAATCGGAGGCTCAACCTCCGCCCCCCGCACGCGCAATCCCCCTCGGCGGCAAGCCTCGAAAAAAAAGCCGCGCCCCGGGGTGCGGGGCGCGGCCGATAATGCTCACCGGGGGGAGCGATGGTTAGGTGATTACTTCACCACCTTCACGACGCTCTTGCTGCCGTCGCTGTAGGTGGTCACCATGATGTTGACACCGTTGAAGGCGTTGCTGCTCACCTGGCCGGCGGCGTTCACATACTTCACGCTGGCAACAGCCTTGTTGGTGTTCAGGTCGCTCACGGCGGTGTTGGGATCAACCTCCAGCGTCACAGCCTCGGCCTCCATCTCGTTCACGGTCTGGGTCTGGTAACCCTCCTTCTCGAAGGTAACCATGTACTGGCCATCGGCGGGCACCTCCAGCTCGTAGTAGCCGTTGGCGTCGGTCTCGGTGGTGTACACACCGTCGATGCGGCGCATGCCCTCGGGCTCGTCGGTAATCAGCGTGGCGGTCACGGTCACACCGGCAACGGGACCCTCGGCGTCATACACGGTACCCGAAATGGTGCGGGTCTCCTCAATTTTGGTGATGACGAGCTTCATCGTCTCCAGGTTCAGCATCAGCGTGTATTTGCCAGCGGGAATCTTGTAGGCCTGACCGCCGTCGTAGGTCATAGACAGCTCGATGCCGAGCATCTCGTCGGTCACCAGGAAGTCGCCCTCGCTCACAGCACCGAAGCGGTAGGGAGCAATGTAGTCCCAGCCACCCTGGTCGTTGTCCTCGGCCAGCTCGGTGGTGAAGCTGAAGTAGTTGTAGCCGTCGTTGCGGCCCTCGCACTCGATGTCGGCAAAGTAAACCGGGCCACCATCGCCCATGGTCATCTGCACACCCACGTTGGGTGCCCAGTTGTTGCCATTCACCTCACCCAGGATGTACACGTTGGTGGGCTCCTCCTGAGGTGCGCTCATCTTGTAAACCTCCATGCTCTTGCCGGGCACATACTGATAAATGATCACGCCGTCGTTGGTCACCTCGGCGTTCAGCCAGTTGGCCTGGAATGCGTTGGGGGCGGTAGCGATGGTCGGCTCCTTCACAAACAGGGGAGCCTCGGCGCCAATCTCATAGATGGCAAAGCCATCATAGTAGGCGTTGTTGGCAGCACCGCAGGGATAGACCACGAAGTTCTTGCCGTTATAGGCGAAGAAGTCGGCACCGT
>JAFSYB010000069.1 GCA_017443765.1 Muribaculaceae bacterium | reverse complement strand
GTTTTTTGATTGCTCTCTGAAAGTGTGTCAAAAGCCGTTGTGTTGAATAAAGCATTTGATAAAACAGCACAACACCTTGGCTTAAATTCAGCTTCAGTGCACGGGCAGAACTTATGAACCATATTAGCATACAAAGGTAATAAGTCCTCCATGTCGCTTTGACTCTTACCTCTTATGATGGTACAACGATACTGATGTTCTGGGATATAAGTCATAATTGCTTAAGTAATTGTTTTGCAATCTCTTTTGCCATAAATGGAGGCACAGCATTCCCGACTTGTTTTAATTGGCTCCCCTTGCTACCAATAAACAAGAAATCATCTGGAAATGATTGGATTCGCGCGCTCTCTCGAACGGTTGGGACACGATTAAAAGAATAATGAAAATGGTGGTTATGCCCTGTATCAATAGTAAAACAAGGTTTTTTACTATCCATTCTTGTCCAAGCTATATGAACTTTTCGCAAAGACCACATTTCTTTAGGTAAGCACTTATAGTTGCAACCATCAGGAACCATTGCAATTATACGCTTTGTTTCTGCTGTATGAACTGTAGCTTGATGATTGTTCAACGTAGAACTGTTTACACGCATTAAACGCTGATATTCACTTTGAGGTCTAATTGGGTAGCCTTCTCCATCATTTTTAGTTTCCTCGGGCAAATCCGAAATCGCTTCTTTTGTGGTCACTCTTATTTCAGTGGTGGGTTTTGGAAATATAAATTCACTCTTTAATAAACCCACAAAAATGGCTCTGCGACGATTTTGTGGCACACCATAATCAGAAGCGATTAAAACTTTATAAGCAACTTTGTAACCCAATGCTGAAAAATCATGTATTATCGCATCTCTTACTGCACCATTGCCAATTGACAGTATATTAGGAACATTCTCCATAACAAACGCTTTGGGCTTGAAATGGTCTACAAAACGCACAAAAGACCTATACAGTTTGTTCCTGTCATCGTCAATGATGCGTTTCCCTGCAACTGAAAAACCTTGACATGGTGGACCACCTATAATAATATCGACCTCATGTAAATTGAAGTCTTGTTCAACTTTAGCGGGGTCTAAATTTAGCAAGTCAGCGTTAAGTGTAGCAGTATTTTTGTGGTTAAAGCGGTAAGTTACAAGAGCATCTTCCCAATTATCAATAGCAAGTTTCACATCAAAGCCAGCCATCTCGAAACCGAGAGACAGCCCGCCACAGCCTGAAAATAAGTCAATAACGATTGATTTTTTCATTATCTTTTGATGGAAGTATGCCTAATACAATTTGCAAAGTTACTGAAATTTTCCCACATTTTGCCCATTGTTGATAACTTTTCCTAAAAGGAACACTGCGATTTGCTTCGCGGCATCCTTCGACAAATAATCAAGCAACAATTTGAAAATTCTCACTAACCACCCCCTATTCAAACCTCACGGAGCAGAGCTAAGTTAGTTTCTTCGTTAAGCACAGCTCTCTTACCGCACACCGTCGTTATTACAGCAACTCTTGCTGTAAACTATCTCTCATGCTTACGCATTCAGCAACGGTATGATCATCGAGCGTGGTGAGTTGGATAAACGGGATATCGACTTTGCTCACCAAGAAGTGCCACCACCGCCGCCGAAGGGGCCGCCGCCCATCGACGAGCCTGACGAATGGCTGCATGACGACGGCCTACAGTTCACCAAGCGTGCGAGCGGCAGACGTACAGCCTACGCTTCACCGTATCTATACTTTTGTTCTTATGCCTATATTGTATATACTTATGTTCTTATGTCTTATGTCTTTTGTCCTTATGTTCTTATGTCAATATTTCTTTAGGTGGGTTCGACGACAACACCCGCAAAAAGCGCAAAGTGAACTTTGTTCTTGTTATTTATGTGGATTTGATTTTCGTTATTCACAAAAAAGCACTACCTTTGCAGCCCGAATAGAGAGAATTTATTTTAACCTGTCGCGAGATTCGTTTAACAAAGCAAACATGTCGGCACTCACGCTCACAATTGTAGCTTTCTTCGTCTTGGGCTATGTGTGCATAGCACTGGAGAGCATCACCAAAATCAACAAGGCGGCCATCGCCTTGATTATGTTTGTGGTGTGCTGGTCGATTTTCATGATTTCCCCCGAGACCTACCTGCCCGGCCTGGAGGGGAGCGCACTCTATCACGCCGTGTCGCAGATGATCGAGAACCATTTGGGCGAGACGGCCACAACGCTGTTCTTCTTGATGGGGGCGATGACTATCGTGGAGGTTGTGGACCAGAATGGTGGGTTCAACTTCGTGCGGTCGCTGCTGCTCACATCCAGCAAGCGACGCCTGCTGTGGCGCATCGCTTTTCTCACGTTCTTCATGAGTGCCATTCTCGACAACCTCACCACAAGCATCGTGATGATTATGCTGCTTCGCAAACTCGTTGACGACCACGACGACCGCCTCATCTACGCATCGATAGTGGTGATAGCCGCCAACTCGGGCGGTGCGTTCTCGCCAATCGGCGATGTGACCACCATCATGCTGTGGAACAGCGAGTTTATCACCTCACAGGGCTTGATTACCGAGATTTTCATTCCCTCGCTTTTCTCAATGGTGATTCCGGCGTTTATCATGCAGTACTGGTTTAAGGGCGACCTGGTCACCACGGGGTTGGCGTCCGATTCGGGCGGCGTGGAGCTGAGCGAGCGCCAGCGTCGCGCCGTGTTCTTTGTGGGCGTGGGCGGCTTAATGTCGGTGCCGCTTTTTCACTACTTCACCCATTTGCCGCCGTTCATGGGCATCTTGCTGGTGCTGGGGCTGCTGTGGATGGTAACCGAGTTGTTCTACAGCTCCAAGCGCCTGAAGACCAAGGGCTCGGCCAAGAAACGCGTGACCACGCTGCTCTCGCGAATCGACATGAGCACCATCTTGTTTTTCCTGGGAATTCTCATGGCTGTGAACTGCCTGCAAGAGATTGGCGTGCTCAAGATGCTCGGCCATGTGCTTGATGTGGTGAGCGGCGGCAACCATTATCTGGTCACGAGCGTGATAGGCGTGCTGAGCAGCATCGTCGACAACGTGCCCCTGGTGGCTGGCTGCATGGGTATGTATCCGCTTGCGCTGTCAGGCGACATGGCTGTGGACGGCATTTTCTGGCAGCTGCTGGCCTACTGCGCCGGCGTGGGCGGCTCGATGCTCATCATCGGCAGCGCGGCCGGCGTGGTGGTGATGGGTCTTGAGAAAATCACCTTTGGCTGGTATCTCAAACGCATCACCTGGGTTGCTTTTGCGGGCTACCTGGCCGGAATAGGCAGTTACTGGGTAATCCGTTCCTTTATCTTTGCGTGACGTCGGCTGCCGGCAATCGGAGCCACAAGGGCGGCACGGCATTGACCCTGTCACACAAAAAAAGCAAGCAGCTATTGAAACTGCTTGCGATTTCGTCTTGTGGAGCACAGCGGACTCGAACCGCTTACCTCAACACTGCCAGTGTTGCGCTCTACCAGATGAGCTAGTGCCCCATTTGCGGGTGCAAAGGTACGGCGACTTTTTGAACCCGCCAAATGTTTTTGCATTTTTTTAGAAAAAAGTGACTAATCACTGTCCTTCGCGCAACAGCTTGGCCAGCTCGGCGACACCCTCGGTGGCTTTCTTGGCAATCACGTGCACGCGGCTGGGCACACTGGCCGGGTTCGGGTCGATATAGTAGATTTGTGCCTTGCTCGGCGCGTACTGGATGAGTGCTGCGGCGGGGTAGACCACCAGCGAGGTGCCGATGACCACGAGGATGTCGGCCTGCTGCACGAGCTGTGCGGCGGGTTCAAACTCGGGCACACTCTCGCCAAAGAACACGATGTGCG
Source organism: Muribaculaceae bacterium (assembly GCA_017443765.1). GTDB lineage: Bacteria > Bacteroidota > Bacteroidia > Bacteroidales > Muribaculaceae > Sodaliphilus. The sequence continues at coordinate 30,547 of JAFSYB010000069.1, read as the reverse complement.
GCCGCACGGGGTCGCCGTACGGGTCGCGGGTGTCGACGGTGGTCACCAGTCCCTTGTCGGTGAGCTGGTCGCACGGCAGCTGGTAGACGCGCTCGGGGTGACGCATCGACCGCACTTTCATCAGTTCGCCGTGCAGGTGCAGCACATGAGATGAGCCGGCCCGCTCGTGCAGGTCGTCGACATTCTGCGTGATAATGTGCACGTCGAAGTCGCGCTCCAGGTCCACCAGCCCCAGATGGGCGGCATTGGGCTGCACGGTGGCCTGCATCTTCTGGCGCATATTGCTGTAGAACTGATGGATGAGCGATGGGTCGGCGGCAAAGCCCTCGGCACTGGCCACCTGCATAACGGGGTACTTGTCCCACAGCCCACCGGCATCGCGATAGGTCATCATTCCACTCTCGGCGCTGATTCCCGCGCCACTCGACACTACAAGCTTTTTCATACTGTTTCGGTTCTTGGATAAGGTGTGACTTTAGGTGAAGCGAATTATTGACAATAGACATAAGCTGCCTTTCGAGCTGCCCATTCCTACTAACTGGAATGCAAAATTACAAAAAAATCGAGAAAAAATTGCTCCATGCGATTGAAAAATAGTAACTTTGCACCTTGGTTTCGGGTTGAAACCATCTAAACCAATGATAATGGACAAGTTAAGTTACGCCTTAGGCTTGAGTATGGGCCAGAATTTCAAAGGCTCGGGCATCCAGCGGCTGAACATCGACGATTTCGCTGCCGCGCTGCGCGTGGTGTTTGAGGGCGGCGAGCAGCAGATGACCTACGACGAGGCCAAGCAGGTGGTTACCGAGTTTTTCACCTCGTTGGAGAAGGATGCCGCCGAGCTCAACGAGCGTGCCGGGCGGGAATACCTGGCGCGCAACGCCAAGCAGGAGGGCATTCACGTCACCGCCAGCGGCCTGCAGTACCAGATTATAAAAGAGGGCACCGGCCGCAAGCCCGGTCCGGGCGATGTGGTGACGGTGCACTACACCGGCCGGCTGATCGACGGCACGGTGTTCGACAGCTCGGTGGAGCGCGGCGAACCCGCCACCTTTGCCGTGGGACAGGTGATTCCCGGCTGGGTCGAGGGCTTGCAGCTCATGAACGAGGGGGCCGCCTGGCGCCTCTTTATCCCCAGCAACCTCGCCTACGGACCGCACGGCACAGGACCCATTCAGCCCAACAGCACCCTCATCTTCGACGTGCAGCTCATCAAGGTGGGTAAAGCGTGAGCAACTACCCCCACTTTTACCATCGTTCAACTGGAAACAAATTATTCAAAACCATAACAATCTAAACAAGAAAAATGAAAAAGTTTTTTGCAATTGCAATGGCGGCTGTGCTGGCTTTGTCAGCAACCAGCTGCAACGAGAAGAACAGCTCGTCAGACCCCAAGGCCGACTCGCTCAATGTTGTCTTTGGCGAATTTGTGGGCAGCGTGATGAAGTTCCAGTCGGCCAACGACAGTGCGTTTGACAAGGCAGCCTTCATCAAGGGCTTCGAGAAAATCATGAACAGCGACACCGCACGTTACTACGTGGGTGGCATGCAGGTGGCCTTGCAGGTGCTTGGCGACCTCAGCCAGCTCGAACAGCAGGGCGTGAAGATTGACCGCAACAAGTTCGTGAGCGAGTTCAAGAAAGCCATCAACAGCACCGACAGCGTGGACCAGATGAAGCTCCAGGAGATGAGCACCACCTATCAGCGACTGATGCAGGAGGCTGTGAACGAGGCCAAGGAGAAAGACCCCAAGGCCATCGAGAACAAGAAAGCCGGTCAGGCATTCCTCGACAAGAAAGCCAAAGAGGCTGGCTATCAGAAAACCCCGAGCGGCATCGTCTATAAGGTGCTGGCCGAGGGTTCTGGTGACAACTTCACCGAGGAAGACGAGGTGATGGTGAAATATGTGGGCCGTCACATCGACAACAAGGAGTTTGACAAGAGCGAGGAGCCTGTGCCCTTCCGCATGCAGGGTGTCGTTGCCGGCTTTGCCGAGATGCTCAAGCTCATGAAGCCCGGCATGAAGGTCGAGTGCATCATCCCCGGCGAGTTGGCATACGGTGTCAACGGTTCGGGCGAGATTGGCCCCAACGAGACGCTGGTCTTCGAGATGGAGACTGTGGGTGTGGCCCCCAAGACCGACAAGCCGGCCAAGCCGGCACCGATTCAGGTGAAACCGGTCAAGAAGTAAACGGCCAGGCACAAGCCAAGCAACACCTCCACCAGCCATGGAACTGCTCCATAGGCTGGTGGAGGTTGTTTTTGAGGGGTGTAGCCACCCCCTGTTTCAAGTCGTGCCGTCGGCCGCGAGGCACTGTCAGTGCACCGGGATTTTGTCGATGCGTCGCTGGTGGCGGCCACCCTCAAAGTCGGTGGTGAGGAATGTCTCAACCATTGCGATGGCCTCTGCGTCGCTGACGAACCGACCAGGCATGGCAATCACGTTGGCATCGTTGTGCTGCCGGGCCAGACGCGCCACCTCGGGAATCCAGCACAGCGCCGAGCGAATGCCCTGGTGCTTGTTCAGCGTGATGTTGATTCCCTCGCCGCTGCCGCACACGGCAATGCCGGGGTAACACTCGCCGCGCTCCACGGCCAGCGCGCACGGGTGGGCGAAGTCGGGATAGTCGCAGCTCTCGGTGCTGTAGGTGCCAAAGTCGCGATAGGCGATGCCGTGCGCATCGAGCCAGCGCATCACAGCCTGCTTGGTCTCATACCCGGCATGGTCGCTGCACAGACCCACCGGAACATGCTCTTTCAGTATCATTATCTTTGTCGTAAAGTTTTGCGCAAAATTACATCATTTCTTAAAGTTAAACAAATATCAAGCGGCAAAACCACAGGTGGACGCCCCAAATTGCAATCAGCTCGAAAGGCAGGCCGCTGGTCCGGGCCAACCCTTCGAGCTGATTATCGCACACTACCCCAGTCTGCCCTTCCCACCCACGAGAGATGGCCATAGGCCAGATGGAGACAATGGCAGCTGGGGGAGCTATTGCCAACCACCTATAGGTGGTCGATAGTTGCCTAACCCAACTTTGACCCCCCAAAAATTTTTTTGACGATTTTTGGGGTAAAAATGGGGTATATGCGGATGCAACTCACTCATTATCAGTCGTGGCATTTTCGGAATTGCGTTTGTAGTACCCAGAAGTGTCGTGAAAAGGTTGTAACTTTGCCGGCGCAATGCACTTCATCAGCGAGACACGATACAATCCGAAGACCCAGCGCGACGAGTTCTACTACCGCATCAAGGAGTCGTTCCGGGACCTGGCAGGCCGCCCCCGTCACCGCCTGATGCTGACGGTGGGGTTCATCGAGGAGGAGCTTGACATGTACGACGTGCGCGACAACTCGGCCGTGTGCGAGCTGCTCACGGGCGGCCAGCAGTGGCAACCGGGTTTTCACGCGATATATAATGTGGCGCCGGCACTCTATGGCCTGAAGGACAGGCTGGAGGACCACCTGTGCCGCCGCACCGGCGACCTGTTCAACATCACCAACCGCATCGTGCTGTTCGACCTGACCAACTTCTACTTCGAGGGTCGCAAGGAGGGCAGCAAGAAGGCCATGTACGGTCGCTCGAAGGAGAAGCGCTCTGACTGCAAGCTGCTGGTTCTGGCGCTGTGCATCAACCCCGATGGCTTCATCCGCCACTCGTCGATACTAGCGGGCAACACCGCCGAACCCGACTCGCTGCCCGACATGGTGGACGCGCTTGCCCGGAAGACCCGCGTGCCGGCCAATCCTGAGCAACGGGTGCTCGTCTGCCTCGATGCCGGCATCGCCACCGATGACAACCTCAAAAAGATAAAGGGGAAAGGCTACGACTACCTGTGCGTGAGCCGCACACGCCTGACAGACTATGAGTTTGCCGATGACGCCAGGACCGTCAAGGCGCTCGACACCAAGAAGCGGGAAATCAGCCTCACACGCGTCAGGCACGAGCCGGGAGGAGACCACTACCTGGAAATCAACTCGCCCGCGAAGGCCATGACCGAGGCCTCGATGAACCGCCAGTTCAGGGCGCGCTTCGAGGCCGAACTCACCAAGGCCAGGGACGCTCTGACCAAGAAAGGCGGCAAGAAGAACTACGAGAAAGTCATCGAACGCGTGGGGCGCGCCAGGCAGAAGTATCCGTCCGTATCCAAATACTACGTCATCGACTACTTCCGCAACCGGCAGAACCCCAGGAACATGGCCGACATACAGTGGCGCATCGCCATACCCGAGAACGTCGACCGCAACTGCGGCATATACTTCCTGTGCACCAACCGCGACAGACTCGACGAAACGGCCACCTGGGACTACTACAACCTCATCCGCGAAATCGAGTGCACCAACCGGCAGCTCAAGACCGACCTGCAGCTGCGCCCCATACACCACCAGAAAGACGACCGCTCGGACGCGCACCTGTTCCTCGGACTGCTGTCCTACTGGATTGTCAACACCATACGGCACAGGCTCAAGCTCACCGGGGAGAACTGCTACTGGACAGAAATCAAGCGGCGCATGTCCACACAGAAAGCCGTCACCACCGAGGCCGTCAACGCACTCGGGGAAAAAGTGCAGCTGCGGCTGTGCAGCAACCCCACAAAAGCCGCCGAAGACATCTACGAACGGCTGAAGTACAAGAAGATGCCATTCCGACGAAAATTGAAAGTTTGTAGTACCCAGAAAGACAATCCGCCAGGCCAGAGCAACAGCCACAACAGGAATCTCAGACTTTAGGGGTCAAAGTTGGGTTAGGCTGCACCTCGGAAAAATTGTGCAAACCGAGTGCAATGAAGCTTGCTTCGATTGCCGAGGTGCCGCCAATTTTATCCAAAAATCAAAGCAAGCTTTGCTTTTTCGCTCGGTTTGCACTAATTTTGCAGCGAGATACTGGAAACCGAATGATATGGAACGCTTTTTCAACACTGCCGGACCCAACAAGCCCGAAATGGCTTACACGCTTGACCCGCTGAGTCGCATTGACTTGGACGATATTTTGATGCTCATCCGACAAGCCAAATATTTTGTGCTGCACGCCCCGCGGCAGACGGGAAAGACCTCATGCCTGCTCGCCCTGCGCGACTACCTGAACGCACACGACGACTACATCGCCGTCTATGCCAACGTGGAGGGCGGCCAGGCTATGCGCAACAATGTCGCCGAAGTGATTCAGGCCACTGTCAACGTCATTGCAACTGAATTGGCCGACATCATTGGCGAGGAAATCCCCACCACAGCTATCAACGGTGTCGTCAGCGAAAGCGCAAGTACAATGCTATCGGCTTTCCTTACCAAGTTGTCGAAAGCGTTGCCCAAACCATTGGTGCTGTTCATTGACGAGATTGACTCGCTGGTGGGCGATTCGAAACGAGGTGACCTACAAGATGCGCGAGAACCGCGACCGCAGCGTGGCCATCACCCCCGAGATGATGTACCGCGCACAGGAGCGAATCATCTACCGCCGCGACTCGCACATCAAGCTCTTCCTTAACACAATAACACAACCGCACATCAAACGCGTTATTGATATGGTGTTGGATACTAATCCACAAATTTCCAACTATTGCGACATCACTTCGGACAATATTATAGAATGTGAGGAACGCGGCATTATTATGCACGAACGCGGCAGAAGACCTCGAATCAGCAACGATATCTACAAACGGCTGATTGCTCAATTTGGCACCTGATTATCTTCGACCGCACGGGCAACAAGAGCTGGGACGACCGCATCTGGCACCGCGTGGAGCACTGCGACGGCCGCGACATCACCGTGTGGGGCATGTAGACAGAAGAACATAAGCCCATGATGGCGGTTGACATAAGAACATAAGGCTTTGACGCTGCCAGCTTCTCTACGGCTGATAATTGACATAAGAACATAAGACGTTGATGGCGGTTGGCATAAGAACATAAGGGGGGCTTCTGCAAAAACCTGTGTGAAATCTTGAGCAGGCTGACCAATCGCCGACAGGCGATAACCACTGTGAAAACCCCACCATGACAGGAGCGCAGCGACTGAATGGTGGGGATGCGCCATATCGCAGAAACTACGCAGCCCATCCTCGGCACTTGTGGTGCGATGATGTGTTTCCTGGTTCTTTATTTAACTGATGATGCGCGAGCGGTCGGCCGCCGCACACACTGCAGTTGGTTCTTTTCGAGGCCCGGCCGTGGGAGGCGCCGCTATCCCCACGCCACACACAGGTCTCCCTTAAATTCGCCTAATTCGTGCAATTCGCATTGAGAATCACCCACACAAAACGTTACAGCACCTGTATATCTTTCCCGCTGTGAAAATTTTGAAATCAATTCTGCTAAATTTGCTGCGCTGCTCTTGCCCTTCGGGCTGCGCACTTTCCATCTTTCTAATTGATAGATGATTCGCGGTAAAGCTCCTTTGGTTTTGCCATTATGTTCCGAAAACTGCCAAATCCAGCATTTTCGGAAACCCATTATGCGCAAAATCAGAACATTTCCCCGATATGGGCAAAACACACGGAATTGACGCGAAACGGTTTCACGCCAATTCTCAAGGGTCGGCCATGCGGTTGGGCTGGCTATCCTTGTCGCCGGGGTGGCATCATCGCAGCTGGGCGCCGAGCTGGGTCTCGAGGTTGTGAATCACCTTCTGCATCACGGCGTCGATTTGGCGGTCTTGCAGCGTCTTCACGTCGTCTTGCAGGGTGATGCTGATGGCATACGACTTCTTGCCGGCGGCGAGCTTGTTGCTCTCATAGACATCGAAGAGGTTCACCTCGCGCAGCAGCTTGCGGTCGCTGGCCATCACCACACGGCGAATGTCGTCGTAGTTCACGGCGAGGTCCACAAGCAGCGCCAGGTCGCGGCGCACGGGCAGAGTCTTGGGCAGGTCGTGGTACTTGATGTCGCGCTTGGCGGCGAGCTTGCAAGCCACCTTCCAGTCCACTTGTGCGTAGAACACCTCCTGGTCCACCCCCATGCGCTTGAGCAGCGGCTCGGTTACGACGCCCAGCGTGGCCACGGTCGTGCCGCCGTGCGTGTTGTAGCGCAGTGCGGGGTCAACGGTGTCGTCGGCCGTTTGCTCCAGCACCAGGTCGTTCACGTCGATGCCCATGGCGGTGAGCACGTTCTCGAGCGTGGCCTTCAGGTCATAGACGGTGGTGCGGCGCACCTTGTCGGCCCAGGCATCGTCGTGGTTGTTGCCGGTGAGCCACAGCCCCAGGTGCTTGCCCTCGGTGTAGGGGGCGAGCACGCGCTCGGACTGGTCCACGCCCGGCTCGTAGTGATAGACGGTGCCGAACTCATAGAGGCGCAGGTTCTGGTTCTTGTGGTTGATGTTGCGTGCCACACTCTCCAGGCCGCCGAAGAGGAGCGTCTGGCGCATCACGTTCAGGTCGCTGCTCAGCGGGTTCATGATGTGCACGCAGTTGGCCTCGGGCAGGGCTTGCAGGTCGGTGTAGTAGGCCGCCGGTGTGAGCGAGTTGTTCATCATCTCGTTGAATCCCACTGCGGTGAGGTGGTTGCTGATGTGCTCCTGCAGCTGGTCGGCAAAGTCGACCATCGTCTGCGGCGACGGGCTGGTGCGCACATCGGCGGGAGCCTCCACGTTGTTGTAGCCGTACACACGCAGGATGTCCTCCACCACGTCGCACGGGCGCTGCACGTCAACGCGGTAGGTGGGCACCACCAGGCTCAATTTCTCGCTGTCCTCGGCGGTGATTTCCATCTCCAGGCTGGTGACGATGCGCTTGATGGTGTCGCGGTCGATGGCCTTGCCAATCAGGGCGTTCACATAGTCGTAGCGCAGCTCCACGGGGAAGCCCGGGAAGTCGTGCGCCTTCACGTCGACGATGTTGCCGCAAATCTCGCCGCCGGCCAGCTCCTTGACGAGCATGGCGGCTATTTTGAGGTTGGAGACTGTCTCGTTGGGGTCGATACCGCGCTCGAAGCGGAACGAGGCATCGGTGTTCAGGCCAAAACGGCGTGCCGTCTTGCGAATCCACGTGGGGTGGAAGTAGGCCGATTCCAGGAAGATGTCGGTGGTCTGCTCGGTCACGCCCGAATCGAGGCCGCCAAACACGCCGCCGATGCACATGGGCTGCTCGGCGTTGCAAATCATCAGGTCGCGGTCGGTGAGCGTGCGCTCCACGCCGTCGAGGGTTACGAACTTGTGCCCGGCCTCGACGGTGCGCACCACCACCTTGCCGCCTTTCACCTTGGCCAGGTCGAAGCAGTGCATGGGCTGGCCCAGGCCGAGCAGGATATAGTTGGTGATGTCGACGATGTTGTTGATGGGTCGCTGCCCCACGGCGAGCAATAAATCTTTGAGCCACTTGGGGCTTTCCTGCACCTTCACGCCGCGCACGGTGAGTCCGCTGTAGCGGGGGCAGGCCTCGGCATTGAGCACCTCCACGGGAATGTCGCCGTCGGGGCGGTCGCTCACGAAGCCCTCGGCTACGGGGCGCATCAGCGTGCCCTTGCGGTCATTCTGCCGGCACCAGGCCGCCAGGTCGCGAGCCACGCCGTAGTGCGAGGCACCGTCCACGCGGTTGGGCGTGAGGTCCACCTCGATGATCCAGTCGTCCTCGATGCCGTAGTATTCGGCAGCTGGCATGCCCACGGGGGTGTCCTGCGGCAGGACGATGATGCCGGCATGGCTGGTGCCCACGCCTATCTCGTCCTCGGCGCAAATCATGCCCAGCGATTCCTCGCCGCGCATCTTCGAGCGCTTGATGGTGAACTCCTGGTCGCCGTCGTAAAGCTTCGTGCCCAGCGTGGCCACCACCACTTTTTGGCCGGCGGCCACGTTGGCGGCACCGCACACGATTTGCACGGGGTCGTTCCCGTCGCCCAGGTCCACTGTGGTGATGTGCAGGTGGTCGCTGTTGGGATGGTCGATGCAGGTGAGCACATGGCCCACCACCAAGCCGCGCAGGCCGCCACGGATGGTTTCCACACGTTCCAGCGCACCCACCTCGAGGCCTAACGAAGTCAATGCCACGCTCACCTCGTCGGGCGTGAGGTCGGTGTCGATATAGCGGCGAAGCCACTTGTAAGAGATATTCATAGTCGATATGGTTTTATTGTGATTTTCGTTTCAACCTGCAAAATTACTGCAAACCGAGCGAATTGCAAAACAAATGAGGAACGAATTTGATTTTGCATTTCCGGGGCGCCACGCCCCCCGGGCGAAGCCGGTGCTTCGCAATAATGCCCAATTATTGGCTCTGTAACGTTTTGCGTGGGTAATTCATACTCAATGCGAATTACACGAATTAGGCGAATATAAGGTGTAGCCACCCATACCATCCGTTATAGCCCCCAATTATTTTGAGCGGCCGTCGTGGGGGCAATGGGTAATCGACGACGAATGAGCGTGGCGTTTGTCCTGCCTTGCCTCGCTCAGCGCAGTCGCAGGTGTCGCGGTGTGCGGCGTTCTATCCAGCCCTGCGCGGTCTCGATGCGCAGCTGGCGCAGGTCGTGCTCGTGCAGCTGCGCCAGCTGCTCCTCGGTGACGGGGTAGCGACAGGTGAGCAGGCGGTCGGTGCGGTTGCCAAAGCGGCGCAGCGTCACATCGGCGCGGGTGAGTTCGCGGTCGCTGGTGAGGGTGATGTCGATGCCTCCGCGCAGGCGCAGCACCAGGCGGCTGCCCCGGGGAATGTCGATGTCGCCCTCGTCGAAGGTCACCTCGAGCCACCACGCGGTGCTGTCGGCCCGGGCCTCGCTGCGCAGCACGCACCGCGCCTCGTGAAACCACTCGTCGTAGAGCACCACGCGGCGCTGACCCTGCGACAGGATTGGCAGAACAGCCAGCACAGCAAGCATCAGCAGCCTGGCGCAGGCTCCTGACGCACGGGAGATGTGTTTGCGGCTCAGCTTCATTGCAGCGGTTGTTGACGGCCATTACGTGGCCGGCACCGCAACGCCATTGGCAGTTGGGTGTGCCGATTGCGGGAGTTTTTGCCTGTTTGGGGCGGTTTTTGGGGCAATCACTGTCGGGTGATGTGCCACACGGCGCTCGACTTGGGGTTGTCGAGGGTGATGGGCAGTCCGGTGGCGGCGAGCTGGGCTCCCGTCAGGGTGACTACGGTGTGGGTGTCCTCATCCTCGAGGCGGTAGGTGGTTTTGAGGTCGAGAAACTTCAGCCAGGCCGTGAAATTGGCATCGGGGCAGGTTTCCTGGCGGAACGCCACCACCACGCCCTCGTCGGTGGCGGGGTCGTGATAGGCAAACGTGGTCCACCCCTTGGTGTCGGTCTTGCTGTGCCATGGGGTGAGCACATAGAAGTCCTTGATGAGCAGGTGGCTGTATTTCTTCCACTCGCCGTAGGTGGCCCGCACGCGGTCGTAGTCGAGGATTTCGTCGTGCGTCCAGCTCTCCGACAGGTTATAGACCGGCAGCCACGAGGCTCGGGTGATGTAGAAGTCGCTTCCGCCGGCCATGCCGCCTTCGAGCTCGCCCTCCGATTCCTTGGTCGATGAGCCGCTGTAGGGAATCCAGCGGTTGAAGGTCGAGCTCATCGACAAGCGCAGCGCCGTGGTGGTGCGGTCGGCGTCGCTGCGCAGGAACGGTATGCTGCGACGCAGCGACTCGATGTCGTTGCGGCCGCCGCCCGAGGCGCAGTTGTCGATAAAGGTGGACTTGCCGTGCTTGGCGCAGAACGCGATGATGCGGTCCCAAAGCTCGTAGTGCCCCTGAATGGCCTTGTTCTCGGTGATGCCTATCCGGGGCAGGTTCAGCGAGGCCATTTGCAGCGAGTCGACGATGGGCCAGGTGGTGCCCGGGTCGCTGTTGTTGTCCTCACGGAACAGGTCCACCTCGTTGTCGAGCATCATCTTGGTGATGCGGTTGAGCGTCCAGTTCAGGCACTCGGGGTTGCCAAGGTCGTTGGTGAATATCTCACGGTTTTTGCGCCACTTGCGGCCGTTAGAGATTGCCCACTCGGCCTTGTAGCCGTAGTTCTTCACCAGGTCGGGCACGTGGGTGACGCGCTCAGGCTCGAACCACACGAGCGTTTTCATGCCCACACGGTGGCAGGCCTCGTTCGATTCGCGGAACGATGCGCCCGGCCACTTGATGGTGTCGAGTTCCCAGCTGCCCACAGTGCCCCACCAGTCGCGCATCACGGTCTGGCCCGCCGGGTCAAAATACCAGCCGGCATCGAACCAGCGGTAGTCGATGTCCACTTTCTCGTAGACCAGCCGGTCGAGGGTGCGTTTCCAGGTGTAGAAGCGCTCCGAGATGCTGCCGTCGCTGTTGGGCAGTCCCGTGTCGCCCGACCAGCAGCTGGTGGAGAAGGGGAGCACCGGGTCGCCCTGCGCGTTGGCACGCGGCATGTTGCATTTCACAAACCAAGCCCGCCACAGGTTGAAAGCGTTGTCCACGTCGCGACCCTTATAGGGCAGGAACACCATCAGCGCCGTTCTCACCTTCTCGCCGGGCATGACCACCGAGCGGAAGTCGTTGCAGCTCTGCGCCGTGAAATGGGTCTTGGCCTGCTGTTTCTCGAAAGCGGCCTGCCAGGTACCCGCCCAGCCAATGGCGATGAGCGTGCCCCCGTCGCCATGCTGCAGGTTGAAGTAGGGGAACACCACGTGCGTGGCGCGTCCGCCGTCGGAGCGGAAGCTGGCTTTCTCCTTGGCCAGGTCTTTCTCGTAGGCGGCGTACTGCCCCTGGTGGTCGCCCATGCAGCTCACCAGTGTGGGGTTCTTCCCGCTGAAATCGAGCACCGCCGCGTGCACGCGCTCGAGCACCTTGCTGGCGTGGTTGCCCGTGTTCTCGAACCACACGGTGTATTCCACCTCGCCAAATTCCTCGTTCAGGAATGCGTCCATGCGCACCGACGTGGTTTCATCGAGTGCGAAAGCAAGGTGGGCCTCGCGCCCGCCCGCCACGGGAGTTTCGGTCTTGTTGGTCAGCGTGAGCGCACCAAGCCCGTGATAGTCCTTGCCATCGTAGGTGAAAGCCACAGGAATGGTTGCCGGCTTGAGCAGCGTGTTGTAGATGCGCCGTGCTTCGGGCAAGTTCAGGTTTTTCCGCTGCGTGGTTGCCGGGGCTGCCACGCTTGTCAGCGACAAGAGCAGCAAGCACAAGATTGACGTAATTCGGTTCATGCGTTTGTATTTTGGGTTTATAATTTTAGTATTCACAAAAATGACAGTGCCCACAACGACGTTGCGTTTCTACTGGCTGACCTTGAAAGCGAATCCGAGGCGCACATCGTTGTAGTTCTCGGCCAAAAGGGCGATGGATTCCAGGGTTTTGCTGCTTGTGATTCCGCTGGCGAGTTGCAACAGGTGCAGCAGTTTGTCGGTGTCGAAAAGCAGGTGCAATCGCTTGCTGTCGCGTGTCACATGCGCCGTGACGGGCAGTCCGTGCCAGCGCAGCGTGAGCGTGCCCGCCGAGCGGTCGTGCTCATATTTGCCGCGTATTCCCACCCCGGCAAGTTGCAGGGCAAATGTGCCGTCGGCGTTGAGCGTGAGCTGGGTGTTGCTCTTGTTGAGCTTGAGCTTCTTGTAGGCCTTGTCGAGTTTCTTGCGAATCTTCGACTTTGCCACAGGCTTGGCCACACGCGAGAACACATTGCTTCCCTTGGCCTCGACGCTGGCGCCGTCGTAGCGCCAGGTGCCGGTGATGCCCTGCACGGCGGCCACCGAGTGGCTCACGGCAACATCGGCTGCCGAGCGGCAGCTCACCAGCAGCACGGCCAGCAGCAGCACTGCGCACAGCATGGTAAAATAGCGTCTCATGATGCGTCAACGATTCGGCGTCCGAATGGCGTGAGGGCGATGTGAGCCAGCTTGAAGTGCTGCTTGCCAAAGGGAATGCCAATGATGGTGATGTAGAACAGCAAGCCGAAACCCACGTGGGTGAGGGCTATCCAGATGCCGCCCACAAAGAACCAGATGATGTTCATCAGCGTGTTCAGGCAGCCGCTGGCGGGCTTGCGCTCCACGTGCTTGCCAAAGGGCCACAGGGCGAGCGACGCCAATTTGAGCGACTGCAAGCCAAAGGGGATTCCAATGATGGTAATCATCATTACCAGCGAGGCTATGAAGTACTCAATGGCGATTTCGATGCCGCCAAAAATGAGCCATATAATATTGCCAAGGAGTTTCATGAGGAGTGAAGAGTGATGCAAGTGATGAGTAATGAGTGAGGAGTGAAGAGTAATCAGTAGTCACTCACCTTGATCAGTCGTCGCACTGGAAGAGGGGGTCTTCGGGCATGACCATTACGGGTTTCTGCTCGGCGGCGCGCAAGATGCGCTCGGGCACATACTTCTTGTCGACCACCAGGCGGAAAGCGTAGGCGTTGAACCAGTCATTGGTCATGATGATGTAGCCAGCCTGTCCGCTGTCGCCGCCCCAGGAGTTCTCCACTTTCCACTTCACGGGCTTGCCGCTGGCATCCAGGTCCACAGCGCAGAGCGTCATCGCATGGCTGGAGCCGCTGTCGAAGGTGGCAATGCGCTGGGCCTTGTCCATGGGGAACGTGGTGGAGAACAGCGTGGCGTAGTCATAATTGTCGAGTGCCAGGTAGCCGCTGGTGCGGTTGAGCTGCTTGCCCACATCGTAACTGGAGTAGAGCTTGGTGCTGTCGCGCATCGAGGCGATGGCCATGGCGGCAATGTCCTCCATGGGCAGGTTCACGTAGCGCCAGTTGTGGCCGTCGTAGGTGTGGCGGTCCAGCTCCACCTCGTAGGTCTTGTAATACGCTCGCCGGGGGTCGTTCATGGCCATGATAAAGGTGCCGTTGATGGGACCGCCCTGCGTCTCGCGGTAGAACTCCAGCGGCGTGTAGGTGCGCGCCGGGGTCACCGTCTTGCCGTCGCTGTTGCGGAAAGCGTAGGTGAACTCCTTGACCGGCTCGCCCAGGGCCAGCGACAGCATGGCGTAGATGGTGGTGAGCATCTCGGTCTTGCGGCCCTTGATGGCACTGGCGCTCTTCTTGCTGGCCACCATGTCGCGCAGCTCAAGGCCGAACTCGCGCAGCTTGCTCGACAGCAGCTGCCCCAAGCGCGAGGTGCGCTCGGCGGTGTAGGTCTCGGGCTGCACCTCCACGGGCACCAAACCGTATTTCTCGGCCAGGTCGGCCGCACCACAGAACGTGCCGCCGTCGTTGATGGGGTTCTTGAAGAAGAACTGCACGCGCACGTCGTCCATCGGCTTGTCGGCGCAGTCAATCACACCCTGCAGCATCAGGTTGGCCTTCTCGAGCTGGTCGTAGAAGAACAGGTAGTCGTGCGAGTACTCCACCCGCATCGTGTCCTGATGCCGACGCGCGAAATTGGCACGCAGCACGTTAAAGCTGGAATACATCCAACAGCGGCCACTCTGCCGCTGGTTGTGGATGTTCTGCTTGGGGGTCTCGATGCTGAAGTGCTTGTCGGCGGGGCCGGCGTTGCGGTAGTTGCGCGCCAGGTCGTCAATGCTGTTGGCGGCCATGGCCCCGGCCAGCGCGGCGTTGTTGCGGTTGCGGGCGTTCTGCTCTATCTGGCGCATCATGCCCGTGTCGATGCCGCCCGATGACCGGTTCTGACCCACGACCGGCACCACCGCCAGACACAAGGCCACAAGTAACACACTAATCTGTTTCATCGTTATTATAATATTTGTTGAATACTTTCTACGTTGTGAATCACTTGATGTAAGCAAGCTACACACAGGGCTAAATCACTTGCTTTAGTTCTCAAGTGTGATAGGCCAGCTGCTGATAAAAGTGCCACATCACAATGGCCGCTGTGCAGGCCACGTTGAGCGAGTGCTTGGTTCCGTGCTGTGGCAGCTCCAGGCAGCCGTCGCAGGCATCCACGGCCTCTTGCGCCACGCCCCGCACCTCGTGGCCGAGGACGATGGCATATTTCACGCCGGGGCTACACGCAAACTGCTCCAGGCTGGTGCTGCCGTGCACCTGCTCAACGGCAAGCAGTGTGTAGCCATCGCGGCGCAGCTCGCCCAGCGCCTCCATCACCGTGGCGTGATGCGTCCACACCACGGCCTCCTCGGCACCGAGCGCCGTCTTGTGAATCTCGGGACGCGGCGGTGTGGAGGTGATGCCGCACAGGCAAATGCGCTCCACCAGAAAAGCATCGGCAGTGCGGAAGATGCTGCCCACGTTCATTTCGCTGCGCACGTTGTCGAGCACCACCGTCACGGGCAACTTGGCCAACTGACGGTAATGCTCCGCATCAAGACGGTGCAATTCAAGAACGGTCTTTTTCTTCATCGCTCCAAAAAAAACGTGTAAAGGTACTGCTTTCTCGCGAACCTTGCAATGTTTTGGCCAGATTTAATTAAGGTGGGTTCTATAAATTGCCAAAATAATTGTGCGCTGCGCATTGCGCTTTATGCAATATTTTGTACTTTTGCAGCTTGAAATCAAAATCAAGCAAATCTATCAGCTATGGAAAAGAAGACCTTCAAGCGCACGCTGGTGACCACGGCGTTGCCCTATGCCAACGGGCCGGTGCACATCGGCCACCTGGCCGGCGTGTACGTGCCGGCCGACATCTATGTGCGCTACCTGCGCCTCAAGGGCGAGGACGTGGTGTTCATTGGCGGCAGCGACGAGCACGGCGTGCCCATCACCATCAAGGCCATGAAAGAGAGCGTGACACCGCAGGACATCGTGGACCGCTATCACACAATCATCAAGGAATCGATGGCCGGGCTCGGCATATCGTTCGACATCTACGGCCGCACCACCAGCGAGACGCACCGCAAGACTGCCAGCGAGTTTTTCCGTAAGCTCTACGACAAGGGCGAGTTCATTGAGCAGACAAGCCAGCAGTTCTACGACGAGCAGGCCGACCAGTGGCTTGCCGACCGCTACATCATGGGCACCTGTCCGCACTGCGGCAACGAGCGTGCCTACGGCGACCAGTGCGAGCAGTGCGGCCGCGACCTGAGCGCCACCGACCTCATCAACCCGCACAGCACCATCACCGGCAATGCGCCTTTGCTGCGCGAGACCAAGCACTGGTATATGCCGCTCGACAAGTGGGAACCGCGTCTGCGCGAGTGGATTCTGAAAGGCCACAAGGAGTGGAAGCCCAACGTCTACGGCCAGTGCAAGTCGTGGCTCGACGGCGGCCTGCAGCCCCGCGCGGTGACACGCGACCTGAACTGGGGTATCCCCGTACCCGTGGAGGGCGCCGACGGCAAGGTACTCTACGTGTGGTTCGACGCACCCATCGGATACATCAGCAACACCATAGACTTGCTGCCCGACACCTGGGAGAAATACTGGAAAGACCCCGAATCGCGCATTATCCACTTCATTGGCAAGGACAACATCGTGTTCCACTGCCTGATTTTCCCCGCGATGCTCATGGCCGAAGGCTCTTACCAACTGCCCGACAACGTGCCCGCCAATGAGTTCCTGAACCTGGAGGGCGACAAGATTTCCACGAGCCGCAACTGGGCGGTGTGGCTGCACGAGTACCTGGAGGATTTTCCCGGCAAGCAGGATGTGCTGCGCTACGTGCTCACCGCCAACGCCCCCGAGACCAAAGACAACGACTTCACCTGGCGCGACTTCCAGGCACGCAACAACAATGAGTTGGTTGCCATCTTGGGCAATTTCGTCAACCGTGCGATGGTGCTCACCCACAAGTACTTCGAGGGTGTGATTCCCGCTGCCGGCGAGTGGACTGACTACGACCGACAGACGATGGCCGAGTTCCACGACGTGAAAGCCACCCTGGGACAGAACATCGAGACGTTCCACTTCCGCGAGGCACTGAAAGACGCGATGAGCCTGGCGCGCATCGGCAACAAATACCTCGCCGACACCGAGCCGTGGAAGCTCGCCAAGACCGACATGGAGCGCGTGAAGACCATCATGAACCTCTCGCTGCAGATTGCCGCCAACCTGGCCATCGCCTTCGAGCCGTTCCTGCCCTTCAGCACCGAGAAACTGCGCACGATGCTGGGCATGAGCGAGGTGCGCTGGGACAAACTCGGAACCACTGACATCCTTGCTGCCGGCCACACAATCCAACAGCCTGTGCTGCTGTTCGAGAAAATCCCCGACGACGTGATTGACGCGCAGATAGCGCGCCTGGAGCGCATCAAGCAGGAGAACATCCTCAACAACTTCCGTCCCAAGGCCGTGGCCGAGCCTTGCACATTCGACGATTTCACGAAACTCGACATCCGCGTGGGCACGGTGATGGAGTGCGAGAAGGTGAAGAAGGCCGATAAACTGCTCAAGTTCCGCATCGACGACGGCATGGGCGGACGCACCATCGTGAGCGGCATTGCCAAGTGGTACCAGCCCGAAGAACTCGTGGGCCGACAGGTGTGCTTCATCGCCAACTTCCCGCCGCGCACCCTAAAAGGCATCGAGAGCCAAGGCATGATTCTCAGCGCCGAGGATGCCGACGGCCGCTTGGTGGTGATTGGCCCCACTGGCCCCGTGCGACCCGGTGTACAGGTGGGCTGACGGCTGCGCACTCAACACGTAACCCCAAGCGGCATGGCGCGAAACAGTGCCATGCCGCTTGGGGTTACGTCTGCCTAACAGCAGCAAGGCCCCGACGGGGGCGAGCGGTCAGAACTTGTAGTCGATGCCGATGCCGAACACCTTGTTGGTGCGGCTGTAGACATCCGTGCCGGCCATGGTGGTGCCGCAATAACCGCCGGGATTGGCCGCCGGAACCACCTTCGTGTAGTCCTTGTAAGTGGTCCAGAAGTATCCCAGGTTCAGACGCACTCGCTCGCTCAGGTTCACGGCGCCGCCAAAGCCCAGCGAGTAGCTGTCGCAGGAAAACGCCGTGTGCGTCTGGTAGTCGTCGCTCAGTCCGTAGTCCGTGTTCTGGAAACCACAACTCACGGTGAAGATGCGGTTGATGTCCCACTCCACTCCGGCGAGCACCTCGTGCGTGCCGTGCGTCAGGTAATTCTGCTTGTCATTCGCCATATCGGCATGCTTGTCATCGTAGAAGTGGTACTCAACGGCAGCACGCAGTTTGTTGGGAATGATTTCATAACCGGCAGCCACATACAGCACCGAAGGCAAGTCGTTCGGAGTGTTCACCCCGTGACCATAAGACGCTTTCATCGAGTTCTCCAGCTCCTCCGAGGCTTGACCCATGGCTGTTGCCTCCAGCGTCTTGGTGTCGTTCTCGATGTTGAGGTTGGTCTTGAGCTCATACTTGGCGGCCAGCGTGAGCGGCCCCGTCTTGAAGTCCACACCCACGATGGGGGTCACGCCCCAGCCAGTCTGCTTGCAGTCGAGCTTGATGTGCGTCAATCCGCCCTCCTGAGCCAGTGCGGTGAGCATCGGCGAATATGCCGCTTGCTGTTCGGGGGTGAGCGCAGCCATTGCGGCGCTCACTCGCTGCTTGAACTCGTCACCCATGCTGGCATCGACATGACCATTGTAACTGCCGTCGAAGTAGTTCAGGCGAAAACCGGCAAATGCGCTCCAGTGCTGATTGATTTGATAGGCGGCGCCCAATTGCAGACCGCAAACGTATTGATGTCCTTTCATCGAGGAGTTGATGGTGTACATGGCTGGTGTGACTGCCTCGGCGCCCACCAGCTGCTTCAGCATCGGTTGACTGGCAAGCAAGGCTTTCGTCTTGCTGTAAACACCGGCCATCACTTGCGCATCGAACATGGCCAGTCCACTGTCGAAACTGGCCTTTCCGCCGCCGCCCACAAAGCCGAAGAAGCCCGAGAACGCCCACTTGTCGCGCTTGTATGCCGCATAGAGGCTGGGAATGACCGGTGCCGTGGCCGTGCCCTTGTAGAGCTTGGTGTGATCCTCGGTGGGAAACAGCGGGAACGTGGCCAGCACATCGCGTTTTTGCGACGCACTCTGGATGTTGAGCGACAGCGTCCAACCCTCGTGACCGAGGAAAGCCGTTCCGGCAGGGTTGGTGTAAATGCCGTCTATCTCGGTGGTGGCGCCACGCGCCATCATGCGCTGCCAGGCAACGCTCTGGTTGGTGTTGTGCAGTAGGCCGCCACCCCACACCGGCACTACAAACGTGCTTGTCACAAGCAAGGTGATGATAGTCTTTTTCATTGTACAATCGGTTTTAATTCATTACAGGCCGCAAATGTAGTGCTTATAATTCACAACACTGTCCCAAATCTCCAAAAAAAAGTCCAAAACAGCCCAAACGCGAAAATAATTACAAAAATTAACAGTTCTATTTTGTTAAAGCGTTGCAAAAATCCGGACAAGGCCCATCGCGGCACCGCCATGGGCGCCCTGCGCCAGCAGACACAGCAAGGGACAACTCTGCATCGAGTTGTCCCTTGCTTCGATCCCTCAAGGGAGGGGGTTAGGTAAGTCTTGCTTACTTCACAACCTTGGCGATGGCCTTGCCGTTCTGCATGACGATGTTCACACCCTGGAAGGGCACGTTGCTCGTCTGGCCCATCACGTTCACGTAGGTCACGTTACCCTCGGCGGCACGCACGTCGTTGATGGCGGTGGCGGGGGTGATGGTGTAGTGAGCGCTCTTGGTGATGGGGTAGCTGATGGCGCGGCGGGGAGCACCCTCACCGTCGTCGGCGGCCTTGTTCAGGGTCACGGTGAGCGTTCCGCTCTCGGTGATGGTGATCGGGCCATAGACACCCATGTTGTCGATGGTGTAGGCATCCTGCTCGTCGCTGTAGAACGAGTAGGTGAGCTCGGCGTCGGCGGGCATGTTCTCAACGGTCACTTCCACAGTCACGCTCTCGGCGTACTCGCCACCCTCGTTGTCGAAGTTGATGACGGGCTCGGCGGGTGCCTCGGTCACGGTGTAACGTGCGCTGGCGGTCAGGCTGGTGGCAACATAGTCCTCCATGCTGTCGCTCCACTTCAGGACGGTGGCATACACGTTGCCGGTCTCGTTGAGCTCAAAGGTCACGGTGGTGCCCTGCTTGGTCACTTCGTTGTAGGTGGCCTCGATGATGTAGTCGTAGTCGATGCCCTCGGCGCTCACAGTCACCTGGGTGCCGGCCTCGTACTCGCCAGCCTCGGGGTTGAAGACAATCTTGGGCTCAACCACGGGCTCCTGCTTGATGGTGTAGGCAGCCTGAGCCTTCATGTCGTTGGCAATGGCATACCACACAATGCCGTCGGCATCGGTCTCCTCGGGCACAACCACAACCTGAATCGTGGCAGCCTCGTTGATGGTGTAGGTCATCACATACTGGCTCCAGCTGCCCTCGCCTATACGGCTCAGAGCCTTGTAGCCCTCGGGCTTGTTGTTCACCGTCACGGTGACCTGGGTGCCGGCCTCGACCTCACCGGCGGCGGGGTTGAAGCGGATGGTCATCGGCTCGGGAATGTTGATGGTGTAGGTCTGAGCAGCGCTCGTGGCCAGCACGGTCTCATAGTCCTCGCTGCTCACCAGGCGAGCATACAGGTCACCGCTCTCGGTCACGTTGAAGCTCTCGGCACGCATCCAGTCAACCTCGGTGTCGCCCACAAACTTCACCTGCATGAAGCAGCTCTCGGGCTTGTTGTTCACCGTCACATTCACCAGCTGAGCCTCGGTATAGGTGCCGGCGGCCGGGGTGAACACGAACTCGGGCTCGCTCGGAGTCTCGGTCTCGGCAAAGGTGATGGTCATCGAAGTCAAGTCCCAGCTGCCGCCATTGCGGTAGGGGTTGGTGAAAGTCACACTCGTGGCCTCGCCTTCCCAGGTCTTGGTGCTGGCGTCATAGGTACCTGCGTCAACGGTGACGTTGCTGCGGTTGCCCTCCTCGGTGGTGGCAATCTCAATCTTGGCGATGGTCTCCTCGGCACTCACCATCATGGTGTTGCCCTTGAAGATGCGGAAGAAACCTCCAGCATTGAAGTTGGCCTTGTTGTCGCCCGAACCCATGGCAAAGGTCAGCGTAACGCCGTCCTGCTCCATCGTGGCAACGGTGTTCCAGTTAGCATCGGTGCTGTAGGTCAACGCCTCGCCCTGCGTCAGGTCGATCGTCACCGGCTCGGTTGCCCAAGCAGCAGTGCCAAGGGCGGCTACTGCAAGAAAAGATAAAAATTTCTTCATAATTGATTTGGTTTAGGTTAATAAATAAAAGTTGGATTAACGAATTGCTTTCATCTTGTTATTTTCTTCATATTCAGCATGTAAGCTCATGCCTAATCCATGCTGCAAAGGTAGATATAATATTTAATCCTGCAAAATTTTTTGCAATTTTTTGGAAGAAATATTTGGCTCTATAACGGATAGTATGGGTGGCCTCCCTTAAATTCGCCCAATTGGTGCCATTCGCATTGAGCCTGAATTACCCAGCAGACCCGCTCTCGCTCCGCGATGGGTGGCACGACCCATCAGCACAAGCGAAAAAATTGGCTGGCAATTATTCATTACCAGCCAATCGCGGTGCCCAGGAAAGGACTCGAACCTTCACACCTTGCGGCACACGCACCTGAAACGTGCGCGTCTACCAATTCCGCCACCTGGGCATGCATTGGTGACCCCGGTGGGACTCGAACCCACGACCCATTGATTAAGAGTCAATTGCTCTACCAGCTGAGCTACGGAGTCAAACGAGCTGTACCATGTCTCATTTGCGGCTGCAAAATTACTGCCAATTTTTGGACTGGCCAAATTTTTTCTCAAAAAAAATCGCAGAAACTCGCATTTTTTGCCTTACGCGCACGTACATTCTATTATAGAACACTATCCCATCATGTGTGCACCACCCCGCCAAAAAACAGCCGCTCCAATTGTTGTTGGAACGGCTGTGGGTGGTACCTCCGGGGATCGAACCAGGGACACGCGGATTTTCAGTCCACTGCTCTACCACTGAGCTAAGGTACCATTTCGCGTTTGCGGCTGCAAAATTACGCCAAATATTCGGACTGCACAAATTTTTCGGCAAAAAAAAAGGCCTTAGGCGCATTTTTTGCCCTTGATTGACTTGCAAACGCGAAAAATGACGTAATTTAGTGGCGAAAAAGCAAGTCACTTTGCCATGGAACAGCTTATGCAATATGTGTGGCAACACCGCCTGTGGTGCAGCGAGGACATGGCGACCGTCGACGGCCGCCGCGTGCGCGTGCTTGACCCCGGGTTGCTCAACACCGATGCCGGGCCCGACTTCTTCAACGCCAAGGTGGAGATTGGCGGCCATGTGTGGGTGGGCAACGTGGAGATTCACGTGCGCGCCAGCGACTGGCACCGGCATGGCCACGACCGCGACCGCGCCTACGACAACGTGGTGCTTCATGTGGTGGAGCACGACGATGCCCCGGTGACGCGCACCACCGGCGAGCGCATCCCGCAGGTGGTGTTGCGGGTGTCGCCGCGCTTTGGCGAGCACTATGCCAGCCTGGTGAACGCCCGCGTGCAGCTGCCTTGCGCCGCACAGCTGCACTCCTTGCCGCCAATTGCCGTCACCGATTGGCTCGCGGCGCTGGCCTTTGAGCGACTTCAGGCCAAGGTGAGCCGGCTGCGCGAGCTGTGCGACCTGTACAACGGCAGCTGGGAGGATGTCTGCTACGTGGCCCTGGCGCGCACACTGGGATTCGGCATCAACAACGACGCACTGGAGCGCCTCGCACGCCGCACGCCGCTGCGGCTGCTGCACAAGCACAGCGACTCGCTGCTACAGCTCGAGGCGCTGCTCTTTGGCCAGGCGGGGCTGCTACACGAAGCCGACGACGAACCTTACGTGAAGCAGCTGCGGCGGGAGTATGCCTTCCTGGCCAACAAGTTCTCGCTGCACCCCATGGAACGCGAGGCGTGGAAGCTGTTCCGCATACGCCCGCAGAATTTCCCCTACCGGCGCATAGCCCTGCTGGCGCACTTTGTGCACGGCGGCTTCAACCTGATGCAGCGCATCGTGGAGGCCGACGACGAGCAGCGGCTGCGGGACATCTTCGACGTGGAGCTCACCGGCTACTGGGCCACACACTACACATTCGGCCACGCAACCCCGGCGGCAACCAGTGCCTTGGCCACCAGCAGCATCGACATCGTGCTCATCAACCTGGCCGCTCCGCTGTGCCGCGCACGTGGCGAGCAGCTGGGCGACTGTGCGCTGGCCGACCGCGCCGTGGAGCTGCTCGAGGGGCTGCGACCCGAGCGCAACAGCATCGTGGCCACCTTTGCCGCCGCCGGAATCACCGCCGACAGCGCCCTCACCTCGCAGGCGCTGATTGAGCTGCGGCGCAACTACTGCGACACCCGCAAGTGCCTCTACTGCCGCATCGGGCACCGCCTACTAAGCCGAGCCGCGCAACAGCACCCCTGACCGGCAAAGTCCCAGCACCCCACATTGGCCAAATAATTGAGGCTCTGTAACGTTCTGTGTGGGTAAACAGCTTGGGACTCACACACGGGTCCCATTCTTTAAATCATGCGGAAATATGATGTGGTAATATTTTAAAGACAACCATAACAACTGTTACAACTTTTTTAATGTTGTTTTATGTTGTTATGGTTGTCTTCATTATCATTCTGTCCTGATGCCATATACACCGCTCCACCAATGGCGGCATGGCATGAATCTGCCCATACAATCCGTTATAGAGCCAAATAATTGAGCCAATTGGTCGTGCGCGACCAATTGGCCAATCATCCCCTTTGTTTCCGGGTCTGCCGCACCTCGGCAAGCGGCGGCCACCATGACCCGACCCGGAACGCTCGGGCCCGCCCACTCACAGGGGGCGGGGTGTGTCAATCAATGGTACCGAGATTCCCACTAAATGGCTTTAAAAACCTACGTGGGGGATTTGTGTCGACCTGTTAAACAGTTCGTTGGTGCAGTATTGCTCCAGCACGGCCATGTCAATGCCCTCGCGGCCGGTCAAAACGTCATCGATAAACTTTTTGCGCACCACATTCTCGATCTGGCCGCCACTGAAGCAGTACTTCCTGGCCAACGCCCGAGCCTGGGCGGGCTTGAGATCGGGCAGCATGCTCTGCCAAATCTGCGACCTGGCCTCGGGACAGGGCTGGTCAAACTGAATCTTAAAGAGGAAACGGCGCTCAAAGGCTGGGTCAAAGCTCGGCATCAGGTTGGTGGTGGCAATGAGAATGCCGTCGAGCCCCTCCATTTGAGTTAACACAATGTTAACCATCGTGTTCTCCATCTTGTCGACAGAACTGTGGGAATGCGCAATGCGCGTGCCAAACAGGGCGTCGGCCTCGTTGAGCAGCAGAATGGGCGTCACCTCTCGCTTATCTACCAAATCACGATAGTGGTCGAAGATGGCTTTGACGTTCTTCTCGCTTTCGCCCACCCACGAATCGCGCACCTTGTGGAAGTCAACTTCCATAATGTCGCGCCCTGAGATGCGAGCCAGCTGCAAGGCCGTCTCGGTCTTTCCCGTGCCCGGCGCTCCGTAGAACAGGCAGTTGAACCCCTTGCGCAACCCCTGGCTTTGCAGTGTGTTGCGCACCTTGAGGTAGTTATCTTGCTCGAACAGCGTTTCCAGCTCGCGCACCTGCTTCTGCACGGGCGCGTTGTAGTAAAGCGTTTTGGCAGGGATGGCGCTTGCCAGTTGCAGCGTGGCATCATCGGTGGGCTCGGCGGCATGGGGCACGGGGTAGTCGGCCAGCAGCTTGTGGCTCACATCGGCACGCAGGCGCCACTCTTTCTCGTGGCTGTCACCGCAGCACGAGGTCGCCTCAAGAATGCCATCTTTGAGGAGCGGGTGGCTGTCGTTCAAAAACTTCCTCCTCACCGACCGCAAGTGCTTGTCCTTGAACACTTCGCGGAACTGCGACGGATTCACCGTGCGGACATCGTAGGTCAGCATCCTCACAACGAAGAACAGCAGCAGGGCCAGGCTGTCGTTGTCGAGGTTCAGGCGCTTCACCTCGCGGCACACGGCAAGCTGTGGATTGGCTTCCACCATATCGCGCTCACGCTCAACGAGCATTTCAAACGTCATGTCGTTGTTGCGGCGCTGGTTGTAGAGGTCGTCGAGTTTGGCAAGCATCATGTCGGTGCTCAGGCCAGCAATCGGCTCGGGCACGAATGGCTCGTCACGGTTGAAAGCCTGCAGCACATCGTGGGGCACGCGGTATTTGTAGTCCTCGCTGCCACGGTTGCACACCAATATCCTGCGACGCTCCAGACTGTCGAGGTCGTCTTGCAGTTGCAGCAGGCGAATGTTTGCACAACCCAAATGCTGGCTAATGCAGCTCAACGAAACGTACTCATCACGCACACCGTTCAGAATCACAGCCAAAAGCACCGACTGCACCGGGGTGATGTCGAGCTTGCGGCCAAGGTAATCGGTACATTGCTTGATTGCGGCAAAGAAAGGCAGGGCAAGGTTGGATTTTTCGGCCAACCCGAAAATCTTCTCAAATGCGTAAAGAATGTTAATCCTCATCATAAGTCAAATTGTTTTTAATGGCTGATTCCATGAATTGCTTGAGTCGTTTTATCGCTATTATCCCCCGCAATTTACAGAACTCACCATAAATCATTTTAAATAAAGAACTTGCAATAAAATGATTAAACAAAACTCTGGTATAGGGCGCATAATTACTCCCAAACGACCTGCTTCGAGGGCGTGAGGGGTGACAATGTGCTGCCGCGAGTGCTCAAGCCTGTGCCTGGACTAACGGTGGATAGATTGTTTCAAATGACCATGTAGAGGTGAGCGGTGTCAGGTTCGGATTTAAGGCATACCTTCTCGAGGACCGGGTATGAACGGGACATGCATTTTACTAATGGATCATTCTTTCTGCTTTAACTGACATTTTCTTTAAACATATTTTTTAACAGCCGCAAAGTTACGGCAAAGTTTTGAATCTCGCAATATCACGCCATAACAGCTATTATATTTTTACATTATTTAATCTTTCGGCTATTTTAGCTTCCCGGTTTGTTAAATAATCAATAAATATGCGCCCACGATTTGGCCACGTTGACAAAAAGCAGTACTTTTGCAGCTGGGTAAGTCCTATACGGCCAGCTCCCCGAGAATCCCCCAGGTCTTGACCGAAGCAAGGGTATCGGGTCGTAGCGGCGCGATATAGTAAGCTTGCCCATTTTTTTGTGCCCTGACCAACCACTCCCCAATTTATAGGATGTGTCCCGGCCCACAATCCCCACTTCTGGCGATTGCCGGCGCTTCACGATGGCAGTAATTTTGCATCGTGAAAACACTTCACGGAGTGAGTTATTAGTTGAAAGAATTTGCCTATAGTAGCGAAATGCCCAAGCCGCAACGATGCGAATCGATGCGGCTTGGCGGCTTTGTGCCACAGCAACGCCAAAGCATACTGCACCA
The DNA here is from genome assembly GCA_017443765.1 of Muribaculaceae bacterium. Classification (GTDB taxonomy): domain Bacteria; phylum Bacteroidota; class Bacteroidia; order Bacteroidales; family Muribaculaceae; genus Sodaliphilus. The sequence continues at coordinate 4,354 of JAFSYB010000069.1, read as the reverse complement.
TCGGGTGGCCCCCTGAAAGGCGCCCGCAATATCCTGCGGAAACCCGGTAGTGCGACACTGCCGGGACGAAGCCCCCCGAAGTGCGTGCCCGAGCCATAGGGGACTCCAGCGTGCCGTTGCCGACGACAACGCGGCAATTTGTTGATTTTTGGGCGTTTTTTTTGCATACTCAAAATAATTGCTTACCTTTGCACGTGATTTGCAACTTTGTGTTCTGCGATAGTGATGCTCTCGCAGGGCATATTATTAACTCAATCAAACAGTTATGAGAAAAACTATTACCCTCGTGTGTCTATTGCTGGCCAGTGTGCTGCGCTTGGCCGCCGCCGATTTCAGCGTTAATGGGCTGAACTACAGTGTGTGGAGCAGCAACACGGTGGCTATCATGCCACTCGACGAAGGCTCCTACAGCGGCTTGACCTCGGCCAATTTCACCGATTCAGTGACCTATAACGGAGTAACCTACGCTGTGGCGGGCATCTACGACCAGGCCTTCAACAAAGCCTCGTTCAACGAGCGCATCACCCTGCCCAAGCCCATCACCACCATCAGCCAGTTTGCCTTCTACGCCGCCTCAGGCGATGGCATCGTACTCGGCGAGAACGTGCAAAACGTCAGCGCCAACGCCTTTGCCGGCAACAAATTCACCTCGGGCATTTTTGTCGATGGCAACAATCAGGCTTTCTGCAACCTGACCAACAGCGATGGCAGCAACTGCAACGGACTGCTGGCCTCCAAGGACAAAAAGGCCCTGCTCAACTACCCGGGCGGGAAAACCGCCTCGAGCTTCTCTATTCCGAGCTTCGTCACCGAGGTGGGCGACTTCTGCTTCTACCGCAACGAGGGACTGGCCACCATCACCATCCCCAACACGGTGACACGCATCGGCTTCGCCGCCTTCCTGGAGTGCCTCGACTACAGCAGCATCACCATCCCGGCCTCGGTCACCGAGCTCGGCGAGGCCGCTTTCCAGGGTTGTGTGAATGCCACGCGCCTCACCTTCAACACCCGCAACCTGGCCACCATTCCCGCCAAGGCTTTCTTCTGCTGCGTGTCGTTGAAATCCATCTCGCTCCCCGAGGGGGTGAAAACCCTGGGCGAGAGTGCCTTTGCCAGTTGCGAGCAGCTCGCCACATTCAACCTGTCGAGCACGGTCGAGACGGTGGAGGCCAGCTGCTTCATGGGCGACCCCATCAAGAGCATCGACCTCAAGAATGTGAAGACGCTCGCTTTCATGAGCTTTGGCCGCTGCGAGAGCCTCACCACCATCACCGGCGGCAGCCAGCTGGAGTTTATCGACAATGCCGCCTTTGTGCGCTGCGACGCGCTCACCAGTGTCAATTTCCCCGAAGGGGTGAAGACCCTCTTTGGCAACACGTTCTTCCGCTGCGCCAGCCTGCGCAGCCTCACGCTGCCCGCCTCGCTGCAGTGCATCGGGGTGAACCCGGTGACGGGCTGCGAGCAGCTCTCCAGCCTGCAGATGGCCTCCGGGGCGCAGCACTTCAAGGTGATTGACGGCGCCCTCTACGCCACCACCGGCGCCACCGTGGTGGGCGAGAACCCCACCAACGGCGACCCCGACCAGCCCACCGTGCTGGTGAGCGTGCCCTCGGCCATCAGCCGTCGCACGCTCAACGTCCCCGAGGGAGTGACCACACTCGGCACCCAGTCGATTCGCGAGGTGGAGCTCACGCGCGTCACCCTGCCCTCGACGCTCACCACCATTCGGGAGTTCGCCTTTGGCGACGTCTACAACCTGAGCAAGGTGACCTGCATGGCTCTCACCCCACCCGCCGGCGGCGATATTGAAAACGGCAACTACATCTTCACCGACGAGGTGTTTGCCAACGCAACCCTGCTCGTGCCGGCAGCCGCACTCGACGCCTACCGCAACCACATCATCTGGGGACGCTTCAGCACCATCAAGGACATCGAGAGCGAGGTGGCGCCCGTGGATTCCACCACCCGGTTCCCCTATCTGGTCGAAAACGACTACACGCTGTACTTCCGCGTCATCGGTGACGACGAGGTGGAGTACATCGCCCCAAGCGACTATGACCCCGACCTGGGTCCCTACAGCGGTGCTTTCTGCTGGGACACCCCCGAAACGGTGGAGTATAACGACAAGACCTACCGTGTGACCACCGTGGGCGAGGGCGCATTCCGCAATGCCACAATCCATGGTGACAACCCACGCACAAACCTCATCTGGCTCAACGGCGTCACCACCGTCAAGGACAACGCCTTCAAGGGCTGGCAAATCAACTGGCTGGGACTGAACTCGGTCACCGACATCGCACCGAGCGCACTGCGCGGCAACAAAATCAACCGTTTCACCGTGTTTGGCGGCGACTTCGGCTTCTCGCCCGACAATGACCACGGCAACTACAATGGCAAGGACATGAGCGGCGACATCTACAAGACTGTCGACGGCAAGAAAGTGCTGTGGGCCTGGGGAGGCGACCGTCGCACCAACGCCTGGCTCAACGGCAACATAAGCGTGACCACCGACTGGACGTTCACCTATGACGAGATTGGCGACTATGCGCTGGCCGACAACACCAACCTGCAGACCGTGGCCATCGAGGGTGCCACGCGCATCGGCGAGCAGGCTCTGGCCGGCATGACCGCCCTGACCACGCTCACGCTGCCCGCAACGCTCACCACCGTGGCTAACGACGCCTTCAAGGGCAGCAACGCCATCGCCACCATCACCTGCAACGCCACCACGCCACCCACAGGAGCCGTGTTTGACGACACCGTCTACGACCGCATCCGCGAGAACGGAAACATCACCGTGCCCGCCAACGCACTCGCCGCCTACCAGGCCGACCGCAACTGGCGCCGCTTCTGGTTCGAAGACCAGCCCGCCCTGCCAGGCGACCTCAACGACGACGGTAACGTAGACGTGGAAGACGTGAACCTGATTATCAACGCCATCCTCAACGAAAATGCCAACAACCTCACCGGCAACGGCGACCTGAACGGCGACGGAAACATCGACGTCGAGGACGTAAACGCCATTATCAACATTATCCTAAATTAAGAAAAAGCCCATAGGTCCCAATAGGCCCCCCATAGCCCCCTTAGAAGCCTTAGAGCCCCTATGGCCCCTATGGTCCCCCGAAAAAAAACCGACAACCAAAACCCTAATTATTAACTAAATCATTTTTCACTATGAGAAAGAAATTACTTTCAACGCTCATGCTGCTCGCAGCCACCACGGGTGTGGCGAACGCAGCCGGCGAGTTCGCCTTTGCGGTCGAGAACGACTACACGTTCTACTTCCGCCCCATCAGCGACACCGAGGTGGCCATCATCCACCCCAGTGAGTATGACCCCAACCTGGGCCCATACGTTGGTTCATTTGCTTGGGACATGCCCGAGACCGTGACCTATGATGGTGTGACCTACACGGTCACCACCGTAGCTGAGGGCGCTTTCCGCAACGCCACGGTTTGCGGTTCAAACCAGTACACCAATATGTTCTGGTTCCCCGGCAGCATCACCACCTACGAGGCCGACGCGTTCGACAACTGGACCTGCAACATCGTGGGTATGTACGGCACGACCATCGATTCCAAGGCATTCCGTAACAACAACATCAACCGTTTCCGTTGCTTTGTTACGGGCTACAGCAGTTCGGAAGACAACGACCATGGCAGCTATAACGGGAACGACATGGGCGGTGATGTCTACAAGACCGTAGACGGTCGGACCATTCTCGTTGGCTGGGGTGGCGACCACCGCGTCAACGCATGGGTAAAACACATCACGGGAGCTGCCGCCAACCGCAACATCACCACCGAGTGGACGTTCAACTACGACGAGATTGGTGACTATGCCCTCTATGGCAACAGCAACCTGACCACCGTCACCATCGCTGGTGCCACGCGCATTGGTGTGGAGGCCATGAAGAACATGACCGCGCTCACCACGCTCACCCTGCCGGCAACGCTCACCGAGATCGACACCGACGCCTTTGCAGGTGCAACCGCCATCAGCACCATCACCTGCAACGCCACCACGCCCCCCACGGGTGCCGTGTTTGACGAAACCGTCTACGAGCGCATCCGCGAGAGCGGCAACATCACCGTGCCCGAAGAGGCCCTGGCAGCTTACCAGGCCGACGAGAACTGGGGTCAGTTCTGGGCTTCTGCTCCCGCTCCCACCACCTACACCGTCAGCGTGCTGGCCACCGAGAACGGCACCGTGGTGGCCGACAAGGCCGCTGCTGCCATCGGCGAGACCGTGACGCTCACCGTGACACCCGCCGAGGGTTACGAGCTGGAAAGCATCACCGTGACCGCAGGCTACGAGGTGCAGGGCGGCAGCGGCGGTGGCCGCGCTCCGC
>JAFSYB010000068.1 GCA_017443765.1 Muribaculaceae bacterium | reverse complement strand
TTCCGTCTCGATGCCGTTCTGCTCCAGCACACCAGCCACCACGCTCAAGGCTGTGAATGTACAGCCATGAGCGTGCGGACTTCCGTTGATTAGCAATACCTTACTCATATTAATGTGTGGCTTTAAGATATTGCAGGTCGCCATACCAATAGCTGGCGGTGCAGCCGCCGTCGATGAGCAGGTCGGCACCACTGATGAAGCGGCCACGCGAAGACATCAAGAATTCGGCGAGGTCTCCAACCTCGTCGGGCGTTCCGGCACGGCGGGCGGGCATACCTTCAATCATTCGGAGATAGCCGTCCTTGCGGGGGCCGTGCAGTTCGTCGTTGGCCAAAGGCGTGATGATGATGCCGGGCGAAATCGAGTTGACGGTGGCACTGCGACGGCCCCAACGGGTGGCCTCGTACATCACTCTCAAAACGTTGCAACGCTTCGAATACTGATAGGCTTTCAGCGTGTCGTCAATATCCTTGATAAAGGGCAGTTGCAGCAGTTCGTCGCACGGGGTCATCGCCAGCGCGTCGTTCTGCTCCTGCGGCAAGGCGGGCAGGCGGTGACCACTTTGCGAGGAGATGATAATGCCGCTGCCACCCTCGGTTATCACCTTGCCAAACTCCTCCAACAGCACGCTTGTGCCGTAGAGGTCCACACGCAGGATCTCCTCCACGGGAGCCTGCGAGGGCGACACGCCGGCGGCGTTCACCAGATACTTCACCTCGCCCTTACTTGTGGCATAATCAACCAGTGCGAGAATGTCCTCCTTCGAGCCGAGGTCGCACTTGATGGTCGAGCATTCAAATCCCGCATCTTCCAGCACTTTTGCCTGTGCCTCGGCATTGACAAGGCTATAATCGGCAAGAACAACGTGCTTGCCCACACCTACACGCCGAGCTATTGCAATACCAATACTGCCGGCGCCAACTAAAACTACTACTTTCTTCGCCATATTGTTATTTGCGTTAAAAACCTATACCCTTCAGCCACTTCTCCTCTTTGGCTTTACCACTGCGCACGTCGTGGCCGTACATTGAGAACTCGCCCGTGACGGTAGCGTTGGGGTAAGCCGCTTTTACATCGTCGGCGCAACGTCCCAGTCCGCTGCCTTCATGCGTGGTAAAGGGGATGATGGTCTTACCGTTGAGGTCGTACTGCTTGAAGAAAGTGAACATCACCTGCGGATAGGTTCCCCACCACACGGGACCGCCGATAAAGACAGTCGTGTAATCGTCAAGGTTTTGAAGCTCACCTTCAAACTCCGGCAATTCTCCGTTCTGCTGCTCCGCTTTGGCAAGGTCGCACAAGGGACGATATGCCATGCCGTCGTATTTGTGCGTGACAATCTCAAACTGGTCGGCACCCGTCAATTCGCTGATATAGTCAGCCACAATCTTTGTGTTGCCCACCTCAATGTTGCCCACACTGTAGTTATCTCCGGCATGCGAGAAGAACACTACGAGCGCTTTGCCGTTTTTGGCACCGACCGCTTGATTGGTAGCGGCTGTTGTTTCATTTTTTTGCTGCCCATTGCACGATGTGGCTGTGAGCAGTGCGACGGCTGCGATTAGTAATTTCTTGAATTTCATCGTTTTAATATGTTTTAGATGTGGATGGGTTGATTTTACATCGATGTTTGATTTCAAGGGGACTGACCCCAAATTCACGCTTGAAAGCGTTGCTGAAGTGGCTGATGTTTTTGAAACCGACATTAAAGCAAGCGTCGGTAACAGTAGCGCCTTGTTGCAGCATTTCATATGCGGCATTAAGACGTTTTTGAGTAAGCCATCGCTCTGGTGGCAGGTCAAAGATTTTTTTGAAGTCGCGTTTGAACGTGGAGAGGCTGCGCCCCGAGAACTGTGCGAAGTCCTCCAACGTCATATCGCACATGAAGTTGCGTTCCATAAATTCCACCAAGTCGGGTCGCCACTGGTCGGCGAAGTCGAATAGCAACGGACCGAAGTCGGCATTGTAGTCTATCAAAGCATACACGCCCTCCATTTGCTTGAGACGCATAAGATTCTCGGACGGATGCACATTACTGTCGAAATAGGGAGTCATCGACCGGAACAGACTTTGGAAATCGGGACTTTGCGGCATTTGCACAAAGGCCGGCAACGCTTCGCTCTTGCGGCGCGGAAACTTGCTGTGGTCAATCCTTTTGTACATCTCCTTAAGGAACGGCCGCTTGAAGTTCATAAACACACCTCTAAACTGCTCGTTACCGAGCGGTCCCTTGCGCACTTCAAGGCGATTGTCGCGACGGCAAAACACGCAGTCGCCGGCGGTGTAGCGTTGTTCGCGCCCCTCGCTGTGCAAGATAAACTCACCACTATAAATATAGCAAAGGCAGTGGTCGCGCACGAGGTGCGAGCACTCGCAGGCATCGTTCAAGTAGTAAGCGAAGAACACGTCGTCGTAATTGAACGTGATGATATTGTCGGTTGTCTTCATCGCTATGAGGGATTATTCGACGACCGACTTTGCCCATGCTGCCACACGGCTCTCGCTATGCGGAGCCTCAGCGCCATGAATGGCGAGGCCTTGCGAGACAATGGCACCGGGTTGTGCCGCCGTAATCCACCGACGGCTGCCGCCCATGCCGCTGCCCTCATTGGTGCAGAAAGGGTGTATCTCCTTGCCGGCGAGATTGTAGTGCTTGAGGAAAGTGTCGACCGCCATGGGATAGGTGCCCCACCAGTTGGGATAACCGAGGAATATCACATCGTAGTCCTCAAGGCTGTCAAGATACTCCTTGACAGGCACTTGTTCCTTGCGGCGCAGCTCATCTTGCGCCTCCTCGGTGCAAGTCATGTAGTCGGCGCTGTACTCACGGTCGGCAACAATCTCAAAGATGTCGCCCCCCACGGCGCGTTGAATATACTCGGCACACAACTCGGTGTTGCCGCGCTTGAGGTTCACGATGCTACCATTCACATAGTTCATGCCACGGCGCGAGAAATAAACGGTGATAATCTTTTTCATATTTGTACTTGGTTTTTTGTTATTGTTCTGTTTTCGACTGCAAATTTACACCATTTATCTGACACGCAGTTTATTTTGCGGCTCAAAATATTTTGTTCAGCGGCTCAAATTCTTTGTCTTTTGCCAACCTATGGTGGCAAAGTGATTTTGTGTCACAGTTCATTAAACTTTAAGCTCTAAATATTAAACCAAATGAACGCAGTTCATTTATGAAATATGGCAGTGACATTAAATACCCAGCTCGAACAGCTGATGTTTTCCTCGGCTATTCCCGACCTCGCCCTCACCACAAGCGATGACAGCGAGGCGGAAATCATTCTGCGCTGTCCCGATATGGAAATCTTCAGCGCAGTGCATTTCCCATACAGCCGGAGCATCACCATCCACGACCTGCGTTCAGTCGTGGAGCTGTATATGCGTGAGCGCAACCTCACCCTCGATGAGTTTGAGTTGCTTGCCGTCCACAACGGCACGCAGCAAACACTCGCCACCTTCAAAGTCGTGTACCTCGAACACCACTTTGACGGCGACATCGAGGAGTTCCTGCGCAACAACTTCCTCACCACGCAGTCCGCCAAGCTCACCTCACGGCTGGCAACCGAATACCTGTATTTCTTTGCCGCCGCCGGTGAGGACGTGACCAT
>JAFSYB010000067.1 GCA_017443765.1 Muribaculaceae bacterium | reverse complement strand
TTTGGACGTCTTGGGTTGCTTGCTGGCATCTTTTGCCTCAACTACTTGAACCGTAGCCCGCTACTGCTTCGCGCAGCTTGAGACAAAATCTACTCAGCAATCAATCCCAATACGACTCAAGCAATTTATAGAACCCACCTTTAACATGATGTCGAACCTACGACCCGCCGTGCCTCTTCGAGGCATCAGGGGAGTCTTTGAACAAGATAGTATCTGCAAAAACACACGGACTTTTGCATATGTCCCATAAAATAGACTAAAAGAACAAAAGAATCATATTTTTATGCGTTTTTGGGTTCAAAAAATGTCCAGTTGGAAGTGTCGTCGGCATCTTCGATTTTGAATTGGCAGTAAACCCAGTTGCCGTAAGTGTCGGGCTTGATGATGCCGCCGTGCAGGTGCTTGCCCTTGACGTTCTCGGCGGCGATGTAGTCGATGAGCGCGTTGTGCTTGTTCTCCACTTCGGGGTCGATGTCGCTGCCGGTGGCTTTGCCCTTGGTGTCGAACAAGTAGATATTGCCGTTCTTCATGCGAATGACAAAATCGACGTAGAACAGTGCTGTTTGGCCAGCGCTGTTCTCATATCGAATGGCATAGTGTTGCTTGCCGTTGTCACCGTTTTTGTACCACCAGTCGATAAAGGTCACGTTCTGTTCGAGAAAGGCGGCAAAGCGTTTCTCGGGGTCTGATGCCTGGTTCAGCTCGTAGAACGGGGTGAGCGCGTGCACATCGCCTTTCGCGGTGTGGTGCGTGTCGCTGTCGTAGACCCGCTCTTCGGGCACTTGCCATTCATAGTCGGTGAACTTGCGTGCCGGTGCACCGCCTGCTTTCTCGCTACGAAATTCGGCATAGCGCGTGAGTGCAAGGTCGAGCAAGCGGTCGAACTTGGGGCGGTTCTCATAATACAGTACCACTTTCTTCGCATTGGTTCCGCACAGCCCGAAGAAGTCGTCCATCAATTCAAGCAAGTAGTTACTGATTTTGTCGGTACGCCCTTTCGCCTCGAATTGCCCGCCCTTGCCGTTGATATATGCCGTGAACACCCGGTTGATTTCGCTTTCGGTGCGGGCGAACTTCACTTGGTTCACTATCAGGATTTGTTCCTCGTTTTGGAAGTGAACGTCGACCGGTATTTCGGCATTGATTCTCGTCACATCGAGGCGGATGTGATTCTCGGCACGTCGGCGATTCTCGTCAACTTTTTCGTTGCCGGTCGTTGGCAGGGGTTGGTGTGGCTCGTCGTCGCGCATTGCGGCGAAATCGCCATTCTTGAACAGCAAGCGAGCTGGCTGCTCGAGGTTGAAAAAACGGTCGGCTTCGTCGTAAAGCACTTGCTTAAAGTCGGGGCCGAGGTAATTGCGTCCCGCGTTTGGTCGCTCGCCGTATGTGCTGGCGAGGGCCACGTTTTGCAAGTCTTTGCGCCGATAGGCGATGAGGGCATTGTTGGTGATGTAGCCCGCATCGGCTGCCACGATGCGTATTTTGTCTTTGGCGATGTCAGTATAGACGTAGCCCACGTTGAGGCGTCCGTCGGGGTAGTGACGCTGCTCGGGCATGCGCAGAATGCGCCCCACGGTTTGCGTGGTGAACTCATCACTTTTCAGTTTGCGGAAGATGAGCAGCACGGCGGCACGCGGGCAATCCCACCCCAGGGCGATGGCCTCCTTAAACAGCAGCACTTGCACACCACTGTTGGGCTTCTCGATATTGTCAAGGTTTTGTTTTTCGCCGGCCAGCCAGATGGCGAGTTTCTCGTTGTCAACGGTGATGTGCCATCGTGGGTTGGCACTCAGGTAAGCGACCACTTGCTCCTTGACGGCTTCGTCGTCGGCGGTCATCGTCTCTTTGGTGTCGTTGGGCAGCTGAATAAGCAGCAGCGGATTGATGTCAACGCCCATTGCCTTGTAGGCGTCGGCAAGCTGCTGACGCTTGACAAGCGCACATTCCAGCAGGTGTTCGTTGAGTGTGCGCTCGTCGGTCATGTCCTCGGTCACGTCGGGGTTGAGCACCACCTCGCGCTTAATCATTTCGGCTTCAATCACGGCGCGACGCTCCACCACCACGTTGTAGTTGGTGTGTGTCTTCGGCGTTGCGCTGATGCGGATTTCCACGTTTGGGTTGATGCGGTCGAGCACCTGCTTGCTCTTGTCGGCGGTTTTGCTCCAGAACGTATGCTCCTCGTCAATGACAACGACGATGGGCAAGCCCTGCACCTCGTGGGTGCGGCGTGCTATCTCGTAGATGCTTGCGCTCGACTCGCTCTCACGCGCCATGATGTTGCTGTCTTTGTTCACGCTCTCCCAGTTCACGAACAGGATTTCGCCGGGTTGCAAGCCCTCGCTTTGGTCGATTTCGTCGAACATCACGGGCTGCAAGTTGCGGTTCTCCTCGTAGGCAAGGCGCAGTTTGCCGTAGCTTTGCAGGTGGAGTTTGCGAGGTGCGACCCAGATAAACGCCACTTCCTGATAGCGGCTGTCGGGTCGGTCGTGCAGCTGCTCCACGAGTTGCGCCAGCGCCTCGCACGCCATCACCGTCTTGCCGCTTCCTGTGGGGGCTTGGAACACGAGTTTGCGACGCGAGCCGCCGTCGTTGAGCAGCGTGATGGTGTCATCAACGAGCCGTGCAACGGCTTTCTTTTGATACAGTAAATCTTTCATGACTCTTCTCCTTTCTCCAGTTCAGGGAATAACGACGAGGCAGATGTCACGCCGGCAGTGCCGGCGACCACCGAGCCGGTTGGTGCCTCGCCGGGGACAAAGACGATTTTGTCGCGGCGCTTGGGCAGCACTCGCTTGTAAGCGTTTAGGATTGCCATCGGCAGGGCGCACAGTGACACTTTTTCTTCGACAGGTTGAAACTCGCCCGCCCATGGGTCCTCGCTCGGCGAGAACACATATACTTTGATTTTCTCGCCTTGCGGCAGCAAGGCCATGTCGATGAGTTTTGCGATGTCGGGCACATATTCCTCGCGATAAATCACCATCATGCGTTTGCCGCCATGCTCGAAGTAGCGGAACACACTCGGGTGGGTATCTTGACCGGCAAATTCGGTTTGCTCGTTGTAGAGGTCTTCCTTGATGCAGAGCATATCGGTGGCAAGCCGCACCAGCTTGCGCAGGTTCTGCGGCGAGCGGTCGCGGCCTACAAACGCCGTGCGGTAGTAGCGCAGGTTATTGGGGCGCAAGCCCTCAACCGCCTCACCGTTGGGCTTGACGTAGCCGTTAATCACGCGCTTGTTGCGCTCGTAGGTGACGTTCTCGCAGATGCCGTTCTCGTTGTTGGTCACCAATATGCATTTTCGTTTACGTCCATCAACACTATTTTGTTGCATGACGGCATGTAGGGTTGTCCCACTGCCAGCAAAGAAGTCTAGGATAATGTATTCTCTATTATCATAATATGAAGTGATTGCACGAATAAGCATCGCTATAATATCTTCATCTTTAGGATGGTCAAAGAATGATCCTCCTAAAATTTGTTCGAGACGTTTGGTCGCTCCTCTTCCATCTTTGTAGAAAACACTTTGCATTACTTCATATTCAGTTTCGACCAAATATCTTTTAAGGCATGGAACTTTAGTTTCGTCTTCACCAAAATGAATTTTACCTTCTGCAAGCAATCCCGGCAGTTTTGCCTCACCAAATCGCCATCCACCTTTGGGTACTTTACAAGGAAGTCCAGTAACTGGATGAATTATGTTAAAACGTCCACCATTTCCAGTACCTTGTGCAATATCTCCCGGAAAATAGAGCCCCTTTGCATCGACACATTTATATTGCGATTGCCTTTTTGCTGGGTTGTCAGAAGGTAAGTCTCTATAAAACTTTCGTATACCCGCTTCAATAGCACTATAATTATCTCCATGTATTAATTTCAAGCGATTGTACTCGGCATATATGTCAGCGAGACCCTCTTTTTTTTCACTCCAATTATTGTTCTCGTTTATGGAATCATATTGGAGAAGAATGTTCCTGTTTTTTGAATAAACCAAACAGTATTCGTGATTGATGGCAACTTGAGCTGCCATTGACTTTCTACCTTGTTGCCAAATAAACTGACATATGAAATTTTGCGCCCCAAAAATATCATCACAAAGAACTTTTAAGTTTGCTTGCTCGTTGTCGTCGATGGAGATAAAGATAACGCCGCGGTCGCTAAGGAGTTTCTTGGCGATGCGTAGGCGTTTCGACATAAAGGAGAGCCATTTGCTGTGGCGGTAGCTGTCCTCGCTATCCACAAAGCTGTCGTTGTAGACAAAGTCCTTGTTTCCAGTGTTGTAAGGCGGGTCGATGTAAATGACATCGATTTTTCCGGCATGTGTGTAGGCGAGCGTGGTGAGTGCTTCGAGGTTGTCACCCTCGATGAGGATGTGGTTAGGTGCATCATCGCCGCCGCCGGTCAGTGCTTTTGAAGTGTCCTCAATCAGCACCGGCAACTCGTCGCGCAAACGCTCCTCGACTTCTTCGGGTTTGTCTTCCCACACGAGGCCGTATGGTTTATTGGTGCGCAGCAGTTCCAACAAATCGGCACGCTCATCGTCGGTGAGTCCCGGCAGCGTCCTCACCCGCTCCACAAGCCGCGCTTTGGTTTCAGTTTTCATTAGCCAGAGTTAAAACTCGACACCCCGGCCCTCTTGGTGATGCCCATTCATAACAAAAGCGTGAGAGCTCCTTATTGTTGCCCGTCTCGCTGGTTGAGGCCGTTCCAATTGCCCATAGCTGTAAGACGGGCAACGGAAGACCTCACGCAGGTATGCAGAACCACCCCACTCCACCTCACGGCGGTATGGGTATAGCGTGTTACACACCAAGTGAGCGTCATTCGTTGCCTTGTCTTTGACAGCTATTGAAGTTTGGAACGTTTCAACCAGCCAAAGAACAAAGCGCAAATAAACGCTTATAAACCACAAAAATGCAGGTTGTGTGCATTACTGCTCATAACTGCGGCGCAAAATTAAAAATAAAATTTGGAATATACAAATCAGATTGACAAAGTCACCCACCCTAAAACTTTCCACTGTGAATATTATGGAACATATTTTGTGAAATTTCCGCCCACGGGGCGTTCGGACTGCGTCTCGCCGTGTAGTTCGCCTTTTGTTAAAGGACTACTCCGTGCAATGGCACTGACTGATGGTCATGTGCAGTCTGCAAAAATGACATACTGGATAGGTATGGCATTTTTTTTGCAGTCAGCACAGTCAGAAGTCGCCTCCTCCAGAGGCATCCCATGGGTGTGCCGCTGCCCCCCGGTCGCCGCTGCGCTCTGACCGAGGGGGGGCGGCGGCAGGTGACAAGGCAGCCTCTGGAAGAGGCCACAATTATATGACAACTAACTAAAAAAACAATATTATGGCAACAAAAGGTAACATCGGGGTAACGACCAACAACATCTTCCCCGTGATCAAGCAATTTCTTTACAGCGACCACGAGATTTTCCTTCGTGAGCTGGTGTCGAATGCCGTGGATGCCACGCAGAAGCTGAAAACGCTGGCCTCGGCGGGTGAGTTCAACGGCTCCACCGACGACCTGAAAGTGACCGTCTCGGTCGACAAGGAAGCCGGCACGCTCACGGTGAGCGACCAGGGCATCGGCATGACCGCCGAGGAAATCGACAAGTACATCAACCAAATCGCTTTCTCGGGCGCCGAGGAGTTCCTCAACAAGTACAAGGACAACGCTGCCGCCATCATCGGCCACTTTGGCCTGGGCTTCTATTCGGCCTTTATGGTGGCCAAGAAGGTGGAGATTCGCACACTGTCGTGGCAAGAGGGCGCACAGGCCGTGTGCTGGACCTGCGACGGCTCGCCGGAGTATGAGATGGCCGACTGCGACAAGGCCGAGCGCGGCACCGACATCGTGGTCTATATCGACGAGGGCGAAAAGGAGTTCCTGGAGCAGGCACGCATCAACTCGCTACTGACCAAGTACTGCCGATTCCTGCCCGTGCCCATCGTGTTCGGCAAGGAGCAGGAGTGGAAAGATGGCAAATACGAGGACACCGACCGCGACAAGGTGATCAACGACGTGGAGCCGCTGTGGACCCGCAAGCCCACCGACCTCACCGACGAGGACTACATCAAGTTCTACAACGCCATCCAGCCCGCGCAGGAAGACCCGCTGTTCTGGATTCACCTGAACGTGGACTTCCCATTCACCCTCACGGGCATCCTCTACTTCCCGAAAATCAAGAACAACCTCGACATCCGCAAGGACCGCATCCAGCTCTACTGCAACCAGGTGTTTGTCACCGACAGCGTGGAGGGCGTGGTGCCCGACTTCCTGATGCTGCTGCAAGGCGTGATTGACTCGCCCGACATTCCGCTGAACGTGTCGCGCTCCTACCTGCAAAGCGACCGCAACGTGAAGAAAATCTCGACCTACATCACCAAGAAAGTGGCCGCACGCCTCGAGGAGATTGCCAAGAACAACGCCGAGGAGTTCGAGCAGAAGTGGAACGACATCAAGATTTTCATCGAATATGGCATGCTCAGCGACGAGAAGTTCTGCGAGCAGGCGATGAAATTCGCCCTGGTCGAGAACACCGAGGGCAAGTTCTTCAAGCTTGATGACTACAAGACGCTCATCGAGGGCGGCCAGACCGACAAGGACGGCAATCTGGTCTATCTGTACGCCACCGACAAGGAGGCGCAGTACACCCACATCAAGGCAGCCACCGACAAGGGCTACGATGTGCTGATGATGAACGGCCAGCTCGACGTGCCCTTTGTGGGCTTGCTCGAGCAAAAGAACGAGAAGTCGCGTTTTGTGCGTGTCGACAGCGACGTGATTGACCGCCTCATCGTCAAGGAGAGCAGCCGCGAGGTGGAACTCACGCAGGGCGAGCAGGAAGTGGCCACCACCCTGTTCCACTCGCAGGTGCCCGCCATCGACAAGGCCAACTTCATGGTCGCCTTTGCCGCTTTGTCGCCCGACGACCAGCCCATTGTGGTCACCCAGAGCGAGTATATGCGCCGCATGAAGGAGATGGCGCAGTACCAGCCCGGCATGAGCTTCTACGGCGAGTTGCCCGACAGCTACTCGCTCACGCTTAACACCGAGCACCCGCTCATCAAGCGCGTGATCGATGATGCCGTGAAGGCCACCGAGGCCGAGCTGAAGCCGCTCGACGACGAACTCACCGCCACCAACAACGTGATCAGCGCCCTGCGCGACCTGAAGAAGGACGACAAAGACCTCACCGACGAGCAAAAGAAGGATTTGGAGACCAACGAGGCTCACGCCCGCGAGCTGCGCGAGAAGAAAACGGCGGCCATCACCGCCTATGCCGCCAGCCAGGACACCGTGCACCAGCTTATCGACATCGCCCTGCTGGGCAGCGGCCTGCTCAAGGGCGAAGCCCTGAACGAGTTCCTCAAGCGCTCGGTGAGCCTGCTGAAGTGATTTGCACCGGCAGCAGCAACAACAGTTCCCCCTCTAACGTCACAGAGGGGGAGCTTTGCACATTTTTCCGCGCTTGTGACCCATCACCCTGTCATGCAAAAAACAACTAAGCCCCCCACCTTTAGGATTGGGTTAAGGAGGCTTAATCTTCGTTGATATGGACGACCAAAACATTCGGCTCGACTTTTACGCCATCGAGGAGGAGAGTGCGGCCTCGGTGACCATGTTCGAGGCCAAGGTGCAGGCGGGCTTCCCCAGCCCCGCACAGGGGATGCCCGGCGACACCATCGACCTGAACCGCGCCCTGATTAGCAACCCCGCCGCCACCTTTTGTGCCCGCGTGACGGGCAACTCGATGGTGGATGCCGGCATCAACGACGGCGACCTGCTCATCATCGACCGCTCGCTCGACCCTGGCGACGGCGACATTGCCGTGTGCTTCATCGACGGCGACTTCACCGTGAAGCGCATCACCGTCAAGCCCGACGGCATCTATCTCGTGCCGGCCAACAAGCAGTTCCCGGCCATACACGTCCCGCCCGAGAGCCATTTCCAAATCTGGGGCGTGGTGTCGCACGTAATCAAGCACACACGCAGGTGAGGCACCTGGGT
Organism: Muribaculaceae bacterium; assembly: GCA_017443765.1. Lineage (GTDB taxonomy): Bacteria > Bacteroidota > Bacteroidia > Bacteroidales > Muribaculaceae > Sodaliphilus. The sequence continues at coordinate 76,088 of JAFSYB010000067.1, read as the reverse complement.
GTAGCGTAAACGATGACCCATGGCTTACGGACTGGTTGACTGCAACAATTTCTTTGTGTCGTGCGAGCGGCTGTTCAATCCGTCGCTGAACGGCATTCCCGTGGTTGTGCTCTCGAACAACGACGGCTGCGTGATTGCGCGCAGCAACGAGGCCAAGGCGCTGGGCATACCGATGGGTTGCCCGGTATTCCAAATCCGCGAACACACCCGCGAGCATGTGGTGCAGCTCTCGGGCCGACACACGGTGTACGGCGACATCTCGCGACGCGTGATGGAGATTATGGGTGCTGATGTGGAGAACCTGGAGATTTACTCGGTCGATGAGGCGTTCTTCACCCTGCCCTTCGACGATGTGGAGCGTAACCACGCCTTCATGGCCGATTTGGTGCGAAAAATCCAGAAGTGGGTGGGCATCCCGGTGAGCATCGGGTTTGCGCCCACGCGCACGCTGGCGAAGATTGCGTCGCACGTGGCAAAGAAAGACCGCCGAATCACCGACGGCGTATACTGGCTCATGCGCCCCGAGGCCATCGACATCATCTTGCGTCGCACGCCGGTGGGCGACGTGTGGGGCATAGGCCGCCGGCTGCGCGAGGCACTTGCCCAGCGTGGCGTGACCACGGCGGCCCAGCTGGCGGCCATGCCGTCGGCACTGGTGCGCAGCCTGTTCAGCGTGACCACCGAGCGCACGCAGCGCGAGCTGCGCGGCGACGACTGCGTGGCACCCAGCCCCATCACCGTGGCTCACAACTCCATCATGAACTCACGCACCTTTGGCCATCTGATCACGCGCCGCCGCGAGGTGCAGGATGCGGTGGTGGTGTTTGCCAAGATGTGCGCCAAGCGCCTGCGCGACGAGCACGCTGTGGCGGGCTTGGTGACGGTGTACGTGCGCGGCGACCGTTACCGGCAAGACGTGCCGTTCTATGCCAACTCGTGCACGGTGCGGCTCATCACGCCGTCGTCGTCAACCAATGCCATCGTGAACCAGGCCATGGTGGCGTTCAACGCCATCTGGCGCGAGGGGTTCACCTACCGCAAGGCCGGCGTGCTGCTGGGCGACATCACGGGCGACGAGAGTGTGCAGCTCAACCTGTTCGACCACGAGAACCACGCCCGCCAGCGGCAGCTGATGCAAGCCATCGACAACATCAACAGCCATTACGGCGTCCAGGTGGTGACCCTGGCGCCCGACGACCCCGCCGGCGAGTGGCGACCCGAGCACTCCCACACCCAGCCCGGCAGCAGCTCGCTGCGCATCTACACGGGAATGTGGAAGTGACCTGCGGCTGGGCGGCCGACCGAGGGAAGGGCGGGGCTGCGCAAACCGGGACAAAAGCACGCTGCAACCGGGCAGCGCAACGAAAAAACTTGATTTTTCTTTGCACTGCGCTCGGTTTGCAGTAATTTTGCACGCCAAAGTATAGAAAAGTGATTCGTCAACTGGTTATCATACTGCTCGTGAGCGTAGCTGCATTGTGCAGCGGGCAGCCTGTGGGCGTACACATCGTGGGTTATGTTCGCGATGCGACCACCCGCGAGCCGGTGCCGGGTGTGTGGGTGACGCTGCCGGGCACCAATGTGTCGGTTATCGGCAGCGAGCAGGGCGGGTTCACAATCGACACCGACACCGTAGCCGCAGTGGTGCGCCTCGCGGCTGAGGGGTATCGCACACAAGAGGTGATTATCAACCCCGGCCAGACCGTGCTGGTGGTTGACCTGCACTCGGCCACGCGCGAACTTGACGAGGTGGTCGTGATCCGCACCCGCGAGAAATACAGCAAGAAAAACAACCCCGCCGTGGAACTGGTCACCCAACTGCGGCGCACCATGCGCGACCACGACCCGTTAGAGCGCGACTACTACAGCCTCGACCGTTATCAGCGAATGGTGTACGGCTTTAACGATGTTTCACAGCTCAAGCAGGGCAACAAACTCCTTCGACGCTTAGAGTTCCTTGACGAGTATGCCGACACATCGGTGCTGACCGGCAAGCGCGTGCTGCCGCTGTCGGTGAGGGAACAAGTGTCGCGCGTCTATCACCGCCGCTCGCCCCTCAGCCAGCGCGAGGTGGTGACCGGCCTGCGCAGCGGCGGCATCGACGAGAGTGCCGACCCCACCGGCGTGAAGGCGTGGCTCGACGACATCTTCCGCGAGGTGGACATCTTCGGAGGCGATATCACTATGCTTGCCAACCATTTCGTAAGCCCGCTGGCGGCCATCGGTCCCGACTTCTACAAATACTACCTCACCGACACCGTGCAGGTGGAGGGCACACGGTGCGCCGAGCTCAGTTTCACGCCACGCGCTCCCGAAACGTTTGGCTTCATCGGACGCCTTTACGTGGCTATCGACGACCGTATATTGTATATCAAGAAGTTGAAGATGAGCGTGCCGCCGCGCATCAACCTGAACTACGTGGAACGCCTGTCGATTGAGCAGGAGTTTGCCGTTGCCGCCGATGGCACGCGGCTCAAGACCCTCGACAACATGGAAGTGGAGTTTCGGCTACTGCCCGGCACCCAGGGACTGTTTGCCCGCCGCGAGACGGTTTACCGCGGCCACAGCCTCGCCGCGCCCGACGACCCGACCGTGTTCGGCCTGAAAGACGCGGTGACTGTGCTGGCAAATGCCGAACAGATGCCCGACGAGTACTGGGCCGACAACCGACCAAGCGCCCTGCGCACCGACGGCGCCACGATGCGCAACATGATGACGCGGCTGCGGCAATCGAAGTGGTTCTACTGGGGCGAACAGGCGGCACGCGCCTTTGTGCGGGGCTACTTGCCCACCGGCAACCCCAGCAAGTGGGACGTGGGACCCATCAACACCACCATCAGCGGCAACACGCTCGAGGGCGTGCGCCTGCGCGTGGGCGGCATGACCACCGTGAACGCCAACCGTCACTGGTTCGCCCGCGCCTACATGGCATACGGCACACGCGACAAAAAGCTGAAATACATGGGCCAGCTCGAATACTCCATCACCCCCAAAAAGCGTCTCGACCAGGAGTTCCCCATCCACAGCGTGCGGCTCATGCACCGCTACGATGTGGACAAGCTGGGGCAGCACTACCTGTACACCAACCCCGACAATATGTTTTTGCAACTCAAGCGTCAGCGCGACAACAAGCTGCTTTACCTGCGCGAGAGCGAGCTGGAGTGGAAGCGCGAGTGGCCCAGCCACTTCTCGATGTCAGTCGGCATCGAGCACCGCGTGCACGAATCGTCGCGGCTGCTGCCCTTTGAGCTGGCCGATGGCACAAGCCTCACCCGCTACACCCAGGCGGGCTTCCATGTCACGGTGCGCTATGCCCCGGGCGAGAAATTCTACCAAACCCGTTCCCACCGCATTCCCATCAATATGGATGCCCCCATCGTCACGCTGTCGCACACCTGGCACCCTCGTGGGTGGTTGGGAACCAGCCACGAGCTGCACCGCACCGAGGTGGGTGTGCACAAGCGCTTCTGGTTCTCGGCTTTTGGCTACACCGACGTGCGGCTGAAGGGCTCGAAGGTGTGGACACACGTCCCCTACCCCGACTTGCTGATTCCCAACGCCAACCTGTCGTACACCGTCCAGCCCGAGAGTTATGCACTGATGGACGCGATGGAATTTGTCAACGACCAGCAGCTTGAGTGGGAGGTGAGTTACTGGGGCGGCGGTGTGCTGCTCAACCGCGTGCCGTTAGTCAAATACCTGAAGCTGCGCGAGGTGTTCACGTTCCGCGGCCTGTGGGGCAGCTTGAGCGACGCCAACAATCCCGGCAAGACTGACCAGGCAATGCTTTTCCCCACCGGCGCACTGTGCCAGTCGATGAGCCGGAAGCCCTATATGGAAATCGGCGTGGGCCTCGACAACATTCTCACCTTCCTGCGTGTGGACTACGTGTGGCGGCTCACCTACCGCGACACACCCGGTGTGAACCGCAGCGGCCTGCGCGTGGCATTGCATTTCAATTTCTGAAAGCCCGACGCTTGGCAAAGTGCCGGCCTTGGCGCGTTTGTGTGATTATCTATGTTCCGGCGGTCAGGCAAAGTATGAGCCCGGCAGGGAGCGCTGGTTGTAGGAGCTGGCCATCGACTCGCCGTATGCACCGGCCGACCGCAGGGCAATCAGGTCGCCACGCCGCGTGACGGGCAGCGGACAGTCGTGTGCAAACACGTCGCTGGACTCGCACACGGGTCCCACGACATCGTAGGCCTGACTTGCGCCATCAACCGCCGTAAGGTTCTGAATCAAGTGGTGCGCCTCGTAGAGTGCGGGACGAATCAAGTCGGTCATGCCGGCATCGAGAATGACAAATTGCTTGTCGCGGCTGTGCTTGACGTAGAGCACCCGGCTGATGAGCGAGCCGCACGCACCCACCACAGCGCGCCCAAGCTCGAAATGCAGCTGCTGCCCATCGCGCAGGCGCAGATGGGCAAACGTGCCGAAATAGTGCTCAAAATCGGGCATGGCGTGGCAGTCGGGGTCGCTATAGTCGATGCCCAGTCCACCGCCCACGTTGATGGTCTCAAAGTGGATTCCGCGGCTCTCGTAGTGGTCGAGCAGGGCATTGATGGTGTCGCAAAGCATCTCGTAGGGCTGCAGGTCGATGATTTGCGAGCCGATGTGAAAGTGCAGCCCGCTCAGATGCACGTGCGGCAAGGTCAGCGCCAGGTCCACCACCTGTGGCAGCTGCTCGATGGGGATTCCGAATTTGCTCTGCGCCGTGCCTGTGGTGATGTAGCGGTGCGTGTGTGCGTCGATGTCGGGGTTGACGCGGATTGCCACAGGCGCCGTGCAGCCCATCTCGGCGGCCAGGGCGCTGATGACCTCGAGCTCGGGCACCGACTCCACGTTGAAGCACCCCACCCCACACTCCAAGCCCAGGCGGATTTCCCAGTCGGCCTTGCCCACGCCGGAGTAGGCCATGAGCGCAGGCTTGAATCCGGCATGGATTGCAGCCTGTATCTCGCCACCGCTCACCAAGTCGGCTCCCAAGCCGTGGCCGGCAATCTCGGCCAGCAGGCGTGGATTGGCGTTGGCCTTGACGGCGTAGTGCATGGTGCAGGGCCATGGCAAGCGTGCCATGCAGCGGTTCAGTTCAGCCAGTGTGCCATGCAGAATGTCGAGGTCGTAGTAATAGAACGGCGTGCGCTGCCGCTCAAAAGCCTCAACAGGAAAGCCCTTGTTGGTTCGCGGTACATTTTCCATAGGTCAACATAATTAGTAAGGTGGTGATATGGGTTGTTCAATCGGTGGCGTCATCTTTCTCGCCGAGTTCGAGCCATCGTGTTTCCAATTCGTCGATGCGGCTGGTGACCACGCGATAGTGCTCGGCCTGGCCGGCAGCGTCGGAAATGGTGTCGCCCGAAGCAAAAAGTGCGTCGAGGGCGGCTTTCTCGGCATTGAGCTGCTCAAGCTCGGCATTGAGTGCCTCGAGTTCTTTCTTTTCCTTGAAAGTGAGGCGGTTGCCGCGCTCGCGGTTAGGCCTGGGCTGGCGGTCGGCGGGCTTGGCGGCACGTTGGCGGGGCGCCGCCTCGCGGACGTGGGCCTCGCGCCATGCCCGGTACTCGCTGTAATTGCCGGGGAAATCCTTGATCACACCCTGCCCCTGCATCACCCAGATGTGGTCCACAGTGCGATCCATGAAATAACGGTCGTGACTCACCACAATCACGCAGCCTTTAAAGTGAGCCAGATAGTCCTCCAGCACAGCCAGGGTTTGGATGTCGAGGTCGTTGGTAGGCTCATCGAGGATGAGAAAATTGGGTTTACGCATGAGCACGGTGGCCAAGTAGAGCCGGCGCCGCTCGCCGCCGCTGAGCTTGGCAATGAGTTTCTGCTGGTCGCGGGCGGTGAAGAGAAACATATTCAGGAACTGCGAGGCTGTGTAGGTGTTGCGCTCATCAAAAGCCACCACCTCGGCGATGTCGCGGGCGGCATCAATCACGCGCTGGTCGTCGCGGAAAGTGATGCCCTCCTGGCTGTAGTAGCCAAAGCGCACCGTGGTGCCCACATCGAAGTGTCCGTCGTCGGGGGCGACAAGGCCAAGCAGCATTTTGATGAACGTTGACTTTCCCACGCCGTTATCGCCCACAATGCCAAGTTTCTCGTAACGTGCAAAAGTGTAGTTGAGTCGGTCGAGAATCACCTTGTCGCCGAAACGCTTGGTCACGTCATGGGCGGTGAAAATCTTGTTTCCGATGTATCCGGCCCTTGTGTCGAGCCTCACCTCGCGGTCGGCGGGAGGGGCTTGCGCCCGCTGCTTGAGGTCGTAAAAGGCGTCGATGCGGTACTGGGCCTTGTGCGCCCGTGCCTGGGGTTGGCGCCGCATCCAGTCCAGCTCGGTGCGCAGCAGGTTGCGGGCACGCTCCACAGCGGCACTCTCGGCCTCCAAACGCTCGGCACGGCGGCGAAGGTAATAATTATAGTTCCCCTCGTAGGAGAAAATGTGCTGCCGGTCGATTTCCAAGATGCGGTTGCACACGTTGTCGAGGAAGTAGCGGTCGTGCGTGACCATCAGCAGGGTTATATAGCTGCGGCTCAAGTAGTTCTCGAGCCACTCAATCATTTCGATGTCGAGGTGGTTGGTGGGCTCGTCGAGGATGAGCATCTGTGGGTCGCTGATGAGGAGCTTGGCCAGTGCCACACGCTTGATTTGTCCGCCCGACAACTGGTCAATGCGTTGGTTGAAATCGTTGATTTTCAGCATGGTGAGGATTTGCTTAAAGCGTTCCTCATAGTCCCATGCCGCTGCATTGTCCATCTCTTGAATGGCCTGGGTGAGTGCGTGGCTGTTGTCGGTGGCAAGCGCGTACTCGTAGTGACGAACGGCTTGCGACTGGGTGTCGTCGCCAGCCAAGCAGGTGTCCATCACACTCTGCGCACCCGGAAACACCGGCCACTGCGGCAAGTAGCCCACACGCAGGTCGTTGCGGTAGACCACTGTGCCGCTGTCGGGCGTGTCGGCACCCGCCAGAATATTGAGCAGCGTGGTCTTGCCCATGCCGTTCTTGGCTATCAGACCGATTTTTTCGCCCTCGTCGATGCCAAAGGTGAGGCTCGCAAACAGGACATCGGCACCGAACGACTTGGTGAGGTTCTCTACTTGCAGATAGCTTGCCATAGGTGGTGGTGAATTAAGAAAGTGCAAAGGTACAACAATTTTTCTCATTCCGCGCCTACTTATTTAGAAAAATTGGAGCGCAGTCTGCTCGAAAAGCGGTGAACCCAAGTTGGATATCAAACTGTGACAAAAGAACCGTCCCCATGTCACTGTGACAAAAGGACCGTCCCCGTGTCACATTTAGTCAAAACCGGCCGTGGCAGGCGCCGCAGAGGCGTTTTTTTGCGTTTCGGCGGAATGGTTTTGGCTGTTCGGGAATAATGTGCTATATTTGCAGATAATTTCAACAAACAGATAACCGCATGAAAACAATCATCCTTGCCGCCGCAATGGTGGCACTGTCAACAACCGCTATGGCACAGACGAGCAATTTCAACTATGAGGTGGACCGCTTTGCCGACATCCAGGTGCTGCGCTACCAGGTGCCGGAGTTTGAGCAACTCTCGCTCCGCCAGAAGAAACTTGTATACTACCTTACCGAGGCTGCCCTGCAGGGGCGCGACATCCTCACCGACCAGAACGGGAAGTACAACCTGCTGGTGCGCCAGGTGCTGGAGCAGATTTACACCAACTACCAGGGCGACCGCACCAGTGCTGACTTCAAGGGGCTGGAGCTGTACTTGAAACAGATTTGGTTCGGCAACGGCATCTACCACCACTACAGCATGGACAAGTTTGTGCCGCAGTTTGGCATCGACTTCTTTGTGGAGGAATACAACAAACTGCCGCTGAGCAAGCTGCCTATCAACTCGTGCGACCGCTGCACCGAGGAGGGCAAGTGCGACAAGGCCACCCGCCTGCGCAAGACGCTCGAAAAGGTGATTTTCGACCCCACGTTCATGCCCAAGAAAGTGAACCAGGCCGACGGCGAGGACCTGATTCTGACCTCGGCCACCAACCTCTATGAGGGGGTGACGCAGCAGGAGGTGGAGGATTTCTACGCCGCGATGAAGAACCCCAACGACACCACACCCATCTCCTACGGCCTGAACTGCAAGGTGGTGAAGGAGGACGGCCGTGTGGTGGAGAAGCCCTACAAGGTGGGCGGGCTGTACTCGCCGGCCATCGTGAACATCATCTACTGGCTGCAAAAGGCCCAGGGCGTGGCCGAGACCAGCGCACAGCGCGACCACATTGCCAAACTAATCGAGTTCTACACCACCGGTTCGCTGCTCACCTTTGACGAATACAGCATCCTGTGGGCCGAGGACACCAAGAGCCAGGTTGACTTCATCAACGGGTTCATCGAGAGCTACGGCGACCCGCTGGGTATGACCGGCTCGTGGGAGAGCATCGTCAACTTCCGCAACGAGGCCGCGTCGCACCGCACGCAGGTCATCAGCAGCAACGCGCAGTGGTTCGAGGACCACTCGCCCGTCGACAGCCGGTTCAAGAAAGAGCAGGTGACGGGCGTGAGCGCCAAGGTGATCACCGCCGCCATCCTTGCCGGCGACAGCTACCCCAGCACACCCATCGGCATCAACCTGCCCAACAGCAACTGGATTCGCGCTCAACACGGCTCGAAGTCGGTCACGCTCGAAAACATCACCGATGCCTACGACGAGGTGGCCAACGGCTCGGGACTGAACGAGGAGTTTGCCTACAGCCAGGCCGAGGTGGACCTGATGCGCAAATATCTCACGCTGGCCGACAAGCTGCACACCGACCTGCACGAGTGTCTGGGGCACGCCAGCGGCCAACTGCTGCCCGGTGTGGACCCCGACGCCCTCAAGGCACACGGCTCCACGCTCGAGGAGGCACGCGCCGACCTGTTCGCACTCTACTACCTCGCCGACCCCAAGCTGGTGGAACTCGGCATCTTTGACAACATGGAGACCTACAAGGCCGAGTACTACAAATACATCATGAACGGCCTGATGACCCAGCTCTACCGCATCGAGCCGGGCAAGGACATCGAGGAGAGCCACATGCGCAACCGCAAGCTCATCAGCGAGTGGTGCCTGCAAAAGGGCAAGAAGGACAAGGTGATTGAGCTGGTGAAGCGCGGCGGCAAGACCTACGTGAAAATCAACGACTACGAGAAACTGCGCCACTTGTTCGGCGAGTTGCTGGCAGAGGTGCAGCGCATCAAGAGCGAGGGCGACTACGAGGCCGGCCGCAAGCTGGTGGAAACCTACGGCGTGAAAGTGAACCCGAAGCTGCACAACGAGGTGCTCGCACGCTACAGCAAGCTCGACATCGCCCCCTACAAGGGATTTGTCAACCCCGTCTACACCCCCGTGTGCGACAGCCAGGGCAACATCACCGACATCCGCGTGACCTACGGCGAAAACTACGTTGACCAAATGCTCCGCTACAGCCGCGACTACTCGCCCCTGACCAAAGTACTGGAATAAGCCATAGAACACAGGCTAAAAGCGATAAGTTTACACATCACCCGCAGCTCATCACTCATTACTTAACTCGCAGCTCGTAGCTCGTAGCTTACTCATTACTCATCACTCTTCACTCATAACCCTAAAAATACTTCCTTATGACAAACTATGTGTTTTTTGCCGATGGCTTCGAGGAGATTGAAGCTTTGAGCGTTGTTGACATCCTGCGACGTGCGGGAATGGCGGTGGAAACGGTGTCGGTGCACGACCGCGCCACCGTGACCGGTGCCCATGGCGTGCCGGTGGTTGCCGACCGGCTGATTGCCGATGTGCCCACCACCGAGGGGTGGCTGATTCTGCCCGGCGGCATGCCTGGAGCCACCAACCTGCTGAACTGCGAGCGGCTGGCCGAGATGCTCGTCGAGCACGGGCGCAAAGGGCTGAATCTTGCCGCCATCTGCGCATCACCCTCGGTAGTGCTGGCACCGTTAGGGCTGCTCAATGGCCGCCCGGCCACCTGCTACCCCGGCATGGAAGCCGAGGGCGTGATGTGGAATAGCCAAATGGTAACCTGCCACGACAACATCATCACCGGGCGCGGCCCGGCGGCAGCTGCCCACTTTGCCCTGGCCATCGTGCGGGCCGAGTTGGGTGACGACGTGGCCAATGGTGTGGCCCAGGGAATGCTCCTGACATAGAAAAAGGGGCAACGCATCTCACGATGAATTAACCCCACACATTGAATCAACTTCAGTTAGAGTATTTCTGTGTTTTGCAAAATTACACCTTATTGCCGTTAGCGCAAACAAGTTGCGCGCACTTTTTTCGGTAGTACAGTGTTTTTGGTTAGACATCTACTTAAAATAGTAAGTGACCGAAGCGTTCCAGTACCGATTTTTGGCAATCATCTCGTCGAGCAGTCGCGTGCGGAAAGTCTCTCCGATACTAAAGCTGTAGCTCACAGTGAGCTGCACGCGCCGCTTAATCTCGACACCGGCCCCGAAGCGCAGGAACACACTCACCGGGTTGTAGTCGTTGGTCTCGCCCAGATTCTTGCCGACCAGGAACGAGAACGTGGGACCCGCGTAAATCATGGGCATCAGGGTGTTCTCGAATCCGCCAAGGCGCTGAAACTTGAACTTTAGGCTCAGTGGCAAGTCGATGTTGTGCATCAGGCAGTTTTCATCGCCAAGACCCAGCGAGGACCACACTTTGCGGTTGCCATAGTGGAGTTTGCCCGTCCGCATGGAGTAGAGCACCGAACCATCGACACTGAAGCCGATTCCCTGAATGTTCACCTCGCCGGTGACACCGGCCACCGGTCCCCAGCCGCGGTCCGATGGAATGATGCCCGGCTGCTTGAAGTGGATATAGTTATAGTTTGCCCCGGCGGTCACACCCCAGCGCGACTCGCTCTGCGCCTGAACCTTGGGGGCGGCGAGCAAGGCCACCAGCCCCACGAGTGCGATAATAATTTTTTTCATGCTTGCGATGTGCTAATGTAATCAGGCCGCAAAGTTAGTGATAATTTTCCTAATTGGCGGCCAAGGCAGCGCGATTTCTCAAAACAAGTATGCCGCCGTAACAGTCCAGCAACGGTCCTTGCCGCGAATGACGGGACTGTCCTTCTCTATGTTGACATACTTGAAAGCCTCGGTGATGCCAATGCCGTAGCTGGCCTGCAGCTGCAAGTGTCGGAACAACTCCACGCCCAGCCCCACGTCCCACGAGGTGAACGAGGAGCGGTTGTCCCAGGTGATGTCCTTCGACTCGTCGCACAAGAAGGCGAAATTCGGCCCCGTGAACGCATAGGGAACCACAATTCGCTCCACTCCCATTATCGAAAGTCCGTAACGCAAATGCACCGGAATCTCGATGTAGTCGCGGCGAAAAGTGGTGGCCTCATGCGCAAAGGCATCGTTGCGATGGCTGTACAGCACCGACGCATCAATGGCAAGGCCGGTGATGGGGATGTTGAAGTCAACCTGCAATCCGGCGGCATAGCCGGCGCGGTTATCAGTGGAGAACAGGTTCTGGTCGAAGCTGAACTTGCTCACAACCAAGCCACCCTTGGGACCGAAACGAAACTGAGCCAGGGCAACCGTAGCACCGAGCAACGCCAGCGTCAAGATAATAATGCGGTTAAATCTCATAGTTTTTTGCTTTTGGGGCTTCAAAAGTACGCACTTTTTTCTGAACGGCGGCATTTTTTAATGTGAAAAGTAGTGAAAGGGTAGCCATTGCCGCGATTTTTGCTTAAATTTGCAAAATTATTCACAGTCAATCCTGCATGAAGACCTATCGTTACCTTGCCCTCGTGGCCCTTGCCGCGGCAGCGTTGTTCGCGATGTGGTGTAGCCGCAGCCGCTCGGCACCGCCCTATCGGTCGGACAGCGGCAGCGTGTGGACCACCGACTACCATATCACCTACTCGTGCAACCGCTGGTTGGGCGACTCGGTGCAGGTGGTGCTGCGCCGCGTCGATGCCAGCGCATCGGTATACAACGATTCCTCGTTGGTGTCGCGTGCGAACCGCAACGAGACGAGCGAAGTAGACGAGATTTTCGCCCGCCTCTACACCACATCAGTGGTGGTACATTCCGGGAGCGCGGGAGCCTACGACCCCACGGTGCAGCCGCTGGTGGAGGCTTGGGGGTTCGGGCGCCAGTCGGGGGCAGCCCCCACGCAGCGTGCGCTCGACAGCCTGATGGCGGTGGTGGGGCTGGGCAAGACCCGGCTCGACGGCACGCGGCTGTTGAAAAGCGATGAGCGCGTGCGATTCGACTTTAGCAGCATTGCCAAGGGGCTGGCGTGCGACGAGGTCGGGCGAATGTTTACCCGCAACGGAGTGCGCAATTTCTTGGTTGAGATTGGCGGCGAGGTGCTGGCGAGCGGCGTGAACAGCGCGGGCAAGCCGTGGCACGTGTCGGTTGACCTGCCCGTGGCCGACAGCGCCGCCACCGCCCATGGTGCCGCTGTGGTGCTTGCCCTCGACAGCTGCGCCGTGGCCACCAGTGGCAACTACCGCAAGTGGCACGAGCATGACGGCCGCCGCGTGTCGCACCTCGTCGACCCGCGCACCGGCCAGGCCACGGTGAGCGCGCTGCTGAGCGTGACCGTGATTGCCAGCGACTGCATGACGGCCGACGCCTGGGCCACAGCCTGCATGGTGATGGGCGAGCAACGCGTGAAAGCAGCCATGGAGCGCCGCCACGATTTGGGCGTGATGACCATCAGCACCGACGACAACGGCAACTACGTTGTGTGGTCGAACGCACGATTTGCCGAAAATGTCGTGCAGCAGTAGCCCCAGAAACCGACAAACGCAAGCGGGGCCGGTGACAACCACCGGCCCCGCACTAACGATGCAGTTCGATAACTACCCGTTTACGCGTAATTAACTCTCGTCGTCTTTTTCTTTCTCTTTATGTCGGTTTCGTGATCGGTGCTCCTTTTTGCTTGCCGAGCTACTGCTGGTGTCTTTCTCCTCCTTGAGGTCAATTTCGTTGCGCTCCTTGTCAATCACACGGTACTCAAGATAGTTGAGGGCTTGGTCGGGTTTGATGCGGAACTTGCGTCCGAACTCACGACGCCAGTTGAAGTACTCGCTGATGAGGCCTTTCTTCAGATAGGCATCGACAAAGGGGTGCACATACATGATGAAGTCGCGCACTTTGAGCGAGTTGACCAGATAGTCAATTTTGTCTTTAAGCTTGTCGGTAAAGAGCAGCGATGGCTGCACAATGCCCTTTCCGCCACACGACGGGCAAGTTTCCTCGGTGGTGATGTCGAGCGCGGGCCGCACCCGCTGCCGGGTGATTTGCATAAGTCCGAACTTGCTCAGGGGCAGAATGTTGTGCCGGGCGCGGTCTTTCGACATCAGCTCTTTCATGCGTTGATACAACTCCTGCCGGTGCTCGGCCTTTGCCATGTCGATAAAGTCGATGACAATGATGCCTCCCATGTCGCGCAGGCGGAACTGGCGCGCAATCTCCTCGGCGGCGAGCAGGTTCACGTTGAGCGCGTTGCTCTCCTGGTCGGTCGATGCCTTGGAGCGGTTGCCCGAATTGACGTCAATCACGTGCAGGGCTTCGGTGCTCTCGATGATGATGTAGGCACCCGAACGGAACGAGACGGTTTTGCCGAACGAGGTCTTGATTTGCCGAGTGATGCCGAACTTGTCGAAGATGGGCGCGTCGCCGGTGTAAAGCTGCACGATGTCGCTCCGGTCAGGGGCAATGAGGCTCACATAGTTGTGTATTTGCTCGTAGACACCGGCATCATTCACATTGATGCTCTCAAAGTCGGGGTTAAAGATGTCGCGAATTTCACCCACAGCGCGGCTTTCCTCCTCGTACAGGAGGTCGGGCGGTGAACTGTACTGTAGCTTGGCAATGGCATCTTCCCAACTCTTGAGCAGCACTTTGAGCTCGGTGTTGAGTTCGGCGGCCCGCTTGTTCTCGGCCGAGGTGCGTATAATCACCCCGAAGTTCTTGGGCTTGATGCTCTCGATGAGGCTGCGCAAGCGTCGCTTCTCGGTTTGGTCTTTGATTTTTTGAGAAATCGAGATTTTGTCGCTAAACGGGGTGAGGACAAGAAAACGGCCGGTGAAACTGATTTCGGTGGTCAGCCTCGGGCCCTTGGTCGAGATGGGCTCTTTGGCAACCTGCACCATCAGTTCCTGTCCCTGTGTGAGCACGTCGGCAATGGAGCCGTGCTTGCTGATTTCGGGCTGTAGCTTGAGCTTGGAGATGGAAAGCGGTGGCTTTCCCTTGTTTTCACGAACCGACTTGATGAAATAGGCGTAGGAGTCGAACTGAGTGCCTAAATCCAAATAGTGAAGAAAAGCGTCCTTGCCGTAACCAACGTTGACAAACGCGGCATTCAGTCCGGGCATGAGCTTCTTCACCTTGGCCAGATAAAGGTTTCCCACAGCGTAAGAGGCGTCGCGCGACTCACGCTGCAGCGACACCAACCGGCCGTCCTCAATCAGGGCGGTGTTGATGGTGGTAGGCGTAACGTCAACTACTAAATCACTTCTCATCGCAGAAGGTTGGTTGTTGTAAAAAGGTTCATTCAATCAATCGTCACTGCCGGTGCAACAGTGCAACGCAGGCACGCACCAGCTGTGCGAACATAAAAACATAAGAACAAACTCAAATGGGCAGCGCGGCTACGTCAGATGAGTTTGTCCTCAGTATGACATAATCGTCAAGGCGGTATCTTTAATTGCTCGAGCAGTAATCAGGCACTTCGGTAATCGGCAAACATCATTGCGCTCAGTCTGCGCAATTATTTTGAGGCTAAAGGTGAGCTGGTTGTGTCTCATAGACCGCTGGCTAATAGCGAGCCCTTCATTTGCGGCCTTAACGGGCAGCCACAGGCCATGTCCCGCCTAAAATCAGTGCAACCTTACACAGTGAACACCTGTTTGCTTTGTTGAGTGCGGCCTGACTTGTGAAAACCACTCATTGCTGCTTTTGCAATTCACAGCACGCACCTGTCGATTACTTCTTGTTTTTGTGACGATTCTTTCTCAGCCTTTTTTTGCGCTTGTGAGTGGCCATCTTGTGACCTTTACGTTTTTTTCCACTTGGCATATTACACGTAATTTAAATGTTAATAATAAATGGTTATCCTTTGCTGAAACAGCTGTTTAGTCAGTCTTTCTTCACCATCTCCATGAAGGCCTTCGCGGGTTTGAAGGCGGGAATATTGTGCTCGGGGATGATGATGGTCTCATTCTTGGAGATGTTACGGGCCGTCTTCTGCGAGCGGGTCTTGACGATGAAGCTGCCGAATCCGCGAAGATACACATTCTCGCCTTCAGCCAAAGCGTCTTTTACCGACTCCATGAATTTCTCTACGGTCACCAGAACTGACACCTTGTCGATGCCGGTCTGCTTCGAAATCTCGTTAACGATGTCTGCTTTTGTCATTGTTTTAAAATGTTTATTTTACTTGATAAAATGTGCTTTCAGTGCCACACATCTCGACCCTCGGCGAGGGCCTGAAACGTCTGAACACGCCCATAGGGCAAACTTTTTCGCAAAAAGCGCTGCAAATTTCGGAATTATTTTTCAATTATGCGCTATCATTCAGCAATTTTTGCCGATTTTTTTAGCAAAATTTTAGGTTTGAAAATCGTCAAGGCAGTGCCCCACCCCAAAATGCCCCGCCAACACCGAGGCTGGCCCATTCAGACAACACAACATGAGGCGCAAAAGCGTGAACCCCAAGATTATGTTCATACGTCCTTTTAGTCTTGAATTACGATAAGGGGACATCGGCACAGTCCGTGGCCGTAATCTTGAGCGGCCTGACCGATCGCCGACAGGCGATAACCACTGTGAAAACCCCACCATGACAGGAGCGCAGCGACTGAATGGTGGGGATGCTGACAGGGTGCGGCGGTGTTCCTCGGCGAGGAACACCACGCTGCCACGCAGGCTTCTAAGTCACTCTTGGCCGCTTCCAGTATGGTCATGTCGCCGTTCTTGGTGCGGATGGCAAGATGAAAGTATAATGCCGTCAAACTCATGCCGCAAAAGTACTCATAATCCTGGATCTGCAAGGTATTCCACTCCGAGGAGCCTCCATTGGCGCGCTTTTCCCTCACCGGATGCCTCTTCGAAGTCTTTCCCGTCTATCACATTACCGAGCTGACATAGAAACACACGGTTTTGCAGGTGTCCCAATATTTTTGCTGAAAAATTTTGATATTTCGGAAATAAACACTAAATTTGCAGCGTGATTTGTCACCCGCCCGTTGGCAAGAGAGCTGCGGCAGGGGTGACAGGTCACAAGCCCACGTCGGTATGCCGCGCAAGCGGCATGGTAGGGGTGGGAAACTACACATTGTGGAATGGCGTTTTCTGCGACACTTTGGGTTTTGACAATCTGAGAACTTCGCAACTTCTTGAATAATCCGTCAAAAAGTCAAAGCAACCGGAACGCCCCTTGGGATGTTTTTGCACACGTTTTTCTCGTGCGCGCACCTATTTTTATATGAAGTGCGCGAGGGTGAGTGCGAATATACAACGGCGTGGGGCTTTCAGCGTTGCTCGTTCCGACGGATTGGGCAATGTGAAAGCCTTTAGATTGTGGAACCGAGTATCAGGACTGGCTCCACGTTATTTTTGTATATTTACATTATATTCACATTAATATAAAAACAATGAGAAAGCAAAAACTCCTAATCCCGACGATGCTCGCACTGATGTGCGGCTTCGCGGCTGCGGCTTCCGAGCTCGCGGGCGGCAACGCACGTGCCGCGAACCAAGCAGGGCAAACGCTGCCCACCATCTCGGCTCCCGAGCTGACTCTGACCCGCGCCGATATTGGAAAAGTGATCGAGCTGCCGCTCACACTCACCATGCCCGAGGGTCACGATTTCACCAACATTCAGTTCGACCTCATTTTCCCCAAGGGATTGCGCCCCATTGCCGATGAGGATGGGTTGTATGGCTATGGCGGCAATGACATCCCTACCAGCGGACGCCGCCCACCAGTACCCGTGGTAATGTTTACCGACAATTTGGATGACCCCGAAAATTGGCCCAACTACAGAATTTTAGGAGCCAACATGACAAAAACCCCTGTCACTGTCACCCCTTGCCACGTGTACACACTCAATGTGACGGCCGATGCAGACTTCGAACCAGGCGAGCGCAACTTCAAAGTGTATGTGAAATATACCAACTACAACGATGAGAGTTACGAAATCGGCAGCTATGATGCTTGTGTCACGCTTACCAAAGTGAAGTTTGTTGATTCCGACACGCCACCGGGTGGCATCATCACCGATGGCACATTCTATTATAATATCGTTTCCCAGGGCAGTGTCAACGAGGTGGAGTTCGCTCCCAAGCACGACGGCACCGCCTACACAATCTCGTCTACAAGTGCGTTTTCAAACATCGATGTCGTTTCCAATAACGGTATTGACTACACCATTGTGGGTGTGGGCGAGCATGCGTTTGAGAATGCACAGTTCCCCACTAACGGAAACACCAACTTCCCCCGTCACATCCGCTACGTCAGCGACTACGCTTTCAAGGGTGTGAAAAGTGGTTCAAGCGAATCACGCGGCAGCATCCGCTTCTATGGCGATGAGTTGCGCTACGTGTCGAGCAAGGCTTTCCTTGACAACGAGTTGCAAGGCTCGGTGCTGATTACCAGCGGCGATGCCGAGAATGGATTCTCTCAAGTGAGCAGCGATGCCGTGTCAAGCACAGCTTCAGGCTCTATGTATCTGGCTGCCGAAAGAGGGACAAAATACGTGATGTTCCCCAAAAGTTACCCCCTTGGCACCAGCTCGGGTTGGATTCCTGCTTATCAGGTGACCATCAACAGTGCCATCAAGACCATCGGCGCCTACGCCATGATGAACTGCACCAACTACACGCAGGTCAACTTGGGCAATGTGGAGGTGATTGACACCGCAGCGTTCAAGAACACCGCCCTCACCACCCTCACCTTGCCGGCGTCGATCACCCATATTGCCGCCGATGCGTTTGAGGGGAACACCACGCTTACCAGCATAACAGTGCAATGTGGCTACGACGCCGTGAAAGACGTGGTGTTCGATGATGCCGTGTACACACGCGTTCGCGAGAGTGGCGGCATCAACGTACCCGAAGAGGAATTGGCCACTTATAAGTCCGACCCCAACTGGAAGAAGTTTTGGCCCGATCCGGTAGCTGCACCGAAAATGTATATTGCCGGCACGTTCACCAACTGGGCCGAAGGCAAGCTGGAAATGACCGAGAACAACGGCACCTATACCATTACTGTCAACGGAATCAGCGACGGGGCTGAGTTTAAGTTCATCGAGGACGAGGTGTGGTACGGCGGCGATGCCGATGGTTCGACCTACGACATCCACAGCGAGTGGTGCACCAATATCCCCTTGAGCAACCCTGGCGTGAACTTCAAGATTGTGGGCGGTGGCGACCTCACTTTCACCATTGATGCCAACAAAAACCTCTCTGTGACCGGCTGGGCTACAACCGACTTGTCTGCACCCACCATCTCGGCTCCAGAGCTGACCCTGACCCGCGCCGATATTGGAAAAGTGATTGAGCTGCCGCTCACGCTGACAATGCCCGAGGGTGGTGACTTCACCAACATCCAGTTCAACCTCACTTTCCCCAAGGGATTGCGCCCCATTGCCGATGCGGACGGGTTGTATGGCTATGGTGGCGATGACATCCCTATGAAGAACGGATCGCCCGTGGTGAGGTTCACAGACAATTTGGATCGGGAAGACTGGTGGCCATTTCATGATGTTATAGGTACAAACTTTACAAAGACCCCTGTCACGGCCAACCCTTGTCACATTTACACGCTCAACGTCACCGCCGATGCCGACTTTGAGCCTGGCGAGCGCGACTTCAAGGTGTATATGAAATATACCTGCTCAAACAATGAGTCGTACGAAATCGGCAGCCCTGACTCCCGCGTCACGTTTACCAAAGTGAAATTTGTCGATGAAAATCCCGAATTCCACGAACTGGCTGGTACAGTAGAGCTGGTGAACCCCGAGGATGCCACTGTGGTTTACAACGGCAAGGAGCATCGTCCGGCAGTGCGCGTGGTGGACAACACATTCGGCGTGTTGTCGGAGGCGACTGACTACTACCTCAATTATTCAAACAACGTCAAGCCCGGCATCGCAACCATTACCGCTACAGGCAAGGGGCAGTTCACGGGCACACTGACCACCACATTCACGATTAACAAAGCTCCTATCCCCGACAATGTGGCGATTGTGCAAGTCGAAGACACCGACATCCTCTACGACGGCAAGGCACACCCCGCCACGCTGCGGACCAACGCAATAACTGGCATGGGAACGGCCACTGTCACCTATGTGAAAGACGGCGTTGCGCAAACCACCGCACCCGTCGAGCCGGGCGAGTATGTGGTGAACGTCGCGATTGCCGAGGGGGAATATTACCTGAGCCAGAGCCTTGAGAACGCAGCCACGTTCACCATCTATGCCCTGAACACCGACGACTGGGCCTGCATGGTTGCGCTGTATAACGCCACCAATGGCGCCAACTGGAAGAAAACCATCGATGTGAGCGATGTGAAACAAGCCCGTCAGTTAAAGGACAAGGGCCTTGCCACCATCAGCAAGGGACGCATCACCGAGCTCAACCTGAAGGACAACGGCTTGAGCGGTGAGCTGCCCGCCAGCGGCGTCACGCTCGCGGCATTGACCTCGCTCAACATGGCCGACAACAGCCTGCGCGGCAACATTGGCACATTCGTCGCCCCCATGAACAGCCTCACCACGCTGGACGTGAGCGGCAACAACCTGAGTGCCATCTACCCGCCGCTGCCAGCAACTATCACCTCGCTGAACCTGTTCCCGCAGACCGTCGAGGAGCCGGTTCCCAATATTGACCTCAGCGAAATCTCGACAGACAATTTGCTTGGCCTGCTCACCATGCTGCCCTCTATCTATCGCTACAACACGCAGTCGCAAGCGTTTGACTGCAATGTGATACTGGATTTCCACAGCATGAGCGACACCTATCTGGCCTCGGTAGCCGTGTACGACAATGAGTTGATTCCGGCCTACCGCGACGGCTACACCACGGAGTACAGAGGCCAAAGCGGCGATAAAATCAAAATCAAGGTATATAAGACCACCCGAAACGGCGATGACAGCTTCAGCAACGACGAACTGCGCGGCAACTGCTTCACCACGCTGTCGTTTGCCCCGGGCGATGCCGACTTCAGCGGCGCGGTGAACGTCAACGACCTGCAGGCAATCATCAACAAGATATTCGGCAACTACCCCTACCGCTTCAACTGGACAGCCGCCAATGTGATTGCCGACGACCGCCTGAACGTGCAGGACGTGGTGGGCGAGGTGAACCTGCTGCTTGCCGCCGACAACACGGGTGCAAGCGCACCACGCCGCAGCGCACGCGTTGTGCCGGCCACCGGAAGCCCAGGCGCACACCGCGCACCGGCAATCGCCGAGGACGAGGCGCAGCCTGCGGCCCACCTGTACTGGCGCGATGGCGTGCTTTACCTGTCGAGCAACACGGCAGTCAGTGCCTTCGACATCCTGCTTGATGGAGCAGCCACCTGGTTACCCAACGGCATGACGTTGAGCGGCAACGGCCCGCACGCCGTGGCCTACTCGCTCACCGGCGTCACGCTGCCCGCCGGGGTGACGGCCATCGCCAACGCCACCGGCGCAGCACCCGCGGTACGCTATGCCGCGCTGAGCGATGCCGACGCACAACCGATAGCACTCACCATCGGGGCACCCAACAGAACAGGCGTGGACGACTTGGCACAAAAGGCCATCAGCATCACCGCCAACGATGGCGCGATTTACCTGACTGCCGAGGAACAACTCGACAACGTGCAGTGGGCCGTTGTCACCATCGACGGCCGCCTTGTCGCCGCCGACCAGGCATCAACGCTCAAGCCCGGGCGCAACGCGATTGCTCGCGGGCTGGCTCCGGGCGTTTACGTCGTGAGCGTTAAATACCACGGCAACGCGAACACCCAGCGCAAGGTGATTGTGCGCTAATCCAAGACATACAATAAAAACATTCTACAGCTATGATACGAAAACAATTATTTCTGACGCTGGCGGCGTTTTTCCTCGCCGTGCTGGCCACGACAGCGCAGCAGGCGAGCAACCGGCTGGTCATTCCCGACGTGAGCACGCCAGCATCCTCCGCGTTCCAACTCCCGGTACAGTTGGAGAATTCGGAACAAGTGGTCGCGGCGCAGTTCACGCTCACTGTTCCCAACGGCGTGACGCTTAACCCAAGCAGCATCACGCGCACCCAGCGTGCTGACGGCCACGAGGTGACCATGCGCAAGATGAGCCCGAACACCTACATGGTCATGATTTATTCACCCAGCAACGCCGCCATCGCGGGTCGCACCGGCACACTGCTCACCATCGAAGGCAGTGTGGGTGACCTGGACGACAACACCGCCTACCCGATGCAGCTCACCGACCTGGTGCTCAGCGATGTTCATGGAAATGAAATCAGCAGCAGCGGCGAGGCCGGCAGCATTGTCATCGTCACCCACTGCGCCGACTTAACGGTAACGGCAGTGAACCTCGACAAAACCACCCTTGCCCCCGATGAGCAAGTGGGCATCTCGTGGACTGTGAGCAACATTGGCAACCTTGACACCGGCGGCGGCTGGAGCGAGAGCCTGACGCTTGTGGCAGCCAATGGCGCGACCAAGCATTTGACCCGCATCACCTACGACAGCAGTCTGGCGGCAGGCCAGCAAGTGAACCGCACAGCCAACGTACAGCTCCCCCACATTCTGGGACTTGATGGCAACGCAACCGTGCGGGTTCAAGTGATTCCCAACACTGACACCCAAGAGCCACCCAGCAAACAGGGAAACAACACGGCCCAAAGCGGTGAAATCACTGTGAGCAAAAAACTGAGCCTGCAGCTCAGCCCCGACATTGCACCCGAGGTGAGCGGCAACGTGGTCAAGGGTCTGCTGACCCGCAGCGGCGATTGGAGCCAGAAGCAGGTGTTCGCCCTGACCCATACAACCGATGAACGTGTGTCGATGGCTGATGAGGTGACCATCCAGGCCGGAAAATCGAGTGAGTATTTCTATCTCACGCTATCCGCCAATAACACCCATGACCCCAACAACAGCGTTGTTGTCGAGGCCAAGGGCGGTGGTTACGCCCCGGCCAGCGACACCTTAGAGATAGTTGACGATGTGTTCCCCGCGTTGTATATCGAATCGTCGAAGCGCGACATCGACGAGGGTGAATCGTTTGTGCTCCACGTGCATCTTGACCAAGCCCCGCAGCACGACGTGACGCTGAACCTGAACTGTGACAACGCATCACTGTTCCGTTTCCCCAGCCAGGTGACACTCCCTGCCGGGCAAAAGGCTATCTACATCGATGTGACCTCGATTGACGATGATGTGCCGCACCTGAACCTCACGGCCACATTCCTGGTGAGTGCCACGGGATATGTGAACAGCGAGGCCTACGTGGGTGTTGCCGACAACGACATTCCCGAGATTGAGCTCACCCTCACGCCAACCACGGTGAGCGAGGGAGCCGGATTAATGGCCATCAACGCACGCCTGCATCGCATGGGTGACGCCAACAGCAAAATCACCATCAAACTGAGCGACGACAGCGAGGGCGACATCTACTATCCCACAAAGAGCATGACGCTTGAAAAGGGTGTGGACACGGCCGAGTTCACCCTGGGAGTTGTTGACAATGCCCAGGTGGATGGCGACCGCACTGTCAACATCACCGCTGCCGTGTACATTTCATCATGCAGTTGCCAGGCCACGGGCAATGAGCATGGCGCGGTGACGGTGCCCGTCACCATCATCGACAACGACGGCCCATCGCTGACGTTGGCTTCAACACTGTCCACCGTGCTCGAAGGCGGGACAACTGTGGTTACCGTGACCCGCAACACCGGCACTGCCAACGCACTGACCGTGACGCTGAGCAGCAATGCCGATGAAGCACTCGACTATGCCCACACCGTGACCATTCCGGCCGGGCAAGCAAGCGCCGAAGTCACCATTGCCGTCCGCAGCAACACGGTGGCCGGCGACAGCCGCGTGGTGGAACTGGCCGCCAATGCCGACGGATTTGCCGTGGGCACGACTTGGTTCCTGGTCAGCGACCAAACGTTGCCCGACGCTGCCGTGCGGTCGCTTACGATTGCAGAGAGCGAAATCTACGTTGGCGACGAGGTGACGCTGAACCTCACCCTGGCCAACGAGGGTGCCTCCCCCCTGCCGTCGCAGACGCTGCTCGCCATCTATGTGGACCAAGCGGCTCAAGCCAGCGCCGAAATCCGTTTGGCCGATGAACTGGCTGTGGGCAGCGAGGTGTCGCTCACGCGCACAATAGCATTGCCCCCGGTGCCGGGCGACCACACCATCAAGGTTGTTGCCAATCCCGCCCGCGCCTTCAGCGAGCTTAACTACACAAACAACGAGGCTGTGGCCCACATCGAGGTACTGCCGCAGTTTGCCGTGTCGGTAACCGCCGACCAGCAGGCGTATGCCCCCGGCGCAACCGTGACCTTCACCGGCCGGGCCACCGGCAAGCTGATTGGCAACCAAGAGATTGAGATTTATGTCATCAACAACGGCCTGCGCCAGACCATCACAGCAGTCACCGATGCCACCGGCAACCTGACGGCCACCTGGACACCCGAGCCCAACCAGATGGGCCATTTCGTGGCGGGAGCGTGCTACCCCGGCGAGAACACCAAGGAAGCCCAGACAGAGTTTGATGTCTACGAGCTTGCGCTTGCCGACCGCTACCAAACGGTGCAAATGACCGTGGGCGAGCCAATCACCGGCACCATCACGGTGCAGAACAACGGCAACTTGCCGCAGAGCGGGGTGACAGCGGCTGTGAAGCAGGGAGCCGAAAACATCGAGGCACAATTCTCGACGATTTCCAACCTGACCGGAGGGGAACATTCAGCAATATCATTCACGCTGAATGCCACCTCGCCCACCGACAACAAAGCCACCAACCTGTATAATGGTTGGCAGGAGATTGTATTGCAGATAACCGACGAGCAGGGAGCGGCAGCCGACTACCGATTGTACTGCTATGCCGCAATGCCCACGGCCAAGCTCGAGCCCAGTTTGACGCAAATCAAGACCACCGTGACCCAAGGTGGCACCCACGACATTGAGTTCACGCTCCACAACGTGGGCCGTGGTGCCAGCGGAGCGATTGAATTGTCGCTGCCACCCTACATCACCTCGCTGACCCCCGCCACGCTGCCCTCGCTCGACTTTGACGAGAGCGCCACCGTGGTGCTGCGGTTCGGCGCCCCCGAGGGTATGCAGCTGAGCCAAATCATGAAAGGAACTCTGGGCATCAACTGCGCCGGCGGAACCGGCCTGTCGTTGCCGTTTGAGTTTGAATTGGTGAGTGAAGCCGTGGGCACGCTCATTGTGGACGTCACCGATGAGTACACCTACTACACCGATGAAGCGCCCCATGTGGCCGGTGCAACCGTGACCATTCAGCATCCCGTCACCAGCGCGATTATCGCACAAGGCGTGACCGACACCGACGGCCACTTCACCGTCGAGCTTAACGAGGGATATTACAATGTGGTGGTGACCGAGCCGTCGCACGACAGTGCTAACCGAATTGTTCTCATTGACCCAGGTCGCGAAAAGACCGAAACCATCCTAATCAGTTTGAGCGGTGTTGAAATCACCTACGAGATTGTTGAGACCGAAGTGGAAGATGTCTATGACATTAAGACGACTTTTAACTTTGAAACCAATGTACCCATACCAGTTGTGACAGTGGAAATGCCATCGAGTATCGACGGCGAAAGCCTGGCTGCGGGTGAATCGTTGATGTTTGACATCCTGATTACCAATCACGGCCTGATAACCGCCGAAGACGTGGAACTGACGCTTTATGAACACCCATTGTTCACATTTACAGCGATGGAAACCGGCAAGTTCAATCTTGCCGCAAACCAGTCCAAGATTATTAAGGTGGTCATGACATGCACCGAGACCGAAATGAATGGAGCCAAGCGGGCTGCAACAGACTCTAAATGCTATTGGGCAACAGACATCCGTTACAGCTATAAATGCGACAAAATCACCCGAAAATACGTAAGAATAGAAACACCCGTAAGAGTAAAAACCTGCCCAACCGGAGGCAAGGATTTGCGAGAATGGCAACCTCGGGATCCGATTGGTGGACCAAATATCCCCCCCATAAGTGTTCCAAGTTGGTTAGCTAAATTCTCGGATTGGATGTTAAAGGGTGGTGATGGCGATATAAGTTGCAATCCATGTACGAATGAGTATTTGAAGAGACTGGTATTCTGCGGAATAAATGTCGGATTAAGTATAACAGGAATTGGACAAATTAGACAATCTATAAAGGTTGCTTATGCTCTTGCCTCATGTATAGAAAATATAAGAGATGTAGTTAATAGGCCATACGATGAAAGGACTGTAATAACAAATGTGATGAGTTGCGCCTGGTCTATTGGATTAAGTTTTATGGAAGGAACTCCAATAGGTGCTCTCATCGGATGTTTGATAGATTTGCTCAGGCCATGTAATGCCGAACAGAATTCCCCCATGCACAAGGCAAGCAGTAATTACTCCGACAATTCAAGCATTGCCGAGTTCCAAAAAGATGTCGAATTGTGTTATCAAGCAATCCTTTCATTGCAGAATGTACAGAATACCTGGTTTGGTAACGATTGTTGGTTAAACTGCTCACCTGACCAATTTGACCAATTTATGACCGAATTCTCAAGCAGTTTTGACGATGAAATGACGATTCCTCAGGATAAGGTGGCCAGTCTGCTTGAAAAACGCCCTGACAACATCAATATCGAGCAAGCCCGGCAATTGGTGGAACGCTGGAACAACACCATCCTGTACTACAAGGGCGAAAGTGATGCCGAGAACCACATTGACCTTGAAGCATTGGCCACTGAGATTGAGAATGCCGCCGCAATTCAAGATGAGGTGATTCGCCGAGGTTATGATGACATCAGTTCGCTGTATCTCGCGTCTTATGAAAAAGTTACAAAAGCATTGACTGAAGAGAGCAGCAACAGCGTGTGCTCAA
This sequence comes from Muribaculaceae bacterium, assembly GCA_017443765.1. Taxonomy (GTDB): domain Bacteria; phylum Bacteroidota; class Bacteroidia; order Bacteroidales; family Muribaculaceae; genus Sodaliphilus. The sequence goes on along the minus strand of JAFSYB010000067.1, from coordinate 50,002 downwards.
CGATTTCGCTGGAGTTCAAGCAGACGATGACGCTGACCCGTCAGGGATTCCTGGGCACGCTCACGGTGAAGAACAACCACGAGAGCAACGCCATTGAGGACTTCCAGCTGCACTTGACAGTCACCGACCCGGAGGGCAACATGGCCGGTGCCGACAAGATGGAAATCCACACCAAATCGCTCAACGGCTTCACCGGTGACTTGCAACTTGGCTCGGACTGGAACCTCACCAGCGGTACGACCGGTGTGGCAACCGTGGAGTATATCCCCACCGACAAGGCCGCACTCGAACACGACCTGGACTACACCTTTGGCGGTACGGTGACCTTTGTGGACCCGTACACGGGGTTGACCGTGTCGCGTGAGTTGACTCCCAAGAAACTCACCGTGCGTCCCGCGCCGCAACTGTATCTCGACTATTTCATGCAGCGCGATGTGCTGGGCGACGACCCGCTGACCGCCGATGTGGTCGAGCCTTCGATTCCCACTGAGTTTGCCCTGCTGATCAACAATCGCGGCGCCGGTGATGCCAACAACGTGAAAATCACCACCGCCCAGCCGCAAATCACCGAGAACGATAAGGGCTTGCTCATCGACATGGCCTTGCTCAACGGCAAAGACGCAAGCATGATGATGGAGGAGAATTATGTGAACGACTTTGGCACCATTGCGGCCGGCGACCATGCCCTGGCACAATGGTGGTTGCTCAGCTCGCTGCTGGGACACTTCACCAGCTACGATGTGCAAGTGAACCATGTCACCGGTTTCAACAATCCCAACTTGAGCCTGGTGAAAGATGCCCGAGTCCACGAGCTGATTCATGAATGTGTTGACACGTCGAATCAAGTGGCGTTCCTCGTCAACGAAGACATTGATGCTGACGACACTCCCGACCATCTGTTCTTCCTCGATGGCGAAACGGCTTCGGTAGCCGCAGGTGCAACGCTGCAAGCCACCCGCCAGGGCGAGACCCAGCTCATGCTCACGCTGAGTGGCGCAGCCGCCGGATGGAACTATGCCCAGGCCATTGACCCGACGTTGGGAATGGTGAACATTGTCGACGTCAAGCGTCAAAGCGACGGAGCCGAAGTGCCGCTTGGCAACGTTTGGCTCACCGACCGCACCTTGCGCGACGGCAAAGACCCGTTGTACGAGAACCGCATCCACATCGTGGACCAGCTCGCCACGGGTAGCAATGAGACCTACATCATCACGGTTTCGCCCATTGCACAACCCATCCTTGCCGTGGAGGCCATCGATGGCATGAAGACCACCGCGATGAACTTGCAAGCAGTGACCACCGCAACCGTGCGCTTCAACAAGGCTATAGACGCGACGACGTTCACATCCGCCGATATCACCTTGCTGCGCGAGGGTGAGAAACTTGATGCCAACCAGATTGCCATCACACCCATCGACGAGCAGACGTTTGCACTCGACTTGAGCGCACTGACCACCCAGAACGGCTATTATGTGCTCACGGTTCACACCATTGGCATCACCGATGCCGAGGGCTATCCCGGCACCAATGGCAAGATGGTGGGATGGTCGCAGCGCGTCGAGGGCACTGTTGCCTACAAAGTGTATGCCAATCCTGCCGAGGGTGGCGAGGTGTCGTCGTTGGCCGGAGAGCTGCCTGCAGGCAGCGAACTGAAGCTCACAGCCACACCGGCCAGCGGTTACAGCTTTGCCGGTTGGTATGTTGACGACAAACTTGTGTCGAATGAGCCCTCGTGGAAGTTCACGCTTGATGCGGTGTTGACCATCATTGAAGCCCGCTTCCAGCAAATGGTGTTCGATGTTGCTGTGAATGTCGAGCCCAACGAGGGTGGCCACGTTGAGGGCAACGGCAATGGCAAATATGCTTATGGCGATGTGCTGCGGCTTACGGCCACACCAGCGAAATACCATGAGTTTGCCGGTTGGACGGTGAATGGCAAGAACGCCGGCAATGAGCCGAATCTGGAGCTTTCGGTGACCGAGAATGTGGTAATTGCCGCGCACTTCGACGCCATTGAGCGTGTAACGATTGATTATGCCCTGAAGGCAGGCTGGAACTGGGTGTCGTTTGGCGTTGAGGACGAGTCGATGGCCGACTTGAACGATGCGCTGGGCACGCTCTACAACGCCCGCACGTTGCGTGGGCAAAATGCAGAGGCCACGCACACCGGCTTGTGGAAAGGTGCCCTCACCGAGCTGAGCCCCGAACAGGCATATAAACTGCAGATGATCACCGACGGCACGTATGCCCTCACGGGCGAGCCCATCACCAACCACACGCTGACGCTGAAGCCCGGGTGGAACTGGATGGGCTATCTGCCCACCGACGAGCTTGGTGTGACCGAAGCGCTGGCACGCGTGCCGGCAGAGGCAGGCGATGTGCTCAAGGGGCAAGACGCATTTGTGTTGTTCGATGGTGAACAATGGCTTGGCGACCTGACCACCATGAAACCCGGCTTGGGTTACATGTACTACAGCAAGAGCACCAAGTCGTTCAGCTTCCCCACCCAGCACATGGCCTCGCGCAGTTATGTGAAAGCTCATTCCGAGCAGGGCAAAACCGCCGCTCCGTGGACTTACGACCCGTACAAGTATGCCAACAACATGGCAGTGAATGCGGTAATCTCCAAATTGACCCTGAGCGAGGGCAGCTGGATTGGAGCGTTTGTGGGTGATGAGTGCCGTGGAGCCGCCCCGGTGACCAATGGTGTTTTCTACCTCACGGTGCACGGCGACAATGACGGCGAGGAACTCACGTTCAAGCTCTACGACCCCACCCTGGGCGGCATGAATTTGAGTCCTAACGACAACATGACGTTTGCCGAAAACAATCATCCTGTCGTCAACGAGCCGATTGTGATGACAGCAATCCAGACCGGCGTGCAAGATGTGCAAGGCCATGGCAACTTCAAGGTTTACCCCGTGCCGGTGACCGACCGGCTCTACCTTGCCGGTGCAACTTGCGTTGACTGGCTTGTGATTCACGGCGTATCGGGCCGGCAGATGATGAAAATCACCAATGCCGACGTGAGCGGCGGCATTGATGTGTCACAGCTGGCTAATGGCATGTATGTGATTACAATCAATGCCGAGAACCGGCAGTGGAGCAGTGTATTCATCAAAGAATAACGCAATGCCCGGCACTTGTTGACAATCTTGATTGATTGCCTCACGCTTGCGCTCCCCCTGGAATTGTGGCCCGGCGGCCCGGTTCCAGGGGGAGCTGTATATGCTCGAGCGGGAAAAGGATTGCGTGCACTGGCAAGAGCCTGAAAAAAAATCGGAAAAGATAGCGTTTTTTGCTTTTTTTATAGGTTGGGCAGTGGGCGAAACAAAAAATTAGACTTAAATTAGCCGCCTGAATTTTAAACGAAGCCCCAAGGATGGGGTCTAATTGACAACTGAAAACCATTTATATTTCAAAAAGAGATGAAAACCAAGTTACTATCACTCATGGGTGTAATTGCACTGAGTGCAAGCACCATGGTCGTGCAGGCGCAGGACTATGATGACATCTATTATGATGGTTCCTCCCCGGCAAAAAGCCAGGTGCCTGCCCGTGCCACTGTGAGCCAGGAGACGGCCACGCTGCCGACAACCTCGGCCTACGCCACACGCCAGCCGGCGGCCTACCGCGTGACTGTGCTGAAGAATTACCAGGCCGAGCGCGATGTTGACGAGTACAACCGGCGCGGCTTGAGCGAGTATGACCCGATGGACACCACCAATATCGAGGAAGAAGAGGGCGTGTTTGCCAACACGCAGCGCATCGAGCGTTTCTACAACCCCGACATTGTGGTGTGCAGCGGCGACGCCGACCTGATTGAGGTGTACTACGACGACAGTCCCACCGTGAACTTGGTGATTGGCTCCACATGGGGTTACTCGCCATACGCCTACTGGGGTTTTGGCTACGGCAGCTACTGGTATGACCCGTGGTACAGCTGGCATAGCCCATGGTACGGTCCTGGCTATCCCGGCTACTATTGGTATCGTCCGGCTTATGCCTGGTACGGCTGGCGCGGCCCCTATTGGTACGGCGGCTGGTCGTGGGGGTGGGGACGGCCTTACTATGGCGGTTATTACGGTTGGGGCGGTCCACGCCACTACTATGGCTGGGGCGGCTATGGCCACCACCGGGATGGCGGCCACCACAGCAGCTGGGGTCGCCAACCGTCGGGACGTCGTCCGGGCGACGGTCGCAGCCTGCTCAGCGGCCCGGCACGCCGTGTGAGCCGCAGCGAGGCGGCTGCCACAGCCCCGCGCACCACGAGCCGCAGCGGCATTTCGGGCATGACCCGCAGCGGTGCCAACGGCGGCACACGCAGCGGCGCGATGAGCAATGGCCGCACGCGCCCCGCCACCGGCAGCTCTGGCGGCGCCATGAGCAACGGCCGCACTTCGGCTTCGACCCGCACAGGCAACATGAGCGGTGCCGGCACGCGTAACGGCGGCAGCAACAGCGGCGGCAGTATGCGCAACAATCGCCCCAACACCACGACTGGTGTCTACAATCGTTCGGGCGGCAGTTCCGGCGGCCGCACCTACACGCCGAGTTCGGGCAGTCGCTCGAGCAACAGCGGCTCAGGCTACAGTGGCAGCTCGCGCAGCAGCTCAGGCTACAGCGGCAGCTCGCGCAGCAGCTCCGGCTACAGTGGCAGCTCGCGCAGCAGCTCGGGCTACAGCGGCAGCTCGCGCAGCAGCTCCAGCCACAGCAGTGGCAGCTACAGCGGCGGCGGCAGCCGGGGCGGATTCTCCGGTGGCGGCGGCAGCCATGGCGGCGGTGGCCGCAGGCATTAATTGCCCTGCCTCAACAGTAAACACATCTTTTGCCTGCGGCATCCTGCTTTCCGGCATCTTGCCGCAGGCTTTCACATTCATCAACTCACCCACTCTTTAAGATTTTAAAATGAAGAAATCAATCCTCACTTTGGCCGTGTGCGCTCTGCCTATGCTGGCCAGCGCACAATATTCATTCGACGCGCTGCAATTGTCGCAATTTGAGTTGCGCGGCACCTCGCGCTTCATGTCGATGGGTGGAGCCTTCGGTGCCCTGGGCGGCGACATCTCGACGCTGAACCAGAATCCGGCCGGCATTGGCGTGTACCGCAGCAGCGACTTGGGGCTGACTTTGGGTTTTGACATGAACTCGGCCAAGGCCGGCGACACCAAAGTCGACATGACCAAGTTCAGCTTCAACAACGTTGGATATGTGGGCACGGCGAAGCTCGACAGCGAGATTATGCCCCTGCTCAACTGGGGCGTGAGCTACAACCGCAATTACTCCTACAACCGCCACTGGCGCGGTGCCGCCTATGGCATTCCCACCTCGATGACCAACTACCTGTCGGACTTGGCCAACGCGAAAAAACTCACGGTTTCCGACTTGGATCCCGTGAGCGGCAGTGCCTTTGACGGCCTGGGTGGCTGGAATCAGGTGCTTGCTTACCAAAACTACCTGATGCTGCCCAATGCAGCCGGCAATCATTTCGACGGCCTGGGCTTCAACGGCGTGGTGGGTGCAGCTGAATTTGAAGTGGAAGAGAAAGGACACAACGACGAGTTCACCCTGACGTTGGGCGGCAACCTGGCCAACACGATGTACTGGGGCCTGGGTGTGGGAATCATCGACCTGCTCTACGAGTACAACCGCTACTACGGCGAGGTGCTGGAGAACACGGTGGTGTACAACAAGCCCAATGACGCCACAGCATCGCTGGTAGACGGCGACGCAAGTTTTGGATTCAGCGACTGGTCGCGCACCACAGGCACGGGTTACAATTTCAAGTTTGGCGTGATACTCAAGCCGGTGAACGCTTTTCGCGTGGGTGTGGCGTTCCACACGCCCACCTACTACAAGATGAAAGACACCTATCAGAGCGTGGTGGCCACCGATTTCTATACCGACAAGGGCAACTACTCGCTTGATGATGCCTACACCCCGACGGCCAGCTCGTGGTACAAGCTGCGCACACCATGGCGCTTTATCGGCAGCTTGGCAACTGTGATGGGCAGCAAGGGCATCCTCAGCGCCGACTATGAGTATGTGGGCAACACCAACATCCGCCTGCTTGACGACTACGGACATGAGTTTGCGGGTTCGAGCCAGGAAATGAAAGACTTCCTTGCCGGTTCGCACATCGTGCGCGTGGGCGGCGAGTGGCGCGTGACGCCCAACTGGAGCCTGCGCGCCGGTTTCAGCCACCAGACGAGCAACGCCAGCCAGGATGTGCGCGACTATGGCGGCGCACGCAATGCCGACGGCTCGGTGTACCCGGTGCAGGTGGGCGGCAACAACACGGCCTACGCCTACGACCGCTCGGTGCAACACATCACCGCCGGCATTGGATACCACCACAAGAATGTTTATTTCGACATGGCCTACGTGCACAAGAACCGCCAGGGCACCTATGAGGCTTTCCCCATCGACAACGATGGCAAGAATGTGAGGTGGGACGTGAGCGAGCACGACAACAAAATCACGGCAACGCTGGGATTCCGATTCTGATCTCCCCCAATTGATGTCGCCAACCGGCAAGCGCCCCGGCACTCCCATCAGGAATGTCGGGGCGCTTGCCATCGCTGGCAACGTCATCAAAAGTCGCTGAAAAAGGCGGGACGAATGAGCAGGCCAAGACGCAGACGGCAATGATACTTGTTGTAGTCAAGCATGTTCTCGCCGTACCCATCGTAAAAGTGAAGCATCAGGAACTGATTGTCCTTCTTGCGGATGCGGAAGCCTACATTGACAATGGTGTTGAAGTTCATATTCCAACCCTGCCGCTTGACAAACGTGACATCGGCCACCCAGCGCTTGTTTTTTGAAATGAATTGCGCTCCGGTTTGGAAAATGCCGCTGTACTTGAGAATGTCCTTGTTCTGCTGGCCGTCGATGATGGGAATCCAAGTCTTGGCGTGCAGCATCAGTTGGCTGTTGATAATCGCCGAACCGGCAAACGACACCTTATTCCAGCTTCGCGAGGCCTCGCCATCGCGGCCATTAGACTCGTGCTCAACCATAATCAATGCATTCCCAACGATTTTACCTTTAGCGATAATAGGAGCCTGAACACCAATGCCGGGATTGAAATTCAGGTCGTGGAAGGGCAGCGACTCCTCAAAGATGTTCCACATCGCCTTCTGTGAGTAGCTCAAGAAAAGGTAGCTGTGGAATGGAAGGATAGACTTGGTCAACCGCTGGCGGAAACTGATTTGGAACTTCACATCGCTGTTATACTCGGTGGGCTTGTGGTTCAAAGCCGTGCCAAGAGCGAAATAGTTGTCCTTGTAAATGCTGAAGAAAGGAAGGTTGTCGAAGTAGGTGATTATGCTGTCGACATTGAATTTCTCCTGCTCCTTTCCCAAAAATTTCGTGTTAATCTGGGCACTGGCAGTGCAGGGGGCCAACAAAAGCACGATAATCGTGATACGTCGAAAAAAACGTTTCATGCTGTTCACAAAAAATGTTGTTAAACGGTGGTCAAGATGTTGTAGAAAAAACGCGCCACAAACCCGACACAAGACAGCAGTGTATGTCAGTAGAGGAAATGTCGCCTTGTTGCATAAAGACAAAAAACGTGGTCAGATTGTGTTATTATCGGTTGTGGTACTCATCCCCGGCTGTAGTTGGGAGCCTCGCTGGTAATGGTGACATCGTGCGGGTGGCTCTCGGCGACACCGGCGGCGGTGATACGCACAAACTGCGCGTGGTGGAGCGCCTCGATGTTTGGAGCGCCGCAGTAACCCATACCGGCACGCAAACCACCCAGCATTTGGTAAACTACCTCGCACAGCGCTCCCTTATAGGGTACGCGCGCGGCAATGCCTTCGGGCACAAGCTTCTTGGCATCGGTGATGGTGTTCTGGAAATAACGGTCTTTCGACCCTTTCTCCATGGCCTCGAGCGAGCCCATGCCCCGGTAGGTCTTGAACTTGCGGCCGTTGAAAATCACTGTCTCGCCGGGCGACTCCTCCACACCGGCGAACAGACCGCCGAGCATCACCGAGTGAGCTCCGGCCGCCAGGGCCTTGACCATGTCGCCCGAATATCTGATGCCTCCGTCGGCAATCACGGGCACGCCGGTACCGTGCAAAGCCTTGGCAACCGCATAGACCGCCGAAAGCTGCGGCACGCCGATGCCGGCGATGATGCGTGTGGTGCAGATGCTGCCCGGCCCGATGCCCACTTTCACGGCATCGGCGCCATTGTCGGCCAGGAACCGCGCCGCCTCGGCAGTGGCGATATTGCCCACGACAACGTCGATTTGCGGGAACGACTTCTTCACCTGGTGCAGCACGTTCAGCACGCCCTTGGAATGTCCGTGCGCCGTGTCGATGACAATGGCGTCCACCCCAGCCTCAACCAGGGCTTGAGCGCGCTCGAAGCTGTCGGCAGTGACACCGATGCCCGCAGCCACACGCAGGCGTCCCAGGGCATCCTTGCAGGCATTGGGCTTGTCCTTGGCCTTGGTGATGTCCTTGTAGGTCACCAGCCCGATGAGCTTGCCCTCGCGGTCTACCACGGGCAACTTCTCGATTTTGTAGGTTTGCAGGATTTTCGCGGCCTCCTCGAGGTTGGTCGACTGAGTGGTGGTAATCAGGTGTCCGCTGGTCATCACCTCGTCGATTTTGCGGCTCATATCGGTTTCGAAGCGCAAGTCGCGGTTGGTGACGATACCCACCAGGCGGCGGTTGTCGTCCACCACGGGAATGCCGCCGATGTGGTATTCCCGCATGAGGGACAGGGCGTCGCTCACCCGCGAGCCGCGCTTGATCGACACCGGGTCATAGATCATGCCATTCTCGGCCCGCTTCACGGCGTGCACCTGCCGCGCCTGTTCCACGATGGGCATATTCTTGTGAATCACTCCAATGCCCCCCTCGCGGGCGATGGCAATCGCCATGCTGCTCTCGGTCACGGTGTCCATGGCTGCCGAGAGCAACGGCATATTCAGTGTGATGTTGCGGGAAAAGGGGGTGGTTAGGCACACGTCCTTGGGCAAGACTTCGGAATAGGCGGGAAGAAGCAGCACATCGTCGAACGTGAGTCCATCCATCTTAACACGGTCGGCAATAAATGACATAATTACTCTGCATTTAGGTGGTTCATATATTGCACGCAAAATTAGTATTTTTCGGCGAAAGCAGCAAACTATATAAATATTTTTAGCATTTCGCCTGACTGCACGCAGTGGAGCCCGTTAATTTGCAGAAGCCGCAAGGGCAGTTAAACATTATTAAATACGGACTTGTGCTTTGGCCAGAATTGAAAAAATGTGTAATTTTGTAATTTAATTACATTCGTGCTTAGTGAAAGCATTTGATAAGCTATCCTGTGACTGCTATACATATATGACAACCAGACACCATTTTCTTGCATTTTTGTTTTTATTTGTGAACGTGTGCCTTTTCCCCACTGCGGCTCAAGAGAGCGACACGGTGGTAGTGCACACGCCTGAAGACTACTTGTCGGGAACACTGCCCGTGCTGTATATCAACACCCGAGGCGGCGAGGAAATCACCTCCAAAGAAAACTACCTTGAGGCGACCTGTTATCTCGACGCCATGGGCATAGAGGGCGTCACCAGCCTGGGAAGCGAGGAAGAGCAGGTGGAGCTACTGATCAAGGGACGCGGCAACTCGTCGTGGGTAAGACCCAAGAAGCCATTCCGCCTAAAGTTCAACAACAAAGTGTCACTGCTGGGCATGGACAAGAACCGGCATTTCGTTCTTGCGACCGAATGGCCCGATGGCTACGGCCGCATTAATTGGGAGATGGGATTCTTTGTGAGCCGGTTAATGGGGCTGTCGTGGACGTGCGAGCACCACCCCATCGAGGTGGTGATTAATGGCGACTACCGCGGGCTTTATTTCCTGACCGAGAAAATCCGTGTGGGGAAAGACTGCGTGAACATCGAGGAGCAGGACGACGAGGACACGGATCCCGAGCGCATCACCGGCGGGTGGCTCTGTGAGATTGACAACTATCTCGACTCAAAACCACAAGTGATATTACGCGACCGCACGTCTAAAAAGTATATAGTCACCACCGTTCACTCCCCGGAAGTGCTGTCTGATGAACAAAACCAATATATCACCAATTTTGTCAAAGCCACCGACCAGGCGATCTACTGCCCGGACAAGATGTCGACCGATTGGGAACAATTTATCGACCTCGACATGCTTGCGCGATATTACCTTGTGTGCGAGATTATCTATCAGATTGAAGGCTTTAGCGGCAGCTGCTATTGGTCGAAAGACCGTGGCGAGGACACCAAGATCATCTTCGGCCCCATCTGGGACTTCGACACCAGCATGGCAAGCTGGAGTGTTGAGAAGTTTTTCTACGAAGAGCAAGAAGGTGACGCGATTTCATATCGCAACCATTGGATCATGGAGCTGGTCAAATATCCCCGTTTTCAGCGTCATGTGCGTGAATTGTGGCAGCAGTGGCGCACCAATGCCGTGGAACAGGTTCACCCCCACTGCGCTGAATGGATTGAGCGAGTGCGCCTTGCCCACCTGCAGGATGTGAAACGGTGGCATGAACACTTGAGCTTTTATACCAACATTGACAGTCGCAGCTCGCAATACCTGGAGCATTTCGACCGTCGCCAGCAATGGCTCGACGAGCAGTGGGCCAAGCCCATCCCGGTAATTGGCGATGCCGACGGCAACCAACGCATCGACACGGCCGACGTTGCGACCATGCGCCGGCTGCTCTTGGGACTGCCCATCGACACACTGGCCAGGGAAACAGCCAACACATACGATGACGAGATTATCGACATTTCGGACTTCGTGGGCGTGCTGCGACAGGTGTATCTGCAACAACACCCCGATGCGCACCTCCGCTATTGCAAGGCTGTGCCCTTTGGTGTGAACGACAAGGCGATTGACAACAAGATGAAGCTCATTCCCCGGATTGACAAAGACACCGTAACCATCATTTCGACCATGGAGCAGCAGGTGCAGTTAGAAATTGCCGGCATGGGCAATGTGACCGCTTTCGACTTTGAGCTGCGCTCACCCACGGTGGATGTGAGCAACATCTCACTCGGCGGCACCCTTGCCGGGCACCGGCTCGAGGTGATTGAGGTCAGCGACAGTGTGACACGTGTGCTGGCCTATTCCGACAGCCTGACGGCCACCGACGCAACCAGTGGGCAGGCTGTGATAACGCTCACGCTCGCTTTCAAGGGCAACAGCGACCTGGACTTTGCCAAGACCGACTTGCAAATCTCGTCGATACACGTTGCCGAAGACGACATGACACCACACTACTTAGCCGACGCGCAAATCCCGGTTTCATGGATGCGCATACCCATGGATGGCGATGTGAACTGCAACGGCATTATCGACATCGACGACTTGAACATCATAGTGAACTTGATTAACCGCCGCTGTGACATTAGCCTGTATCCTTATGCCGACATAGACAAAAGTGGCTTTGTGGACATCGACGACTTGAACGAGTTGATCAATGTGCTTATCAACAACAATCCCTTTGTTGAGTACAATATTGACGATGTGTCGTTCAAAATGGTCAAGGTGAAAGGCGGCACTTTCACAATGGGCGCCACCGCCGAGCAGGCCGACAAGGCTTCAAGTGTGGAGAAACCGGCGCACCTCGTAAGACTTGACGCATTCTTAATCGGGCAAACCGAGGTCACGCAGGCATTGTGGAAAACCGTGATGGGCACGAATCCCAGCCACTTCAACGACAATCCACAATGCCCGGTAGAAAACGTCAGCTGGGACGACTGCCAGGAGTTTATCGCCAAGCTGAACGAAATCACCGGCGAAAACTTCCGTCTGCCCACCGAGGCCGAGTGGGAGTATGCCGCTCGCGGCGGACGCAAAAGCCAAGGCTACAGGTATGCGGGAGCCGATCACTCAAACAATGTGGCATGGCAAATCAACAATTCAGCGCAAAGCACCCACCCCGTGGCCCAGAAACAGCCTAACGAACTGCAAATCTATGACATGAGTGGCAACGTATGGGAATGGTGCCAGGATTGGTATGCCAACTACGAGGAAACCGACGGTGAAGTGCTTGTCAACCCTTCAGGACCAGAGGAAGGTTCAAGGCGTGTGTGTCGTGGCGGGAGTTGGAAAAACGAGAACACGTGTTGCCGGGTCTCGAACCGCAGCAAAGGTGAGCAGTACGGGAAAGCGAACTGCTTCGGCCTGCGATTGGCCAAGTGATTGTGCACAGATTAGTGACCTTCTTTTTCAGCAAAGCCGTGAATGTATTAGATTTAGTCGTCAAAGAGAATGTGAGGCATGGCGACGAGTACGCCTTGCTGCGCCTGTCGCCGGTCAAAGGGCGAATGCCCGAAGTGTTGCCGGGACAGTTTGTCATGGTTGATGTGCCGGGATGCCGCGAGACCTTTTTGCGCCGCCCAATCTCCATCAATTATGCCGATCAGCGCGAGCTGTGGCTGTTGATTCGTCGGGCCGGCGTGGGCACCAACACCCTGTGCGACTTGCCACAGGGCGCGGTCATCAGCGTTGTCATGCCCTTGGGTCGCGGTTTCTCGCTTGATGTGAGCGGCAATGTGCTGCTTGTGGGCGGCGGCGTGGGCGTGGCGCCGTTGCTCATGCTTGGCAAGCGCTTTGTGGCGCGAGGGGTCGACGTGCGTTTCCTGCTCGGAGCGCGCACCAGCACCGAGGTGCTTCAGCTCGACTTGTTCCGGCAAACGGGCGAAACCCATGTGGCCACCGACGATGGTTCGCTGGGACATCATGGCTTGGTGAGCACTCACCCACTGCTTGAGCAAGGTGCTATTGACCACATTGCCTGCTGCGGGCCGATGCCCATGATGCAGGCTGTGGCACACATTGCCCGCCAGCGTGGCATCAATTGCGAGGTGAGCCTCGAGAACCACATGGCCTGCGGACTGGGAGCCTGCCTGTGCTGCGTGGAGGACACCGTTGACCAGGGCAATGTGTGCGTGTGCAAAGATGGACCGGTGTTTAATATCAACCGACTGAGATGGACCTGAGTGTACAAATAGGAAAACTGCGCTTGAAAAACCCGGTGATGACAGCATCGGGCACTTTCGGGTATGGCGAGGAGTATGCCGACTTTATCGACCTCAACCGCCTTGGCGGCATTGTGGTCAAGGGCACAACGCTGTTGCCACGCCAGGGCAACCCCTATCCGCGCATGGCCGAAACGCCAAGTGGAATGATCAACGCCGTGGGGCTGCAGAACAAGGGTGTGGAGCATTTCGTGAATGAGATTTATCCCCGGCTGCGCAATCTCGACACTGCAGTTGTGGTGAATGTGAGCGGCTCCACCGTCGAGGATTATGTGGGTGTGTGCGAGCGGCTGGCCGGCTTGAAAGTGGACGCTGTTGAAATCAACATTTCGTGCCCCAACGTCAAGCAGGGCGGCATGAGTTTCGGTACTAACTGCGCCAGTGCTGAAAGCGTAGTGCGTGCCGTGCGCCAGGTGTGGCCCGGCACAATGATTGTGAAGCTCACGCCCAACGTCACCAACGTGGCCGAGATCGCCCTTGCCGTGGAGGCCGCCGGAGCCGACGCTGTCTCACTGACCAACACGTTCCTTGCCATGGCCATCGATGTGGAGCGGCGACGCCCCGTCCTTTCCTCGGTCACTGGCGGCCTCTCGGGCCCCTGCATACGGCCTATTGCCGTGAGAATGGTGTGGCAGGTGGCCTGTGCTGTTTCCATCCCCATCATTGGCATCGGTGGCATCATGAACGGTCGCGATGTGGTCGAGTTCATGCTCGCCGGGGCAACGGCCGTGCAAATCGGCACCGCCAATTTCATCGACCCGCAAGCCACGGTCAAGGCCATTGACTTCCTCGATGACTACCTCACCCGCCACAAATTTGCCAACGCACGCGCGTTGATTGGCGCAATGGAGCTGGAATAGAACCAGAATCGGCGCAAGGCGAGACGCCGTTTCGCCTCGCCCCATACAAATAAAACAACCATTTAAACAGTATTCAAAATGACACGCATCATCACACTCCTGACTCTCGTGGCGCTTGTCGGCATCTCGTCATGCGCCCAACCATCGCAGCAAGCCACCCTCACCCCGGAACAGCAAGCGGCCATCGACAACATCATGACCCGCACCAGCATCCGCTCGTGGGAAGACAAGGCCGTACCCGCCGAACTGGTTGAGGTGCTGCTCCGCGCCGGCATGGCAGCCCCCACCGCCGTCAACCGCCAGCCCTGGCATTTTGTGGTTCTCGACAAGCGCGAGAAAATCGACCTGCTGGCCAGCGGTCGTGGCGGCGGCATGGTGCGCAAAGCCCCGCTCGCCATCGTGGTGTGCGGCGACATGACACTCGCCCTTGAGGGCGATGCGCGCGAGTTCTGGGTGCAAGATGCCTCGGCGGCTACCGAGAACATTCTTCTCGCTGCCAATGCAGTCGGCCTCGGTGCCGTGTGGACGGGGGTCTATCCCATTGCCGATCGCGTGAACCAAGTGCGCGAGGCACTGTCACTCAACGAGAGCCTGGTGCCCCTGTGCGTCATCCTCGTCGGCTACCCACACGAGCACCCCACCCCCAAAGACAAGTGGAATCCCGATAAAGTGTCGCGGCTTAACTGACTGTGGCCCAACACAGAAACAAAACCGGGATAATCAACCTACTTTGGAAACAGTTACGAGCCGGTGGCTCGCAGTACGGGACTAAAATCGACACAGTGTGATTGCTGTGCCGATTATGTTTTGAATCATTTTGCCTGCGGCTTTAGCGTGCGATGGTCACACGGCCTTGATGGACGTAGATGCCGGTGTGCGGCTTCTCGGGCAGTCGGCGGCCGGTGAGGTCGTAATAGCAGTTGTCGCCTGTGGCAATGGAGTCGGCATGAATGTCCTGAACCGGGTCGGGGTTGTTGTAGCCGCACAAAAGGCGAATGAACTTGACATCGGGAGCAGTGCCGAGCGTGATAAAAAACTCGCGGCAGGCTACGATGTGGTCGCTCGTGCTGGTGGTGTCGGTGTAAAGCGTGCAGTGGTCGCTGAAGGCACTGTCGGCACTCAGGAAATTGTCGATGGGCACCACGGTGTCGTGCGTGGAGTGGAACAGCGCCAGTGGGTGCGCGGGCTGCCAGGCATCGGTGATGTTATTCCGGACCAGCGCGGCATGCAGGTCCTCCATCACGCCGTTATGCAAGGGCGGGCTGGCAAGCGAAGCTGAATCGCTGAAATAGTCGTAAGCCTCGGGAGTGAGGATGCGATTAAGGTCGGCATAGGCGTGATAGCCGTGCAGGAGCGAGTAGCCATAGTCGGGAAACATCTTGCGACATTGCTCGGCAGTGAGGCTGTCGCTGCCATGCCGGCACAGGTTGTAGAGTGCGTGCGTGATGTCGCTCACAGTCATCTCGCGGTTAGGGTCACTTTTGCAGTCAATCCACTGAAATATGCCGGTGCGTATGAAATCGGGTGAGAAATAGTCCTCCAGTCGATGTTCGGCCATGAGCGGGTCGGTGTCAATCATTCCCTTGATAATCATTGCCGTAGCCACGGGCAGTGTGACGATGTCTTTTTCATGGTAAGATTGCCCGGTGTTGTAGAAGCGCAGCGTGGCCAGCGGGTCGTAAGGGCCATCGGCACAGACAGCTCCCCTGAACCTGAGCTGCTCGTCGAGGGCGTACTCCTCCACGTAGCGCTGCACAGCCATGGCCACTGCACCACCCTGCGACACGCCGATGGCCAGCGTGCCCCAGTTGTTGCGCAGACCATGCGTGGCACTGGTGGCCGTGGCCCAAGTGTAGTCGTCGGGGGCGGTGAACGCACCCGACTGAAATAGTTCCAAACCATGCCTCACGGCATCCACCGTCTGTCGTGCGGTGAGCTCGGCGTTGAGGTAGGGATGCGGCCGTTGCTTGGTGATGCCGTAGCCCTCGTAGTCGGGCATGACCACGATGTTGCGGCAGGCGGGGTCGTCGAGCGGCCGGGCAAGCAAGCCGGTGGGCGCGGCCGCATAACTCATCATCAGGCGCACGTCACCGATTCCGCCCTCACCGTCGGGAAACGCACTGGGGCACTCCTTGTTGCTGGTGATGGTGGCGTGGCAGGCAATGACAATGTTGTTGAAGCACTCGCCACCGTCGGCACCTCCGTTGGCACTGGGTTGCTCCAGCCGGGGGAAGCACATCAAGGCCGACAGCGTGAGCGAGTCGCCCCGCGCATCCACCGAGGGGTACTCGAATGTGTAGGTGTAGTAGTGCGAGGTGGTGTTGTAGGTGCCGTATTCCAGACGGTCGGCGGCAGATGCCACTATTAATGCACAAGGCGCAAGGCATAAAAACAGCAACGCACGGCATAAAGCACAATTCCGCTTTGCACCATTGGCGGTGCATCGCGGAATTGTGCACTGTACATGCTGCATTGTCATGGTGTTTTGACTCTGCATTGTGCTTTGGCGATTGATTACTTCTTCAAGCCCATCTGCTCGTACTTGTAGTCGATGTCGTCGGTGATGCGTTTCACGTCCTTCTCCTTCTCGGGGTCAATCTGAGTGGCTTTTTGCAGGTAAGGCATTGCCTCGTTGTAGATGGGTTGCAGCTTGGGAACCATCTGAGCTGTGGTGGCATCGGGATTGGCTTGTATCACAGCGTTGCCCATGTTGTAAAGAATGCGGCCCACATTGTAGTTGGCATCAGCATTGTTGGGGTCAAGCTCAACAGCCTTTTTGTAGACTGGGAGAGCGGCCTCGTTGCCCTTTTCCTGCTCGACGACGAACCCCTTCATGTCGTAAAGCAGCGACGAGGCAGGTTCGAGAGCAATGGCCTGGTCAATAAACTGATAGGCACCGGCATAGTCCTTGGCATCCACCTTGGATTGAATGATGTTGGCCAATGCCGATGACTTATAAACTGCTGCGTTGTTCTCGGTGTACCCACCGGCGAGAGCCAGCGATACGTTCTTGTAGCAGTTTTCGAAATCCTTGGAATAGTATTGCGAGAATCCCTGGAAGAATTTGGTCTGAGCGAAGTCTTCGGGCGAAAGGCTGATATTTGCCTTGTGGGCAAAGTCGGTGTCGAGCAGGTTAAAGAAGTTGGTATATGCCTGTGCGGCGGTCTCATACTTCTGGTTGTTGACACATTCGCCAGCAAAGGTGAGCACATCGCTGATGTGGCTGCCAAGGATGTCGGTGATTTCCTTGCTGTATTTGGTCTTCACCTTGGGCTGGCCGTTTTTGTCGAGCTTGAACGTGCCATCTTTATTGGTTTCCTTCACACTGTCGAGGGGAAGTGCCGTTTGCAGGAACTCGAATCCGCCCATGAGCATCTCGGCGATGTCGTCATCGGACATCGGCAGCTGCTGGCCCATCTGCTTCATGATCGAAACCTGGTCGTAGAGGCCAAAGGCAGCCTTGCCGGCAAGGTACCAGGCCTCGGCGTTCTGCGCCGTTTCGGGGTTGGTGAGGGCGGGCATAATCTTCATCATGGCCTGGTCCAGCTCATCGGGCTTGCCCGAGGCAACCATTTTGGACACCTCCTTGACCACGCTCATTTGAGCCATCGCGCTCGTTGCCATCATCGATGCGCAAGCGAGCATAAGAAAAATTTTCTTCATCTCTTTTTAGTAATTGTTGAATAGTCTTGTTATCGTTTTCTGTTCCTTTAGATAAGGAATCCTAAATCGCGTTTAATCGTTTTGTGGATTTTCGTCGGTTTGCTCCCTGTTGTTGTCAGCGGGTGCGGCATTGTCGGGAGCGTTGCCGGCCGGCAATTCGTTGTTTGGCTCCGTCGGCAGTGCGAAAGCGGCTGCCACGCCAACCTCGTCGGTGACCTCGGGCTCGGTATCGACCTTGCAAACAGATGCGATGGTGTCGTTCTTGCGCTCCAGGTTGATGAGTCGCACGCCCTGTGTGGCGCGTCCCATCACACGCAGCGTGCTCACCTTCAAGCGAATGGTGATGCCACTCTTGTTGATAATCACAAGGTCGTTGCCGTCGTTGACGTTCTTGATGGCGATGAGTTTGCCGGTTTTCTCGGTGATGTTGATGGTCTTCACGCCCTTGGCACCGCGGTTGGTGACGCGGTAGTCGTCGAGAGCACTGCGCTTGCCCATGCCCTGCTCGCTGACAACGAGGACGCTGTCGATGGTGCCGGCACGCATGCAAATCATGCCCACCACCTCGTCGTCGCCGCCGTCGAGCGTCATGCCTCGCACACCGGTGGCCGTGCGCCCCATGGAGCGCACCTTGTTCTCGTCGAAGCGGATGGCGCGGCCGTTGCGGTTGGCCATAATCACCTCGCTGTTTCCCTCGGTCATCACGGCGGCAATGAGCTGGTCGTCGTCGTTGATGTTCAAGGCGCGCACGCCCGTCTGGCGCGGCCGCGAGAACTCGCTCAGGCAGGTGCGCTTGACCACACCGCGTTTGGTGGCAAACATGATGTAGTGCGACTGGTTGTATTCCGGCTCAAGCAACTTTGTGGCACGCACAAAGGCACAGATGCGGTTCTCCGGCCCCAGGTTGAGCAGGTTCTGAATGGCGCGGCCCTTGCCCTGCTTGGTACCCTCGGGGATTTGGAACACGCGCAGCCAGTAGCAGCGTCCCTGCGAGGTGAAGAAGAGCATATAGTTGTGGTTAGTGGCCTCATAGACGTACTCGATGAAGTCCTCGTCGCGTGTGTCGCTACCCTTGGCCCCCACCCCGCCGCGTGCCTGCGTGCGGTAGTCGCTCAGCGGCGTGCGCTTGATGTAGCCAAAGTGCGAGATGGTGATGATCATCGGGTCGTCGCTGTAGAAGTCCTCGGCGTTCATCTCCTCGTCGTTGGGATTGATTTGGGTGCGGCGCTCGTCGCCATATTTCTCCTTCACCTCAAGCAGCTCGTCCTCGATCACCTTGCGGCACACAGCGGGGTCGTTGAGGATGCTGTTCAGGTAGGCGATGGTCTTCTCAAGCTCTTCCAACTCCTCGTGGAGCTTGTTCTGCTCCAGGTTGGTGAGCTGTCGCAGTCGCATCTCGACGATGGCGCGGGTCTGCAACTCATCAAGCTGGAAACGCTCGCCAAGGCGCTGGCAAGCCTCGTCGGTCGATTTGCTCGACTTGATGATGGCAATCACCTCGTCGATGTTGTCACTGGCCACAATGAGTCCGCGCACGATGTGTGCGCGATTCTCGGCTTTCTTGAGTTGGAATCGCGTGCGGCGAATCACCACCTCGTGGCGGTGCTCGAGGAAATATTGCAGCAGTTGCTTGAGGTTCACCGTCTGCGGGCGTCCCTTGACCAGGCACACGTTGTTGACGCTGAACGACGACTGCAACTCAGTGAGTTTGTAGAGCTTGTTGAGGATGACGCTGGAGTTGAAGTCCTTCTTGACATCGACCACGATGCGCATGCCGTGGCGGTCGCTCTCGTCGTTGACATCGGCAATGCCTTCGATTTTCTTCTCCTCGACCAGGCGTGCAATGTTCTCGATAAGCTCTCGCTTGTTGACGTTGTAGGGAATCTCGTGAATCACGATGCGCTCGTGGTTGTGCTCGGTTTCGACGTCGGCCTTGGCGCGCACCACAATGCGTCCGCGTCCGGTTTCGAAAGCGTCGCTCACACCTTGCGTGCCGTAGATGATGCCGCCGGTGGGGAAATCGGGAGCCTTGATATACTGCATCAGGTCGCTGACCTCCAAGTCGGGGTTTTCGAGCAGCGCCACACAGCCGTCGATGCACTCACCCAGGTTGTGCGGCGGCATGTTGGTGGCCATACCCACGGCAATGCCGCTGGCACCATTCACCAGCAGGTTGGGGAACCGTGTGGGCAGCACCTCGGGTTCCTCGAGCGTGTTGTCGAAGTTTGGCACGAAGTCGACGGTGTCCTCGTCGATGTCGGCCATCATGAGCTCGCCCATCTTGGCCAGTCGCGCCTCGGTGTAACGCATGGCAGCGGGGCTGTCGCCATCGACCGAGCCCAGGTTTCCCTGGCCGTCCACCAGCGGATAACGCATCACCCAGTCCTGAGCCATGCGAATCATGGCAAAATAGACCGAAGAGTCGCCGTGGGGGTGGTACTTTCCAAGAACCTCTCCCACGATACGTGCCGACTTCTTGGTTGGCTGGTTGGAGAAGTTTTTCAATTTCGCCATACCGAAAAGCACGCGCCGGTGCACAGGCTTGAAACCGTCGCGCACATCGGGCAGTGCTCGCGAGACGATGACCGACATCGAGTAGTTGATGTAGCTGGTCCGCATCTCGTTTTCGATATTGATCTCTAAAATGCGATCACTATTCATTAAAACAATGTGGTTAAAATTGTACTAATACCGGCGCCGCCCCGCAGGCCAAACTTCGCCCCAGCTGGAACGCACGCCCGTTTCGCTCAAATAACCTACAAAATTACACATAAAAATCGAATGTGTAATGTTACTCAATCCTATAAATAGTGAAAACTGCGTTAATCATTGCAGTTTTTGTGCGTTTGGAGCATCAAGGGTTGCCGAATCGCTTGCAGTGGTGTCGGCAGGTGCCGGCGTGGCATTGGATTGCGGACGGGTTGAGCCAGCCGAGCGACGGCGCAGGAAGTCGAAAGCCCCGTCGAAGTCGTGCTTCCACATCACGCCCACGCCCTGCGTGGTGAGCGCATTGCGCAGGTAGTAGTTTTGGTCGTTGAAGTGGTTGTAAGCTTTCAGTCGCATGGTGCCACGCGGATTGAGCAGGTACTCAATGTCGAAGTCACCGATAAAGTTGCTTCCTTGGTTGGTATAGGTTTGGTCACGGTAGCCCAGGTTGCCGTTAATGAGCAGGCGGTTGTTGAGCAGGCGGCTCGACAAGGCCACGTCCACCTCCATGTCGGTGAAGTCGCCCTTGTCGGAGCGGAAGTTGGGCGAGATGCTCCATTTGTCGCTCATCTTGCCCAGCATATTTCCCAACTGCGAGGAGATGGTCGACGAGGCCACCGAGCTCAACTCGTTGCCTCCCCTCAGGTAGTCGGGGGTATAGAAACGGTTCAGCGCCAGCAGGTAAATGATTTGCTGGTTCATCATCTCGTCGGTGTTGACAATGCTTTTCACCTTGCGGTAGGTGTCGGAGGGGAGCGTGGGGAACTCCAGGTCGAACGAGATGTCGGGCTCACTGATGGGTCCTTTGGCGTGCAGCAGTGCGTGCACGGGCACGTTGGTGCGGGTGATTTCCTTGTCCTGCGCCAAGCTCTCGTCCAGGTCGCGCAGGTTGGCGTTGAGTGCATAGGCGGCCACGAGGTCGAGTGTGGCGGCGTAGGGGTCGCCCTGGAAAGTGATGGAACTGCCGTCGCGAATGGTGAAGTCCTTGATGATAATGTCCTGAAGGGTGAAGTTGTAGTTTCCGCGCTCGATCGTGTAGGTGCCATAGATAGCCATCTCGTCGGCATCGTTATAGGTCATGCGCATGCTCCCGCGCCCGGTGGCTCGCACGCGGTCGCCGCCCACGGGATCCATAACGAGAATGAGTTGCGCGTCGGGGGTGATGTCGCCTTGCAAGTCGATGGTGTAGTGCGTGGGTTGCGACTGTTCCTGCTCTTTGGCACGGGCCAGGTGCTGGCGCACGGTCTCGGGAAGCGTGTCGGTGGGCTGCGACGCCACCGGAGCGTCGCGGCGGTCGCGGTCGCGGTAAGTGATGAAGTTGTAGTCGCCCGCCTCGACGGCATCGCTGAGCACAAAAGTGAACGTGCTATGCGGAGACGACACCATGTTCACCTTTATATCCACCTGCCCCGGCTCGCCCTTGACAAACGCCGCGCCATCGCCATAGATGGTGCCATACCACACGGGGTTGTCGGTCTCGTGGGTGTCGAAGCAAAGCAGGTCGTTGGCCTGGGTGACGGCAAACTCAAACCGGGGGTTGTGGAAAGCATCGTGCCTGAGCCAGCCGTCGAAACGCGCCTCATGCCCGTCGCGGTCGTGGATTCGCACGTTGTCGAACTGAATGAAGTTTGGCACAATATGCACCGAATCGCCGGCGCAAGTGTAGGTCACGCCGGTGTATGCGAGCTTGAACCGCAGCGAGTCGGCACGCACATCGCCCTCCAAGTCGATGGTGCTGAAGTTTCCCGCCAGAACAGCATGACCGCTCACCTCGCCTAGCACATCGCTGGTGAACGCGGCCATAAAAGGCCGCATAAAGGCAATGTTGACGTGGTCGGCATCAAAGGTGAGGTAGAGCGAGTCGTTGGCCACAAAAATCGCGCCGTCAATGAGCGTGTTGCGGCCATTGCGCTGCGCCACATTGGCACGCAGAGCCACCGACTTGGTGTCGCTGTCCCAATGGCTCTGGATGTCGGCATCGCCCATCACGGCATCGTTGTACGACAAGTCGTCGACACGCAACAGCGGTGTGGAGAGGCGCGGCTGTCCCGACAGCAAGTCGCTGGCAAAGAACTTGCCCGTGGCGCGGCCGCCGAAGTCCACGTTGGGGATGTTGAGGGTTTCAAACACATAGTCCAAACTGATGTCGTTCAATTCCAGGCACAGTTGGTCTTCGGGGTCTTTCGACACTTTGCCGCCAATGCGCACCCATTGCTGGTCGTTGTGTCCCTCTATGTGGTCGACATCAATCACACCGTTACAGATTCTCACCTGGCCTGGCTCCACGCGCCACACGGTGTCGTTGAACACCAGCGAGGTGGGATTGATGTCGATGACGGCATCAAGGCGATGTTCGGGAGTGCGCTGCACGAGCGCCGAGAGGTTCAGGTCGCCGTGGAAGCCCGGGCGTCGCACCACCTGCCAGCCCAGATTGACATCAATGCGGTCGTTGACCCCTGCGGCATCGAGGGCTACGGCAATCTTTCCGTTCTTCGATGGCACCAGCGTGGTAGCCTGCACAATCACATCGCGTGTGGTGCTGTCGAGGCGCGCGGTGAGGGCCGTGCCCTCGATGAGCTTGTTGCCCTGCAACAGGTAGGGCGCGGCAATGTTCAGGTTTATGTCGCCCGTTGTTTCCTCCACAGCGCCATCAAGCGTCACTTTGTCGAGCAGGGTCACTGGCAGGCCAACGAGTTGCTGGAGTTTCTCGGAGGGCTCGACGGCGAAATGGAACGAGAGGTCGTTGGGTATGCCCCGGCGACTTGTATAAGCACTGAAATACTGGGGGAACGGCACACTGAGCATCGACTTCACCGTGGGCACCAACGTCTCGAAATCGTATCGGCCGGTGATGTAGCCATTCAGCAAGTCGCAATCCACAACCACCCGCTGTGGCGCCGAGGCGTTGTCGGCCGTGACTGCAAGGTGGTCGAGCGTGATGAGTTTTCCCTCGGCCTGGGTGATGGCAATGTCGGTCACGTCGACGGTTCCCGTGGCGTTGTCAATCTGGTTGCCCACAAACGAGGCCTGTGCGCGAAAATCAAGTGCGGCACCCGCCCATTTGCCTTTCACGCCCCAGACGGCAGGAGTGAGGTGCCTCACATCGGCAGTGGCGTTGATGCGAGTGTCGGCCCCAGCCAGGCGCAGCTTGCCGGCAGCCTGCACTGCCCCCATGGGGTCATCAATGCTGATGGAACCCTCGTAGTCACCCCCATCGGCCTTCACATCGGCCACGATGTTGTGCAGACGGCGGCCTTTCAGGTCGATGTGGTGCACACGCCCATTGATGGAGCCGCTCGGCTCGCGACCGCGCAACATGGCATCAAGGTCGGCATCCACGGCCACCTCCCCAATCAGGTCACGCTTGCCAATCAAGTCGCCCACCCGCAAGCCGGGCGTGGACAGGTGACCCTTGAAACTCTTGTTTCCATTGTCGGCAAACAAACCGTTCACCTGTAGGGAGCCACACGAAGTGCTCAGCTTTCCGTTCAGGCCGACTGCGCTGCGGTCGCCTTGCACACTGGCATCCACCTCCACATTGCCGCAGCGTTCGACAACCTGCCGAGCCTGTGGCGACAAGGCCGGCAGCAAGTTGCACACCCGGGCCAGCATGGAGGCCGAGAGCGAGGCACGCAGGTGTGGGAAAGCGTAGCGCAGCTGCTGCGGGGCGCTCAGCCCTGCCACAGAGCCATTCAGGTCCACACTCAGTTGTTGGCTGGTGTCGCTCACGCGCAGCACCGGCACACGCACCTCGTCGAGCGCAGCCGAGCCATGCACTGTGGCCGTCACCGTCAGAGCCTCGTTCCAAGCAGACAAAGCTGGCACAAAGGCACTCAGGTCGGCCGGGGTGAGCGTGGCCTCATGCACCTGCAAAGTGAGCGGAATGGTGCGTATTTCTCCCCCAAGGCTCTTGAGCGAGCTGTAGGACAAGGCGACATCAGCGGGTTGAACGAGCGAATGTGGCAGTTCCACGCGCAAGCCCTGCACCTCCATCAGCGTGTCGGTGACCAGTGCGCGAACGGCCAGGTTCTTGAGCACGAAACCGCTTTGCTCGTCAAAGGCCAGCCGCTTGACGTGGATGTCGAATTCGTTGTTGCGCAGTCGAGGCAGGGCCACATCAGCCTTGATATTGTCCAGGCGAATGTGGTTGGGGTCGAAACGGCCCGCCTGACGGCGAGGCTGGTCAAGCACATCGTAGGCCAGCTCGCTGTTGCGAATCACCACCCCGCGCACCTCCACATCGAAAGGCTTGGGCGGCTGGTTGGGCTTGGGCTTGAAGGCATCGACCAGGAATTGCGCATTGGTGGGGCTGTTTGCGTCGGGGCGTGTGATGCGGCCTTTCAAGCCGTTGATTTCTCCATAGGTGTACAGCAGCCTGCGCTCTTTAGCGAGAACGGCGAGGTCGATGGCGGCGCCGAGGGTCTCGACAGTGAGCAGCGAATCGCCTTGTTGGTCGGGCACAATCACATCGTGGAGCACAAGCTGGTTGAACGGCGCGATGCTCACACTGCCAATCGTCGCCCGGGTGTGCAGCAAGTCGCTCAATGCCTTCTCGCCTTCGCTTTTCAGCCGCAGTTGCACGGCCGGCAGCTGCAACGCCGCATAGAGCAACGCCGGCAGCACAACAGCCAGCACCAGCAGTGTCACCACCACGGCACGCGCACTTTTAAAAATCCACTTCGCAGTCTGTTTCATACGCAATAGCAGATAGCAACATTCGTTCCAAACCCGCTGTGAATGATTCAAACTGCAAAATTACACAATAATGGAGAATATACAATGCGCAATGCGTAATTAAATGCACAGGGTTGTGAAAGTGTGAGCTAAAAATCGCGGCGCAGCGGCACGCAATATCGCCCGGGTTGAATCCCGCTTGAATTGCCCCATGGCGGCATACCGGCTTTGAGCATCTTGTGGAGTGAGGTCATGAAACACGCCCCCGGCGATTTCTTCATGTCCTGTGAGCAGGGCCAGAGGAAACCACCGGGGGCAGTGCGGTTAATTGCCTAAACGGGAGTTACTTGTGTTGTTCGGCGCGCTCGTATCCGGCGCGGAAGGCAGCGATGTTGGTGTCGACGATGGCTTGCCCCTTGCGGCCAAACACGTTGGTGATGCCCTCGATGAGTTTGTCGGGTTCCAGGATGTCGAGCACCGAGGCGGTGGCACCCAGGAGCACCATGTTGGCACTGCGGGGCGAGTTCACCTCATGGGCGATGGCCTCCACATCGAGGCGAATCACGTTGCCCACTTTGTCGAGTTCGCCATTCACGGTTTCCATCTCGGGATAGTTGGGAATGTTGACAAATGGAGTGGACGCGGTAATAATCCATCCTCCGGGCTTCAGATAGGGCAGGTAGCGCAAGGCTTCCATGGGCTCGAGCGACACAATCAGGTCGCACCCCCCCAGGGGAATGAGGTCGCTGTGGATAGGGTCGGAGCTGATGCGCAGGTTGCTCTGCACGTCGCCGCCGCGCTGGCTCATGCCGTGCACTTCGGCCTGCTTGAGATAGAGGTTCTGGTCGAGGGCAGCCCAGCCGATGACCGTGGCGATGGAGAGGATGCCTTGTCCTCCCACACCGCACAGGATGATATCTTGTTTCATTGTCTTTGCGGGGATTTCAGGTTAGGAACGTTGCTGTCTTTTCTGGCTTGTGCGGCGTGGTGCTTGGCGGTTTGGATGCACTCGCGGCGGGCGATGATCACACTCACGCCGTGATAATTGATTTCCTCGCTGATCACGCGCTGCATCTCCTCGTAGTTCTTGGGCAGTGGGATAATCACGCGCACATGCTCGGGCTCGACACCCAGTCCGGTGCAGATGCTCTCAAGCCGTCCGGTGCCAGCCGAATCCTGTCCGCCGGTCATGCCGGTGGTGAGGTTGTCGCTGATGCAGATAGTGACGTTGGCCTTGCTGTTGACAGCGTCGAGCAGACCGGTCATGCCGCTGTGGGTGAAGGTGGAATCGCCAATCACAGCCACGGCGGGGTGCACGCCCGAGTTGGCGGCTCCCACGGCCATCGTCACCGAGGCCCCCATCTCCACGCAGGTGTGGAAAGCGTGGAACGGTGCCAGCCAGCCCAGGGTGTAGCAGCCGATGTCGCTGAACACGCGTGCGCTCGAAATGGGCTTGACCACATTATTCAAAGCGGTGTAGAAGTCGCGGTGTCCACAGCCCTGACACAGTGCCGGGGGACGCGGCACGGCCACCTGCGAGGCCTCACCACGCGGCAGCTCGGGCAGCCCCACGGCCTGGCGCACACAGTCGGGCGTGAGCTCGCCCGTGCGCGGCAGGGTGCCGTCGAGGCGACCCTTGATGGGCACGGGTGTGGCTAGCACGCCTTGCAGGCGCATCTCCACCAGCGGCTGACCCTCTTCCATCACCAGAATGCTCTTGCTCTCAGCAGCCATGCGGCGAATCATCGCCTTGGGCAACGGGTATTGCGAGATTTTGAGCACGGGATAGGGGCAACCATCGGGGAAGTTCTCCATCAGGTAGTTGTAGGCGATGCCGCAGGCAATAATGCCCATGCTGCGGTCGGTGCCATCGGTGTAAACATTGTTGCCCATCACCTCGCTCTGGTGCTCAAACTCGGCATAGTCCTTGATGAGCTGCACGTTGCGCACCTTGGCGTTGGCGGGCAGCAGCACCCACTGGCGCGGGTTGTCGGGGAAATGCAGCTGGTTCTCGTCGCGCACGTCGCCGGTCTCGACCACGGCACGCGAGTGAGCCATGCGCGTGGTCATGCGCATGAGCACGGGGATGCGGAACTGCTCCGAGAAGTCGTAGGCCTGCCCAATCATGCGGTAGGCCTCCTGCTGCGAGCTTGGCTCGAAACAGGGCATCATGGCAAACTCGGCGTAGAAGCGCGAGTCCTGCTCGTTTTGCGATGAGTGCATCGACGGGTCGTCGCACGCGGTGACCACCAGGCCGCCGTTGGCTCCGGTCATGGCCGAGTTGACAAAGGCATCGGCACACACGTTCATGCCCACGTGCTTCATGCACACCAGGGCACGCTTGCCGGCAAACGAGGCTCCGATGGCGGCCTCCATGGCCGTCTTTTCGTTGGCACTCCAGGTGCTGTGCACTCCGCGCTCGCGAGCCAGCGGATGCTGCTGGATAAATTCAGTGATTTCGGTCGACGGCGTGCCGGGGTAGGCATACACGCCCGTGAGTCCGGCGTGCAGTGCACCCAGGGCCAGAGCCTCGTCGCCAAGGAGTAGGGTTTTCTTGCTCATGAGTTGTTGGTTACTATTTAACTATGTGGTAATTATTGTTTGGTTGTTATCAATGAGCCAGCCGCAGGGGCTGCTTTATCGCCACAAATTTACGCCAAAAATCTGACATGACCAAGAAACCTGCCGAAAAACAAGTGTTGCCGCATCTAATTCCGTTCAACTTTTTGCTGGAATCCATTGGCGGAATTGTGCGCAAATCGAAATTAAAATGTGATTGGTTTGTGCGCTTTTCAAATTATTTGCGTATCTTTGCCGCGAAATTATAATTCAATGTCCTCTTGGGGGAATACAGGCTTCTTCGTTTGGGCAAGGCGAGATGTCGGTCTCACCCCCTACCCCACAAAAAATTAATGATTTATGAAACGTACATTACTCACACTGTTAGCCGTGATTGCGGCAGTGGTTGCCAGTTCGGCCCCGGTGACGGCGAACCAGGCACAGGCCGTGGCACGGCAGTTTGCATCGCGGCAGTTTGCGTCGCGTCAGGGCATAGGTCACGCGCCGGCACAGGTCACGCTCACGCTGGCGCACGAAGCCAAGGCCACAACCGGCCAGGCCGACTACTATGTGTTCAATTGCGACGGTGGCGGCTATGTGGTTGTGAGCGGCGACGATTGCACGCTGCCCGTGTGGGGTTACGGCGAGAGCGGCTCGTTTGACCCCGACTGTATGCCCGACAACCTGCGTTGGTGGCTGGGCGAGTACCAGCGCCAGCTCGAATGGCTGCGCCAGCACCCTGCCGCACGCCCCCGCCAGGCCGTCACCCTGAGCAGCAGCGTGAGTCCGCTGCTTGCCACACAGTGGGACCAAGGCGTGCCTTACAACAACCTATGCCCCCAGGTGTCGGGCACATCGAGTGGCCGCGCCTGGACGGGGTGTGTGGCCACTGCCATGGCGCAAATCATGAAGTACCATTCCTGGCCGCTACAGGGTCGCGGGCATCACAGCTACACCTGGAACTCGCCCAGCGGCCCGGTCGTGCTGAGCGCCGACTTCGGCCAGTCGGCATACGCCTGGAGCCAGATGAGCAACAGCTACAGCGGCAGCTACACCACCGCGCAGGCCAATGCCGTGGCCCGGCTGATGAGCGATGTGGGCATTGCAGTGGATATGAACTATGGAGCCAATGGCAGCGGGGCGCAGTCCTACGACGCGTACACGGCTTTGCGTACCTGTTTCGCCTATTCCAGCGCCATGCGCTATATGAGGCGTGACAACACTTACGACTACTCGGATTTAGGTAGTGACTGGGACGCTGTACTGCGCAGCGAGCTCGACGCCGGTCGCCCCATCTACTATTCGGGCAGCAACAGCAAGGCCGGCCACGCTTTTGTGTTCGATGGTTACAACACCAGCGGCTATTTCCACATCAACTGGGGTTGGAGCGGCGCATCGGACTCCTACTTTGCCAGCTCGGTGCTCGACCCCAGCCAGCAGGGTGCCGGCTCGAGCGAGGGCGGCTACAACATGAACCAAACAGCCATCATTGGCATTGAGCCTGCCGCGCAGCCCGAGGCCTGTGTGGTCAGGGTGGGCGAGATGACTGCCATGGCCGATGTGATGCCCGCCGACGATGTGCGTTGCTATGTCGACCTGGAGGCCGCGGGCGGTGACTACAATGGGCAGATTGCTATGTGGGTCATCACTGCCGATTACGCGGTCATGGATTATGTGGAAGTGACGGTCGACATCGCGAAGGGCGAGCAGCGGCGAGTCGAGTTTCGGGCCAGCATCGATGCCGACCAGGGCGAGGAGTACTATCTGGCCTTGCGCAATCCGTATTTTGATAGTTACGGTTATATTTGGGGCCGGATTCCCTCGTTCACAGTGGGTGCCTGGTCCACTCCTCCCGATGGCGAAGAGGTGCTTGCCACTTCAGTCTCGCTCGACAGCTCTGATGCCACATTGGTCGTCGGCGATTCGCTGTACCTCACCGCCTCCGTGCTGCCCGAAAATGCCACCAACCGCACCGTGGCCTGGAAGTCGAGCAACCCGGCATCGGCCACCGTTGATGCCAACGGTTGTGTGAGAGCCGTCAAGGCCGGCGCGGCCACCATCACCGCCACAACCACCGATGGCTCGAACAAGAGCGCCACCTGCCAGGTGACGGTGACCCAGCCGGTGACGAGCATCACGCTCAACAAGACTTCGGCCACACTCAACGTGGGCGAGACCCTCACACTGCGCGCCACCATATCGCCAGGCGATGCCACCAACAAGGCTGTGGTGTGGAGCAGCAGCAACACCGCTGTGGCAACAGTGAGCGGCGGTGTGGTGACCGCCAAAGGAATCGGCACAGCCACCATCAACGTCAGCACACAGGACGGCAGCAACTTGAGCGCGTCGTGCGCCGTCACGGTGGTGAAGCCCGCCAGCGCTAAAACGCACGTCACCGCTCCCGACTTCACTGTCACAAAAAGCCAAAAGCCTTACGTTGTGCCACTCACGCTGGAATTAGATGACGAGGCTGCTGATTTCACCAACATTGAGGTACACCTCACCATCCCCGATGGGCTGGATGTTGCGCTTGTGACTACTGACGACAATGGCAACTACATCCTTGCCGATGGCGATTCCACGAATCCCGACAACTTCTTCGTGGAGGCTGGTAGCGACATCAAGACTTCGGGGCGTCCCCCGAGGCCCGTGGTCAACTTCACCACCAACTTCGACGAACCCAATATTTGGCCTTATAACTACAACATCGTGGGGGCCAACATAAGCCAGACCCCAAACACCGCCAACCCCAGCCATTTTGTCACATTCTTTGTCAAGACAACCGATGGTTTCACCCCCGGTGTGCGTCCCATTTCGACATACGTCAAGTACACGACAAGCAACAACCTTTCGTTCACTTTCGGCGACCCGGTGGCGCGTGAACCCATCTGCCAAGTGACCTTTGCCGAAACCACCGACGACGTAAATGGCGACGGCCGTGTGGACCTTGACGACATCAACGCCGTGGTCAACCTGATTCTGGAGCTCACAACACGCTATGCCGACACGGCCGACGTCAATGGCGACGGCATCGTGAATGTGTTCGACCTGAACCAGATTATCGACAGCATCCTTGCACAATAACATCAACCCGCAAAATGAGACAAACTATGAACAAGACCAACCATACAACCCGCATGTTGCTGTTGCTTGTGGCCATGCTGTGCGCGTCGGCAACATTCTCCCAGCCGTTCCGCGTCAATCGCCAGCAACTGAGCATCGAGGGCGGCACATTTGCCCACAAAGCTGGAGTGTCGGATGTGAACTATCTCTATATCGAGGACTTCACCATCGGTCGTGGCGAGACCAAGACTGTACCCGTCTATCTGCACAGCACGGTGCCCATCTGGATGTTCCAGGCCGATGTGGTGCTGCCCGATGGGCTGACCATCACCGATGCCAGCTTTTCGGCTGTGTTCAACACGCTCGCGTGCGCCTCTGACTTCACATTTGGTTCTAGCGAGGTGAGCGCCGGCTACCGTCTGCTGGCCTACAACACCGTCAAGCAGCGCAGCCTGCCCGTGTCGAACCGCCTGCGTGTGTTCGACCTCACCGTGCAGGCCTCGTCCACGCTGCCCGTGGAGCCACTCACACTGTGGGTGAGGAACTTCTGCTTTGTCAATGCCGACAACAACGAGGGCCTGCAGGGCGCCGACAAGTCGTGTACGGTCGAAGTGGCTCCTGTGCTGGTGACCTCGGTCACACTCGACAAGACCGCTGTGGAGCTGACCGTGGGCAAAACCACCACGCTCCACGCCACGGTGCTGCCCAGCGATGCCACCGACAAGTCGCTCACCTGGATCACCAGCGATGCCGCCGTGGCGCAGGTCAGTGGCTCGGGTGTGGTCACAGCCACAGGTGTGGGCACAACCACCATCACTGCCACAGCCCGCGACGGCAGCGGCAAGAAAGCCACCTGCCAGGTGACGGTGACACCGCTGCTGGTGACTTCGGTAACGGTGTCGCCATCATCGCTCGAGCTGCAAGTGGGGGCCACGGTTGCCCTCGGAGTCACCGTGTTGCCCAGCAACGCCACCAACAAAACCCTTGCCTGGACGTCGAGCAACAGCGCAGTGGCCACCGTGAGCAGCACCGGGGTGGTTACTGCCCGTAGTGTGGGCACGGCCACCATCCGCGCCACAGCCACCGACGGCTCCGGAAAATCGGGAGCCTGCCAGGTGACCGTGAAACCCATTCTGGTGTCGTCGATCACGCTCGACCCGGTTAATGCCGAGTTGCCCGTGGGTGGCACGCTTGCCATCAATGCCACAGTCGTGCCCAGCAACGCTGCCGACCAGTCGCTCACCTGGCGGTCGAGCAACACCACGGTGGCCACCGTGAGCACTACTGGCGTGGTGACCGCACGCTCAAAAGGCGAGGCAACCATCACAGCCACCGCTGCCGATGGCGGCGGTGCCACAGCCACCTGCCACATCACCGTGAAGCCCGTTATGGTCACCTCGGTCACCATGGCACCGACGATGGAAATTGAGCAGGGCTCCACGGCGCAGCTCAAAGCCACCGTGCTGCCCGATAACGCCACCGACAAAACACTCGGCTGGTTGTCGAGCAACCCCGATGTGGCTACCGTGAGCAGCAACGGACTGGTCACCGCCCGTGCCGTGGGCACGGCCACTGTCACCGCCACCGCGCAGGACGGCAGCGGCAAGAGCGCCACCTGCACAGTCACCGTGGTGGCCCAGTCGCTGGCACACCTCTCGGCCGCCGACCTTGTCATCACCAGCGAGCAGATTGGTCAGGTGATTGAGCTTCCACTCACGCTCACCCTGCCCGAAGGCGGCAATTTCACCAATATCGAGATGCACTTCACCTTCCCCGAGGGCTTGCGACCCATTGCCGACGAGGATGGGTGGTGCGGCTATGGCGGTGACGACATTCCCCGCCGTGGCCGCACGCCTGTGGTGTCGTTCACCGACAACTTCGACAATGCCGACAAGTGGCCTTGCTATGATGTGGTGGGTGCGAACATCACCAAGACTGCTGTCACCACCAACCCCTGCCACGTCTACACGATGCTCGTCACTGCCGAGCCCGGTTATGACAATGGCGACCGCGAGATGATGGTCTATGTCAAGTACACCACCTACGAGGACATGAGCTACCAGATTGGCTCCTGGGATTATCCATTGCCCCTGTGCAATGTGCGCTTCTTTACCGGGCTGATTGGCGATGTGACGGGCAACGGCAAGGTGGATATCGACGATGTGAACGCGCTGGTGAACATCATCTTGGACTTCAAGACGCGTGACGACTATGCGGGCAATGCCAATGTGAACGGCGACAGCCGCAACCGCGTCGACATCGACGATGTGAACGCCTTGATCAACATCATTCTGGCACAGTGACCACACAAACGAGCCCCCTCCATAATGAAAAGATTCAGTTTTCTCGCAGCAATCGCAGCTGTTGCCAGCCTGTTGTTACATATTGCTGCAACAAACCTCAACAATGAACAAGATATGGAAAGTATTTATGATTTCACGACCCTGTCGAACAAGGGCCAGGAAGTGAACTTTGGCAGCTATTCGGGCAAGGTGCTCCTCATCGTCAACACCGCCAGCAAGTGCGGCTTCACCCCGCAATACGACGGCCTGGAGGCACTCTATCAACAGTACAAGGACCAGGGGTTGGTCGTTATCGGCTTCCCTTGCGACCAGTTTGGCCACCAAGAGCCGGGAACCGATGAGCAGATTGCCGAGTTCTGCCGCCTGAACCACGGCGTGACATTCCCGTTGATGGCAAAAATCGAGGTCAATGGCGAGAATGCCCACCCCATCTTCCAGTGGCTGAAGAGCAAGGCCGGATTTGCCGGCTTCAACCCCGCTCACAAGCTGGCAAAACTCATGGACGAGATGCTCTCGAAGCAGGACCCGAACTATGCCAGCAACCCCGACATCAAATGGAACTTCACCAAGTTCGTGATTTCTCGCGACGGCACGCGAGTGGTGCGTTTCGAGCCCACCGCCGAACCCGCCGACCTTGCCACCTGCATCGAGCAGATGCTGTGACCACGATTTTACCACTCACCCCAAAACACCAACCGAGATGAACATTCTGATTTTGCAAGGCTCACCGCGAGCCAATGGAAATACGGCCTGGATGGCCCAGGAGTACAAGAAAGCTGCCGAGGCGGCCGGTCACCAGGTGACAGTCGTTGATGTGGCGAAGAAGAAGATTGCAGGCTGCCTGGCCTGCGAGTATTGTCACACCAAGGGCAATGGCGCGTGTGTCCAGCAGGACGACATGCAGCAGCTTTATCCGCTGCTGGCCCAGGCCGAGGTGCTTGTGCTGGCCTCGCCAGTCTATTATTTCACGCTCAGCGCGCAGATTCAGGCCCCCATCCAGCGGTTCTACAGCGTGATGAAGCCGGCAAACGTGAAAAAGATGGCGTTACTGCTGTCGTCACACTCGCCCGGTGTCTACGACAGTGCCGTTACTGAGTACAAACTCATCGCCAGTTTTTGCAACTACGAGGACACCGGCGTGGTGACAGCCTGTGCCGACGAGCACAAAACCGAAGACACCAAGCAGAAGATTCTCGAACTGGTGAACGCTTTGTAACCAAAGGCAAGCACGCCAAGCGTTAAACAATATGGAAGTAATACAAAGTTTCACCATCGACCACACGCACCTGAAGCCTGGGATTTACGTGTCGCGCGAGGACAAAGGGTTTACGACATTCGACCTGCGCATCACCGAGCCCAACAAGGAACCCGCCGTGGCACCTGCCGCCATGCACAGCATGGAGCACCTCATGGCCACATGGTTCCGCAACAGCCGAGTTAAGCAGGACGTCGTCTATGTAGGTCCCATGGGCTGTCTTACAGGCATGTATATTATCATGACCGGCACTTACCGTGTCGAAGACATGCGCCAGCTGACCCTCGAGTGCCTGGAGTGGATGACCGCACAAACCGCGGTTCCGGCAACAACACCGCAAACGTGCGGGAACCACCTGCTCCACGACCTGCCCATGTGTCTTTGGGAATGTCGCCGGTATATGAATCGCCTGCAAAACGATTTCCATTCCGAGTACACCAAACTCCAAATCACCCTCGACGATGGCAAATGTTTTGCCGACGCCTGAGTTCCCGGCGCACCCTCAGCGTTCGCGCCCGCAGGTCAGCGCAGCGAGCAATGCAACTGAAATTGCAACAGACATCAAGTAGCACAGGGAGCGAGAGTTTTTCTTTCGCTCCCTGTCGTCTCACATCACCATACGTGCCGTTCAGCATAAGGTAGGTTAATCATTATTGGACTTGAGGAGCTTACCTACTCGGCTTGCTGCGAATGTGGGCGAATCATTGCCGGGCTATCCATCTGCCCATACATGACAAGCCCCAGGCCGTACTCGCCGTCCATCAAGCGGCAGCGTGCCGTTACCCGGAAGGCGGCGCCCTGCGGGCGGAAATTTATCAGAATTGATTTCAAAATTTTCACAGCGGAAATTTTAAATATTTGTCTGTGTAATTTTGAATAAAATTTTGAATAATTTCCACGCGGCAGCGTGCCGTACCTCGGAGCAGCGGCACCTTGCGGGCTCCCGTTCGGTCGCGAGTGCTTCGTGGTTTCGCCCGCGGGGTGCCGCCATTCCGAATCACTGCACGCGGCCGCGTGGACGTTTCTCAAATCAAAAGCAATTCGTCCGGACACCTTTGACCCGGACGGTGCCAGCAAAACACGGGATTTTGCGGGTTGACACGTAAAACATCAACGAACACCCTTGCCGTGATTTGGCTGGTTGACAAATAAGTTGTAATTTTGCAAAACAGGAAACTACTTGTAGCAACATGATAGATATCAATAACGGAATCATCAAGACGGTACGCTCGCTG
Organism: Muribaculaceae bacterium; assembly: GCA_017443765.1. Taxonomy (GTDB): domain Bacteria; phylum Bacteroidota; class Bacteroidia; order Bacteroidales; family Muribaculaceae; genus Sodaliphilus. The sequence goes on along the minus strand of JAFSYB010000067.1, from coordinate 14,639 downwards.
TGGGCCAAGCGCGGGCGAGATGCCGAGGGGTTGTTTGTGGCCGAGGGCACGAAGTGTGTGCGCGACACCTGGCCGGCCTTTGAGTGCCAGTGGCTTATCGCCACGCGGGCGTGGTACGACAAAATGGGCACCGCCGAACACTACGACAAGGTGGTCATCACCCCCAAAGGGCAGATGGCTCGCATATCGCAGTTCGACACGCCCAGCGATGTGATGGCCGTTTATCACATTCCCGAACGCACGTTCACCGACCACGAAGTGCGTGCTGGCCTGAACATCGTGCTCGACAACATCCAAGACCCGGGCAACCTGGGCACCATCATGCGCCTGGCCGACTGGTATGGCATCAGCAACATCTTTGCCAGCAAGGGCGCCGTAGATGTGTACAACCACAAGGTGGTGCAGGCCACAATGGGCGCCATTGCACGGGTAAAGGTTCACTACACCGACCTAGAGGAGCTGCTCGAGCAATACCACGACCTGCCGGTGCTGGGCACGTTCCTCGATGGCGAGAACATCTATCGCCAGTGCCTTGAGCCACGCGGCTTTGTGGTGTTCGGCAACGAGGGGCGCGGCATTGGCGACAAGGTGGGTGCCTTGGCCACGCAGCGGCTTTTGATTCCCAGTGCCAAGGGCGCGGGCAGCGAGTCGCTCAACGTGGGCGTGGCCGCCGCCATCACCATCAGCGAGATTATGAGGCAACGGTTTGATAAGTGTTAAGTGATAAGTGATAAGTGATAAGTGATGAGTGATGAGTGACGAGTGACGAGTGACGAGTGACGAGTGACGAGTGACGAGTAATGAGTGACGAGTGACGAGTGACGAGTGATGAATGACACGAGCAAGTCATCCATTATTAATGCTTAATTGTTTAATTTTTGCAATCAATTATGGCAAAGACAGTCAAAACCACCTATTTCTGCAAGCATTGCGGGGCCGAATCGCCCAAGTGGGTGGGTCGGTGCCCGTCGTGCGGCGAGTGGAACACTCTGATTGAGGAGCCTGTAGCCCCCAAAACGAACAAGGGACGCCTTATTGGCGGCGACAACCGCGAGCCCATTGTGCCGGTGAAAATCTCGGAGGTCAAGGCCGAGGCCCTGCCGCGCATCAAGCTGCCCAGCGGCGAGCTGAACCGTGTGCTGGGCGGCGGCTTGGTGCCGGGGAGCATCATCCTCATTGGCGGCGAGCCGGGCATTGGCAAGAGCACGCTGGTGTTGCAAAATGTGCTGCGCATCCGCAGCCGGCGGGTGCTGTATGTGAGCGGCGAGGAGAGCCCGCAGCAGCTGCGCATGCGCGCCGACCGCATCGCCGGCGGACACATGGACTGCGAGTGCTACCTGCTGTGCGAAACATCGTTAGAGAACATCTTTGCCAGCATCAAGGCCAACCCGCCGGGGCTGGTGATTGTGGATTCAATTCAAACCATCGCCAGCGACACCCTCGAGAGCGCGGCGGGCAGCGTGAGCCAGGTGCGCGAATGTGCGGCGGCTCTGCTGCGCTACGCCAAGGAAACAAGCACGCCGGTCATCCTCATCGGACACATCAACAAGGAGGGTACCATTGCCGGCCCCAAGGTGCTTGAGCACATCGTGGATGCCGTGGTGCAATTCGAGGGCGACCGGCAGTATATGTACCGCATCCTGCGCTCGATCAAGAACCGCTTTGGCAACACGAGCGAGATAGGCATCTACGAGATGAAAGAAGATGGCTTGCGCGAGGTGACCAACCCCAGCGAGATGCTGCTCTCGCAAAGCGACGCGGTGCTGTCGGGCACGGCCATCGGGGTGACCATCGACGGTGCGCGGCCATTCCTCATCGAGGTGCAGGCACTGGTGAGCACGGCGGCCTACGGCACTGCGCAGCGCTCGGTGACCGGTTTCGACCAGCGACGCATGAACATGCTGCTGGCCGTGCTCGAGAAACGGGTGGGATTCAAGTTGGCGCAGAAGGATGTGTTCCTGAACATCGCCGGCGGCCTGCGCGTGAGCGACCCGGCCATGGACTTGGCGGTGATTTGCGCCATCCTGTCGAGCAACGTAGACACGGCCGTGAACAAGGGCATCTGCTTCACGGGCGAGGTGGGGCTTTCGGGCGAGATTCGCCCGGTGACGCGCATCGAGCAGCGCATCGGCGAGGCCGCAAAGCTGGGCTTCGACGCCATCGTGGTGCCGGCGAGAAACCTCAAGGGCGTGCGCACACAGCAGCTTGGCATCAAAATCATCGAGGTGGCCCGCGTCGAAGACGCCTTCAGGCATTTGTTTATGACTGCACAAAACCCATCTTAGAAAGATGTGACTTAATTCATAATTCACAATTCACAATTCATAATTCACAATTCATAATTCACAATTCATAATTCACAATTCAGCAACCACCAATCATAATTCATAATTCACACTCCACCATCTCCCGCCTTGACCATCTACTATTTCAACCCCGACAACGACTTGGCACTGGCCAGTGGCGAGGCGCATTACACCGCGCCACCGCGTGCCGAGCAGCTGCGTCGCGACCTGCAGCTGCTGCCTTGCTGGCTGGCCGGGCCGGGCAATGCCGTGCTGTGCGACGACGTCACGCAGCAGACCTGGGTGGAGGCGCAAGGGCTGCGCGTGACCCTCATCGACCGCCGACAACTGGCCGATTTGCCTGATGATGTCACTTTCCGCCCCTGGGGGTGGAGCGCCGCCATGCAGTGGCGGCTGATGCACTGGGGGGTGAACCAGACACTGCTGCCTACTCCCGGACAGATTCGGCAGTGGCGGCAGTTGTCGCATCGGCAAACAACCATCGCCATTCACAACCATGTGAGTCAGGTGCTTGGCACAAAATTATGCCCGTCCCCAGTGGAGTTGACAACACTCGAGCAGGTGACCGCCTTTGCCACGGCGCACACAGGGTGTTACATCAAGGCCCCGTGGAGCGGCAGCGGGCGCGGCATCCTGCGTGCCATCGACCCGCACGCCACCGACTTCGTGCAGCGGGCAGCCGGTGCGTTGCGGCGGCAAGGCAGCGTACTCTGTGAACAGGCCTACGACCGGGCAACCGACTTTGCCGTTGAGATGGAATGTGCCCACAACCGTGCCACGGTGAGGGGGTACTCGGTGTTCGAGAGCGACTTTCACTCGCAATACGCCGGCGGCGTTGTTGCCGGTCGCGATGTCCTGCGACAAGCAATCACGAGTGCCTTTCCCGATTTTGATGCCGTGGAGCAGGCCGTGCTGCAGGCTGTCACAAGCATAGTTGCCCCGCATTACGAGGGGGCGTTAGGCGTGGATATGCTGCTTTTTCGGCAAGGCGGGAGGCCATTGGGCCTCAACCCCTGTGTGGAGCTCAACTTGCGCACCACCATGGGGCACCTCACCGTGGCGCTGGCCGACAGACACCACCTGAGCGGGCGCTTTGCCATCAAGTCCGCCGCATTGCTCCGCGCCGACGACATCCCGCTCACGCCCGTTGCTGCCGACACCGTCCTGGTGGCGGTGCTCACAGCACGCGATGAGCACGCTCACAGGGTCTTGAGCAGCTGGTAGAGCCGCTGAACAGGAAGCCCCATCACGGTGAAGAAGCTGCCGTGGATTGACTTCACGCCAATGTAGCCAATCCACTCTTGAATGCCGTATGCCCCCGCTTTGTCGTAGGGCTTGTACTGCTTGACGTAATGCACAATCTCCTGGTCGCTGAGCGTGTCAAACGTCACCAAAGCCTCGTCGCTGAACGAGTGCACGGTGTCGGCGGTGGTGACCGTCACGCCAGTGACCACGCTGTGCGTGCGACCGCTCAACTGGCGGAGCATCGAGCGCGCCTGGGCCGCGTCGGCCGGCTTGCCCATCACCTCGTCGCCCAGTATCACCACGGTGTCGGCGGTGATGAGCAGTTCATTGGGACTGATGTCGTAGGCCGCCGCTTTTTGGCGCGAAAGGTATTCGGCTATGGCATGACGCGGCAAGTCGGGCGGAGGCGTTTCGTCAATGCCTCTGATCACCTCCACGCGGAAATCGATGCCCAGTGCGCCGAACAATTCGCGACGGCGCGGCGAGTGGCTTGCCAGCACCACATCATACTTTCTCAAATTCTCTAACACGGTCATTATAGGTAACTTTCACACAATCATTTATTGGGATTGGAATCACCAGCCAAAGGCTTTTTCGCTGTGCAGCCATTTGCCCTGCGCCTTGAGGATGCACTCAATCACATACCTGGCCACCCCCTGGCCGCCAAGGCAAGGGGCGATGTGGTGTGCGGCCTCGAGCACCTCGGGGCAGGCATCGGCGGGTGCCACGGCCAGCCCCGCCTCGTGCATCACGGGCAGGTCGGGGATGTCGTCGCCCACAAAGGCCACCTCGTGCGCCTGCAGGCCATGCTGCGCCAGCCACTGCCTGAACACCGGCAGCTTGTGCGCCGCGCCAAGGTAGATGTCGGTCATGCCCAACCCGGCAAAGCGCACGCGCACTGCCTCGACACGCGCACCGCTGATGATGACCAAAGGCAAGCCCAGCTTCACGGCCAGCTGAATGGCATAGCCATCTTTGATGTTCACCATGCGCATCGGCTCGCCCGAGGGGTGCATGGGGATGGTGCTCGGCGACAGCACGCCGTCGACATCAAACGCCACGCCGCGAATCCGCGAGAAGTCGGGGGCACGATCAACCTGGTGGCTCTGCATGATGGCGTGCGACATCAGCTGGTAGATGTCGCGCTTTGTTCCCGAGAGCATCGCCAGGTGGCGGCTCATCACGCCAGTGTCGCCACGTCGCGCCGGCCCGGTCTGCGCCTCGCGGGGCGCAAGCAGGCCGAGTTTCGCCACTGTGCTGCCGATGAGCGGAAGCATCGACTGGAAATCAAGCGAGTGCGCCTCGAGCACCTCGGCGGCCTCGGTCCACAGCTGGTTGGCAAAATTGCACGCAAACACAGCCGCCACGTGCAGTGCCATGCGCTGGCGCGAATCACACTCGCGCACATGCAGCGAGAGCAGGTCCGCCAGCGTGTGCACCTCGGCAGCCACCTCGCGGTTGCAGCCCTCGACAAAGAGCGGCACCTCGCGCCAGTTGACGGGCAGCGAGCGCGTGAACGACTGCATCGGGTAGAGCACGCCGCAGCGCCGCCGGTGCGCTTGCAGCGCGGCAAGGTCCACGCTGCCAGCCGTGTGCAGCCACAGCGCGCCGTTGTCGGGCACCGCAGCCACAATGGGCGCAATGGCGTCGTCGCTCACGGCCAGGATATAAATGTCGGCTTCGGTGCACAGCTCCTCGAGCGCGCTCACCGCACTGGCCACTCCCAGCTCGCACGCCAGCTCAGCAGCATGAGCCTGCGTGCGGCTGTAGATTTGCACCATATTGCACACCTCGCGCAATCCGCGGCCCAAATGAGTGGCCACATTGCCCGAACCGATTATCACTACACGCTTTTTCTCCATCTTGGCATATTGAAATTGCAAAAGTAGTCAAAATATTCAACACTGGCAATCATTTTCAGCGTAGAAGTGAGGTGCATAAACAAATTGAGAAAAAACACCAAGCGCAAATGGTTTGTCAGCATTATAGAACCCGCCTTTGCAAAAAAGATGTTCACAAATTTGGCAACACCATATTTTGTTTGTAATTTTGTGGCCAAATGACGGTCACTCGATGATTGGCGAGCCACAAATGACAGCAAATAATCAGAAACCCCACCAACCGCCTCACCTGAGTGAGGTGCCGAGCGGCGAAATGCAGTTCCGAGGCATTTCGCAACGTGGGCTTGCCAAGCGACCGGGAGAATCCCACCCGGCCTTGAATGAGGCCCCCATCGGCAAGCGCGCGCTCGGCACCGAGCCGGCGATGGCGCTCGAGTATGGTTTTGCCATCCAGGCGGCACCATCGCCCGCCATGCGGCAGGAATATGCCACGCTCAGGCGCAACTCCAGCTCTATGGAACACATTCGGCAACTCCGCCGCGTCGCCGCCACTATTTACAGTTGATAAATCAATAAACTATAAATCAAACAATTAACTCACAAAGTATGAAGCATTTGTTTATCGCTATGCTGGCAGCGGGCATCAGCCTGAGTGCCATGGCCGACGACAAGGTCGTCATCCCCGACAGCACGGGGTTCAAGTTCACCGATGTGAAAATCGTCAAGACCACGCCGGTCAAGGACCAGAACAAGTCAGGCACATGCTGGTGCTACTCCACCAACACATTCTTCGAGAGCGAGATTCTGCGCAAGACGGGCAAGGAAATCCACCTGAGCGAGGGCTTCGTGGTGAACCACTGCTACTTCGACAAGGCTGTGAAGTATGTGCGCATGGACGGCACGGTGAACTTCGCCGAGGGCGGCGCTGCCGACGATGTGAGCTATGTGTGGGAGAACTACGGCATGGTGCCCAACGAGGTGTACACCGGCATGACCCATGGCGAGAAGAAGTTCGACACCAGCGAGCTGAGCGACGCACTCCGTGGCCTGGTGAACGTGGTGAAGAAGAACCAGCGCGGAAAGCTCACCCCGGCATGGAAGGAAAGCTTCCAGAGCGTGCTCGACGCCTACATGGGCAAGATGCCCGAAACCTTCACCTGGGAGGGCAAGACCTACACTCCGAAGACGTTTGCCGCCTCGCTGCCCATCAAGATGGAAGACTACATCGGCATCTCGTCGTTCACCCATCACCCATTCTACAAGCCGTTCATCCTCGAGGTGGCCGACAACTGGCTGTGGTACCCCTACCAGAACGTGCCCATGGAGGAGCTGCTTGAGATTGTGAACTATGCCCTCGACAACGGCTACACCGTGGCCTGGGGCGCCGATGTGAGCGAGAAGGGCTTCAAGTGGCGCAAGGGCTATGCCGTGCTCCCCGATGTGAAGGACGTGCCCGACCTGAAGGGCAGCGACATGGAGCGCTGGACACAGCTCAGCGACAAAGACCGTGAGGACGAGAAGTGGGACATCAAGGGTCCGGTCGAGGAAATCAAGGTCACCCAGGAACTGCGCCAGGAGTGGTTCGACAACAAGGAAACCACCGACGACCATGGCATGGTGATCATGGGCAAGGCCGTGGACCAGGAGGGCAACCGCTACTTCAAGGTGCAGAACAGCTGGGACGACAACCAGCTCTACCACGGCTTCTTCTATGTGAGCGAGGCCTTCTTCCTGGGCAAGACGATGGACATCATGGTCAACAAGGCCGCCATCCCCAGCAAAATTGCCAAGAAGATGGGTCTGTGATTCATCATTCCGGCTCAATCAAACGCACACACAGCCGCGCCCCCAGGGTGCGGCTGTGTGCGTTTGCCCACCTGACCGCAAGGGCGGTCAATAGTCGGTAATCAGCGGCGCATCGGGGTCGGCCGCGAGGCGTTGCACATATTCCATGAAATAGAACTGAACCACCGACGACTTCTTGTAGTCCTTCATGCTCTGGAACCTGCGCAGCAGGTCGGGATAGGGCTCCAGCAGCTCGGCCAGGCGCTTGTGCCCCACCTTGTCCACGCGGCGATGCGCGAAGTCGATAAAGTATAAGTCGGGCTTCAGGTTGTCCACATCCTTGTACATCAGCTCCTCGTCGCCCAGCAGCTGGCTCAGCATCTGCATACCCATGCCTGCCCGGAAAGGCGCCCACTGCACAAAGGCGCATTTCCGGTTGAAATAGAACGTCACCCAGTTCTCCATGTCGCGGCAGTCGCCATTGAAATTGCGCTGCAGCCACTCCGCGTTCAGCATCCACAAGCTGTCGCCCACGGCCACGGCCACTGCCTCGTCGTTGAGCCAGCGGTTGGTGTCGTCGTCATGGGTCTCAAAGTAAAGCTCAAATGGCGAGAGCAGCTCAATATAGGGGTCGAGCAGCACATCGTCGGGCGTGCCGTCGAAGATGTCCTCCCACGTCTGATAGACGCACACCGTGTCGTGAGGCTCCACGTCGTCCTGCGCACGAATGGTAAAGGCCGCCAACGCGGCCAACGTAACAAGTAAAAAGGTATAGAAGTGCTTCATGACTTTTCGTTTAGCAATCGCGCTGCAAAGATAGGCAGAATAATTGAATCAGCCACCAATTCAGCCCACGAAAAATGAAACACGGTCATGCACTAAGCAATAAGTGGTGATTGATAGGACTAAGCAAAAGAATGAGCGACAAAAAAAGACATAAGAACATAAGCCCTTGATGGCGGTTGACATAAGAACATAAGCCGTTGATGGAGATTAAGACATAAGAACATAAGCCCTTGATGGCGATTAAGACATAAGAACATAAGCCCTTGATGGCGGTTGACATAAGAACAAAAGCCCTTGATGGCGTTACTCTTTACTCTTTACTCCTTATTCCTTACTCTTTACTCTTTACTCTTTACCCTTTACCCTTTACCCTTTACCCTTTACTCTTTACTCCTCTATGGATTGATTGCGCCTCAAAAGGCGTTTAGTCAGTTTTGCTACAAAAAACCGACGGCATCGTTCGCGGAAATGCTACTAAAGGCCGCCGGCGGGTCACTGTCATTTGCCGCCACACATCGGTGGGCGGCCGGGAGAGGAATCCTGTTCCACCTTTCTCTTATTGAACTTCATTCGGGCGGGCGGAGCTAACGGGCGAGGCGCAAGCCGAGGTTGTTGTTGCGGTTGTCTGCACTGTTATTGTTGCGGTTCGACACGCGGCAGTTCCTGGCGTTGTTGTTCCAGCTGCCCCCGCGGTTCACGCGGTTAGAGCCCTTGCGGATACATTCCCGGTATGGTCGACAGTTTATGTTTCAAATCTCTCACATCGGCCTTGTCGACAAAAGCCATCAGACAGGTCACATGGTTCACATATTCCTGCTCTGAAACCAACCCCTGTCGCAACCAAGCGGCCCACCGAGCCATCTTGGTGATGAAGCGCTTTCTGCTCCGGGCGTTGAGCCGCAGGCCGCTCGGTCGCACCACATAACCCAGGAATGGGATTCCCTGATTGCTGCTGTTGATGACCGGGTCGTGCATTTCCAAAGCCAGCTCGTGGGTGGCATAGGCCGAATAGCGGGCTACCAAGTCGTTCAGGCGGTGACGGTCGCTGTCGAAGAGCAGCACGTCGTCCATGTAGCGCACCATGCCCGGCACATGAAGCCGCTCACGGGCATGGTGGTCGGCCAAGGCAAGATAGTGATTGGCGAAATACTGGCTGGTGAGATTACCAATAGGCAAGCCGCGCCCGGGCGTGGTGTGGTAACCGTCGAGTTGGTCGGCCCACAGGCGCAGCAGCACGCCATCCTTGAACAGCCGGCACAGCTGTCGCATCAACACACCATGGTCGATGCTGTCGAAATACTTGCACACATCGAGCTTGGCCCACCACTGATACCTCTGTGCTAGCCGCCGCGCGCGTTCCAAGGCGGCATAGGTGCCACGGCCCACCCGGCTGGCATAGCTGTCGGCTGTTTGATAGGCGTCGAGTACCGGGTGGCAGATGCGCATCATCGCGTGCATGGTCACGCGGTCGCGAAACGGGGCGGCGCAAATCATGCGCCGCTTGGGGTCGAACACGATGAAGAAGCGATAGGGACCGAACCGATAGGAACCGTCGAGCAACTCGCTCGCAATGGCCTCCAACTCGGGGTGCAAATTGTCGCGGAAGCGTAGCACGGCCTGTGTGCAACCCTTGCCTCGGGCGGCACGCAGAAACGCCTCCTGCAGATTAGCGGTCTGTGCAATGCGCTCAATTAGATGCCCCACCCGCTTCATCGGCATTCACCTCATCGGCCAGACCGTAGAACTGCTCTACATAATCGTTCAGGTGCGATGGTGCGATACCCTTCACATTCTTCACTGTGGCTGCGTTGAGCTGCGGCTGACGGGCGAGGATAGCCAGCTCATCGTTGGAGAAAATCACATAGGCCGGCACAGCGTACTGAGTGGCAAGCTGCTTGCGCCGTTCACGGTAGATTTCGTAACGGCGGTATTCCTCGGCACTGAGTACCTTGGCATAGTCCTTTTTCTCGCGGCGCTCAACTGGCGGTGCCTCGGCCACCGGGTCACCATCGGCATACTCCACCAGCACGGCCCAGAAACCGCCGTCGGTAGGAACAAAGTGGCGCTCGGTTCGCAGCACGCGGTGTGAGCGCAGAAAGCGGTTCGCGTCGCTCTCGCTACGCTCGGGCGACGTGACCGGGATGAAGAATGTCTTGATTTGCATATTCAATAGATTTGCGACATGATGAAATGCCATTCGGGGCGGCCTGGCGGCACGCTTCCCGAATTGCATTTCATCATGCGAGTGTTTATTTTTTTAACTTTTTTCATTATTTTGAGAAAGGTGGGAACTAACGGGCGAGGCGCAAGCCGAGGCTGGTGCCGCGGAGGTCTGCACTGTGACAGTTGCGGTACGACACGCGGCAGCGCCTGGCGTAGCTGTACCAGCCGCCCCCGCGGTGCACGCGGCTAGAGCCCGATGTGGGACCCGTGGGGTTCGTTGACGAGGAACTGCTGTAATAACTGCTGCCGTACCAATCCTGGCACCATTCCCACACGTTGCCGCTCATGTCGTACAGGCCAAGCTCATTCGGTGACTTTGTGGCCACCGGGTGCGTTGTGGTGCCGCTGTTATCCGTATACCAAGCCACATCACCAAGCGAGTTGCTGCCAGAGTACTTGCAGCCCCGGCTTTTGCTCCCACCGCGGGCCGCGTACTCCCACTCGGCCTCCGTCGGCAAACGGAACCTCTCGCCCGTGAGCGCGTTCAGCTTGTTGATGAACACCTGGCAGTCATGCCAGCTCACCTGCTCCACCGGGCGCTGGAGGTTGCCCGTGAAACGACTCGGATTGCTGCCCATCACCGCCTGCCACAGCTCCTGCGTCACCTCGGTTGCGCCGATGCTGAAGCTGCTCAGCGTCACCTTGTGCGCAGGCTTCTCATCATCGTAGGCGTCGCTGCCCTGCTCGGCGGTCGCGCCCATCGTGAACGTGCCGCCCTGCACACCCACCATCGTGAAGCTCACGCCATTCACGGTGAACGTGCGGTTGGCGATGGGTGCAGTGTTGACATTTTGCACCGTGCGCGGCTGTGACGGTTGATTCGAGTGCGACTGTGACGATGATTGTCGCTGTGACGGTTGATTTGAGCGCGACTGCTTCTTGGTGTCCGATTTCTTGCTACCGGTTGAATTGGATTTTTTGTTATCCTTCTTCGTGGTTGCCGTCCTCGGCGCAGTGGCACCCGGCTTCTTCGAGCCGCGATCATCCTGGGCGGAAGCCGCCAACGGAATGGCTATCAAGAGCAGTAGCGCCAGCAAGTGGGTAAAGATTCGTTTCATTGTTGTTTCTCTGTTTTTTATTGCTATTTTCATTCTATCTATATCATGCGGGAATGTGATGTGGGTATGTTTGAAGACAACTTGGACAACTGTTACAACTTTTTATAATGTTGTTTTATGTTGTTATAGTTGTCTTCATTATCATTCTGTCCTGACGCCATATATACCGCTCCAAAATGGGGGCACAGCATGAATCTACCCATACAATCCATTATTTCTCCAACATCTCTTTCTCTATGCCTGGCAGCGATTCCACGAATCTCTCGAAGCGAACCTTCCCCATTCGTTCATAGAGTGCCCGTCCCAGTTGATACACTTTTGTTTCTAACAAGGCGGGCATATAACTGCCTTATTCCTCAAACTGTCCTTTGACCACTTTCTTTTTCTCTCCATTGGCATCGGTGAAGTCACCGTCGTAGGCGTCACCCTTTTGGAAGGTGCCCTCAAAATAGCTGCCATCGTCGGTGTAGGTCATCTTTCCGTGGTAGAAACGGTCGTTGCGCATCTCACCACTGAATATGTACTGGTTCTTCGGGTCCTCAAACACGCCCTCGCCATGCATCTTGCCATGACTGTACTTGCCTTTGTAGGTTCGTCCGTCGGGCCACAGGGCCTCGCCATTTCCATCGGGTGCCCCGTCAGCATCCACGTCACCGGTGTAGGTGTAGGTGGTGCCATCGAGCGCGTAGGTGAACTTTTGCTTTTCCACCGTTTTGGCCACTGTGGTGCCGGTCCCGACTGCGGTGGAAGCAGTGCCTTGGTCCACGCTGCCCGTAGAGCCTCGCACGCCCCACCAGATACCGCCAACTATTGATGCGACCACAATGGCCACAACAACAGGCAGGAAATTGCTTTTTGGCTTTGGTTCCGGATTTTTCCCCTGCTGCCCGGCCCGGGTTTCCTCGGTTGCTTTGTCGGATAATGCCTCTACCGTAACCTCGTCGATATCACCCGACAATCTTTGCCTCACCTTGTCCACCGACTGCGGACGCTTGTTGCGCTCGGACTGCATGAGCCAGAGAATCAGGTCGCGCATTTGCTGACTGACGGCGGCGGGGAAGTTGAAGGCGGCGGGGCCTTCCTCCTGGATGTCGCTGTACTGTGGCGGCTGTTGTGCGGTGAGCAGGCGGTAGAGGGTGGCGCCGAGGGCGTAGAGGTCGGTCCAGGGGCCGATTTTGTCCATGCGGCCTTCGACCTGCTCGAGGGGGGCGTAGCCCTTGGTGAAAGCGGCCTCGGTATGCGTGGTGACGCCGCCTGTCGTCGGGTCGATGTGTTTGCTGGCGCCAAAGTCGATGAGCTGCACCACGCCACGCGAGTCGACCATGATGTTGCCGGGCTTGATGTCGAGGTGTAGCAAGCGCGGATTGGCGCCGTGCACCACGTCGAGGGCATCCAGCACCTGGTCGAGGATGCCGCGCACCTCGGCCTCGGGCATCGGCATACCGCCAAGCCGGTCCAAACGCTGCGACAGCGATTCACCGTCGATGTAGTTCATCACATAGTAGGCCGTGCCGTTCTCCTCGAAGAACGAGAACACCTTGACGATGTGGTCGCTGTTGAACCCGCGCAGGCGCATGGCCTCTTTCTTGAACTTCTCGCGCTGCTGCTCGAACTTGCCGCGGTTCTCGCTGTTGCTCACGCTCACGGTGGTGCTGCCCTCGTCACGCTCGTTGATGCCCTTGATAAAGAACTCTTTCACGGCAACTTGCTCGCCAAACTCGTTGGTGGCCACGTAGGTGTTGCCAAAACCGCCCGACGACAGGTACCGCTCGATGCGATACCTGCCGTTGAGGGTTGCTCCCACCGGGAGCATGGTATTTGGTGTGATTGTGCTCATAATTCTATTGTCGATGGGGAATGTTGGTATATGCTCTCATTACTGTTCAGGCATCTTTTGTTTCGGGCTTATTTGATTGGTCCCTCGGTTCAGGCGTGTTTTTTGCAGGATCAACATTTGCCGGTTTGCCAGCTTCCCGTTCCTTGCCGTCTTTTCCGGGACCATTCATGTCATGATTGTCTTTCCTTTTTTTCACAGCTTCTTCAATCTTTTTCTTCATTCTTTCATTTTCGGAAGCCGATGAGCCTTGCTTCGCGGGAGGAGCGGGAGGAGCGGGATGAGCTGATTGGTCTGATTGGGCCGATTGGTCTGATTGGGCCGATTGGTCTGATTGGGCCGTTTGGTCTGATTGGGCCGATTGGGTGGATTGAACCGATTTGGTGGGTTGAGTGCCGGTATCTGGTGTGGACTGTTCGGGGACGGGGACGAGGATAATGGCGGTGTCGGCCGTGGTGGGTTCTTCGTTGCTTATAGGCCAAAAGTGGTAGCAGGCAAAGGCGAGTGCGGCGAGGATGGCGAGTACGGCGAGGGTAAAGAGCGCCTTGTTGCGGTGCTGGGAGCGGTCGCTGGATAACGACCGCTGGGGCGGATAGGCATTGCGAGGCTTTGACTGGTGCGGGGGCGGTGTGGAAGACAGCACGGTGACGCCGGCGGCATCTTCCTGCTCGCGCTGGCGGTAGATGTTCAGGGCGTTGACGCGTGTGGTGGCTTCGTCGTCGGGCAGGGTGTCGTCGCCTTCCTCGCGCTCGACCGAGGCCACGCGGATGAGGTAGGCGCTGTGGTTGTCGTGATTGCGTGCAGTGGCACTGACGAGCGCGTCGCGCTTCTCGGCATCGGTGGCGTTGTCGGCAAGGAGACGGAGGAGCTCGTTGTCGTCCATCTGCTCGAGCATGCCGTCGCTGCACAGGTAGAAATAGTCGCCCGGTAGCACGTCGGCAATGTGGACGATGTCGGGCTGCACGCGGTTGTCGCTGCCGGGTGTGATGGCGCGTGTGATGACGTTCTTTTGCGGCGAGGTGTGCATCTCGATGCGGGTGATTTCGCCGGCCTGATAGAGGTTCATCACCAGGGAGTGGTCACGCGAGATGTAGCGTATTTCGCCAGTGGCGGGCCTCAGGTGATAGATGCGGCTGTCGCCAATGTGTGCCGCCGTGACACCGCCACGGTGCAAGCACAACAAGGTGAGCGTGGTGCCCATCTTGCGTTCACCGCCGGTGTCGCGTGCGTCGAGCAGGTCGTAGGCGTGTGCGAGTGCGTCGTGGAGCAGCTGGTCGGTGAACGGCTCGTTGTCATGGTGGTTGCGGGCGATGTAGTCGCCCATCGCCTGTGCCACGGTGGTGCTGGCCACCTCGCCGTGCTCGTGGCCGCCCATGCCGTCGCACACGATGAACAGGCGTTGGGCCTCGGTGGCGCTGCCGGCGGCGGGGAAGATGGTGTCCTCCTGGTTGCCGCGCTGGCCAAGCTCATGGATGGCCTGTGGGGGATAGAGTTTAAAAAGCATAGAGGAGTGAGGAGTGAGGAGTTATGAGTTATGAGTTATGAGTTATGAGTTATGAGT